>NZ_JBBPCC010000019.1:0-157494 GCF_038070315.1 Paenibacillus filicis | reverse complement strand
ATTTTGACCATTTTTTTGACCATTTTTATAGCATAAACAATCTTAAACCGCCGTAATACACAGGCGAAAAATTGTTGATAACGTTGGGTTTCCGCATCATTTCTTAACAGAAAATTTTAGGAGGCAAAAAACACGATCAGCGGGCAAGAAGGCCGCGCTTACGCCACGATCGGCGGGCAAGTGTTCGAGATGTTCTATGTGAAGAAGCTCGAAGCCAAGGTGGAGAAAGAAAAGGCGGAGATCAAGACGCTCGGCCGCCGGGGCACGCAGCATAAGGCCAAGGGCTGGAAAGGCTCCGGCAGTATGACCATCTACTACGTGACCTCCAAGTTCCGCGAGCTAATGCTCGGCTACATCAAGACTGGCGTCGATACGTACTTCGACATCATGGTCGTCAACGAATCGCCGGCTTCGAACATCGGCAACCAGACCGTCGTCGTGAAGGGTGTGAACCTGGATAGCGTCATCATGGCTTCCCTGGACACCGAGGCGGAGGCGCTGGAGGAAGAGATCGCGTTCACCTTCGAGGATGTCGAGGTGCTGAATTCGTTCACAGCTCCGCAATTGCAGGGCTAGGGCTGATCGGCCCTTATCGGCCGAAGCTGCCTCTGCGTGTAAGTATGGCAACAGACGGGGCTGGGTGCCGTGCGTAGCGTTCGAGTCTGGACATCCGAGATGCGTCTCAGCTCCGTGATTCATCATTTCGATTCCATGAGGAAGAAAGGCAGGCAAATATGAGCGATTTAACGGTATTTTTCGCACAAAATGTAATCGGCGAGGTGACGGAGGACTACGTCGTCTCCGAACGCTTCAAGGACAAGGAAGGCAAGCCCGTCCCTTGGCAGCTGCGCAGTATGACCGAGGCGGAGAACGAGGACTGCCGCAAGGCGGCTACCCGCCGGATCAAGGGCAAGAACGGCTCGTACACGACGGAGACGAGCCCCGAGGAATATATGGCCCGGCTCGCCGTAGCCAGCGTCGTCTTCCCCCGCCTCCGCGATGCCGAGCTGCAGAAGTCTTATGGCGTCATGGGCGCCGAGACGCTGCTCCGCAAGATGCTGCTGCCCGGCGAATACACTGCGCTCATCCAACGCGTGCAGGAGCTTAACGGCTTCGACCAAGACATGAGCGAGCTGGTGGACGAAGTAAAAAACTAATCAACGAGGGCGACGGTTTGGCCAACTACGCCTACTACGCCCTCCACGAGCTCCATATTCTGCCCCATGATCTGATGGCCATGTCCAGGCGCGAGCAGGCCGCGATCTTCGCGATGATCGACATCCGCGTCGAGTCTGAGAAGCGGGAGCGGGCAAGGACGAGGAGAAAATAGTGCCAACCCGAGTGCCGGATGCTGGGTAAGCCGAGCCGGGGCAAGGGGATGGCGGGGAAGGAGGAAAGAAGGATGGCTACATTTTCTTCAAGTATGCGGATGTTTCAACTGTCCTCATCCAGCATGGGGATGTCCTCCAAATCAGGCAAGAACCTCTTTTCGGTTGTTGCTCGGTTTGATGTAGCTCTTCAAGCCCAGGTGGCTATCCAGGTTGATGTACCTGATGTAGTCCAGCAGATCATCGTAATTATGAGTTCATCCCATCCATTTGGGAATCGGGGCAATGAGCCAATTGATGTAACACCTGAGGTATTGGCACTTCCTGCAGGGCCACAGCTGGCGTTACCCGCAGGACCCGACAACGATAAAACCAAGCTTCCATTTCATCAACAAGTAGCGGATTGGGGAAAACAATTAATTGATCAATTGGGAAACTCGCTAAAGAAAGCTGCGAATACGCTAAAGCCGGCGATCAATCGTATGAAAGAAAGCATGTTAGAGGCTGTAAAGTTCATTTCTGCTCAATTCATAGTCTTGGGAAAAAAATTCGCCGAAAAAGCAGGGGAAATGGAGCTTAATTTTCAACCTATCGTTGATCTGGGAAAAACTGCATTAAAAGGTGCTATGGAGCAAGATCAGCTTAAGCAAATGTTTATCGCACGCACTGGCGATAAGAAGACGGGTACCGATCTGTTTTTAAAATTCAAAGCTGATGCTGTTGATAGTGGAGAAGATGTCTCGGAGTATCTGAAGGGAACCCTATCCATATTTGACCGTGCTCGCAATACAAGTGAAATGAAGCAATTAAATGATTTTGCTTCCCAGTTAAATACCTTTGATGTGAATGATAAAGGATTTCCACAAGCCATGGCGGCTATTAGTGCCGCATTAAATGGTGATGTCTCTGCGCTTTCCAAGGATTACGGCTTTCTGGAAGCGGAAATGAAAAATATGAAGCTTGGGGATCTTGGTAAGAATGGAGATATGAAGGGTTTTACTGAAGCGATGGACAAGCTGTTCAAAGAGCGAGGAATTACAGAAGAGACGGCCAAAGATACGGGGAATAGCCCGTTTACACTGTTCAATGATCTGCAGACCAAGGGAAAACAGTCGCTGGCAGATGCAGGCACTATGGCTTTGGATGCTCTTCAACCACTGCTTGTACAGATTAATGACTTGTTTGATAGCAATCGAATTCAAGGCTGGTTCGGGATTCTTGGAGGAGCTTTAAATTATTTTGCCCAGATGGCAGGAACGATCATGGATTGGATTAATAATCATTGGTCGACCTTTCAAAATATTCTTACAGCTATTGGGTTAACAATCACTGCTATTGCGGTGATCTGGTTAGTATCGTGGTTAGCAGGGATGTGGCCCATTCTGGCTATTGCCGCCGGCATTTTTTTACTGCTGGAGGTGCTTAGCATGTTTGGGATATCCGCAGAACAGGTGGTCGGATATGTAACTGGCGTGTTTTACGCCTTTTTCGCATCCCTTTACAATACGTTTGGCTATTTGTGGAATATTATCGTTGCTGTAGCGGAGTTTCTTTCGAATGTGTTCAACGAACCTCTCTATGCAGTCAAAAAGTTGTTTTACGATCTATTCACCAATATGCAGGGATACTACTTGAATATGGTCCTAAGTACGGTTAAAGGAATTAATTGGATCATTGAGAAGATAAATTCGGTTTTTGGAAGTGACTTTAAAATTATTGGTGATTTAAGTTCAGTGCTGCCTAAGTTGGAACCGCCGGATAAGCCAGACGGAGTAAAGGATTTCTCCGACCGGAAGATGAAGCAGATGAATACAATGGATGCATTCAATAACGGATTTAACGTAGTATCAGATATCATGGTAAATGCTGGAAATATAGACTCTGAGAAGGTCCCTGATACTTCTGGATGGAGTAAGAGTGCCAAAATTAATCGTGTCGACGAAGTTGGAAAAATTAAGGACAATGTCAAGGTTGGCGGCGAAATCGACATCTCCAATGAAGACCTCAAGCTGATGAGGGAGCTCGCAGATATCCAGTCCATCCAGAACTTCGTCACGCTGACGCCTACGGTGCAGGTGGAGACAGGGGACATCAAGAACACGGCGGATATCGATGAACTGGTCCGCAAAATCACCGATTCACTCCAAGACGAGTTTACTCGGACAGCGGGAGGGGTGTACGCGTGAAGGTACCCTATGGGATTTATCTAGGCTGGAATAATGCGGAGTCCTGGTTCCGGCTGCCGGTTAACCCCGAGTCACTGGAGATCAAGCAGGGGGGAGAAGGCCAGACGTACAATATCGTCGGTCTCGGTGAAATCAACGCCATCCAGACGCCCAAGCTTCGAGAGATCAGCTTTTCCGGGATCTTCCCGGCTGCAGCTTATCCTTTTGTACAGGTGAGGGAGGAAGAACTGCGGCCTTCGCTGTGGTATGTGGACCGCCTGACCGAATGGATGCGGAGCAAGCGTCCGATTCGTATCGTCGTCACGGGCGGCCAGACCGAGCTGATCGACGGAGCCTTAACGGGTATTCAACTGAACTCCCCGGTCAGCATCGAGCGCTTCGACTGGAAGGAGACGGCGGCAAGCTCCGGTGACGTGGAGTATGAGTTGTCCCTCAAGCAATACGAATTCTACGCAGCCAAAAAGGTCAATATCGTCCTCGACCCGCAGCAGGGGGGGACCGTGGTCGAAGAGGCCGAGCCGACACGGGCCAATGACCGAGTTCCACCGGACAGCTACACCATGGTGCAGGGTGACAGCCTGTGGGCGGTTGCGGCCAAGATGCTGGGGAGCGGAGCGAGGTACCGAGAGATCCAGGAGCTCAACGGGATCAGCGATGCTGAACTGCGAAAGCTTCAGATCGGCCGGGAGCTGAAGCTGCCGGAGGGGGCCTCGTATGTTTGAGATCCTGATCGATAACCGGGACGGGAACGTCTGGGACGTCTCCGAGCTGATCTCCGAGATGACCTGGAAGACCAGCCGGATCGCCAAGCCGTCCAGCGTTGATCTGACGCTGATCAAGGGAGCGTTGTATCAGAGCTCGGCGTTCAAGCTGGAGCCTGGCGCGATTGTGCGTGTCCGGAAAGGGGAAACGCCTGTTTTTTTCGGCTATGTGTTCACGATTGAACAGAACACGACGGAGCAGGTGAAGCTGACGGCCTACGATCAGCTGCGGTATTTGCTGGGCAACGATACGTATGTATTCACCAAGGCAACGGCAACGGCGGTCATCCGGCGTATCGCTGGGGATCTTGGGATGAATACGGGGGAGCTGCAGGATACAAAGTATGTAATCCCTTCTATGGTTGAAGACGGGCAAAAGCTGCTCGATATTGCGCTGAAGGCGCTGGACCTGACCCTCATTGCGGGGGAAGGCAACTATATTCTGTACGATGATTTCGGAGCGCTGACGCTGCGGGATATGAATGTGCTGAAGCTTTTCTTTTCCATTGGGGACGGAAGCCTTCTCTATGAGTACAGCTACAAGCGGTCCATCGACGAAGAGACGTACAATAAGATCAAGGTGGTCCGAGATAACAAGGAAATACAGGGCCGGGACGTCTATATCGAGCAGGACAGCGCGAATATCGCCAAATGGGGAAGGCTGCAGCTGTACCATAAGGCCAACGACAATATGAACGAAGCGCAGCTCGTGAAGCTGCTCGGCAACCTCATGACGAGGCATAACCGCGAGCAGCGGACGCTCAGTCTCGATGCGCTCGGAGATATCCGGGTGCGTGCGGGGTACTATGTATTCATTTTCCTGGCGGAGCTCGGTCTGGAGAAGCCCTTCCTGGTCGAGGAATGCACGCATAAGTTCGCCGGGGGCGAGCATACGATGAATCTGGAATTGAAGGTGATAGCATGAGCGTAAGCCGAATGCTGGATGTGATTAAAAAAGCAAGTTTGGGCGCCGTCGACGCCGGCCAGCCGCTTGCGGTGCTCTTCGGGACTGTCGTCAGCGTAAGGCCGCTTGAGGTAAGCGTGGACGAGCGTTTCCTTCTCCCTGAGGAGTTGCTGCTGGTTCCGGAGAGCATGCGCAGACAGGAGCTGACGCTATCCGGGCAGAAGGTGGTGATCCGTGATGGGCTCTATGCCGGGGATCGGCTGCTGCTGCTGCGGATTCAGGGCGGCGGGCAGTTTATCGTGCTGGACCGGGTGGTGTCGCCATGATCCCGCAGGGCGGGGTATTGAACGGCGATGTGACGCTGCGCCGGGTCAAGCATCCGAGCCGCACATATGCGCTGGATCTTCCAGGTCTGGGTGTCCGAGCGGGCGGCATGATCGACGGGCGTGAAGCTGTGCAGCAAATGGTATTTAAAATACTCAATACCGAAAGATTCGAGCATGCGATCTACAGCTTCGACTACGGGAGCGAGTTCCGCAAGCTGTTGGGCGGCGACCCGCTGCTCGTTCGTTCTGAGCTGACCCGCCGGGTCAAGGAAGCCCTGATGCAGGATGACCGCGTTCGTGCCATTGAGGATGTGCGCATTGAGGTGGGAGAAGATCAGGCGCAGGTTTCCTTCACGGTGATCTCGGACTATGGCCGTATTGGGATAACGAAAGAGGTGACAAGACTTGTATGAGCAGCAGACGTATGAAACGATTTTGCGGCGGATGCTGGACCGCGTCCCCGCCGATGTAGACAAGCGCCAGGGCAGCGTGATCTTCGATGCGCTCGCCCCTGCCGCCGCCGAGCTGGCTCAGGCGTATATCGATCTGGAAGGCAATCTGAAGCTCGGCTTCGCCTCGACCTCCAGCGGAGAATGGCTGGAGCGCCGAACCGGGGAGCTCGGCATTGTACGCCGGGCAGCGACCAAGGCAGTGCGCTCCGGTACGTTTAATGTGGCGGTCCCTGAGGGAGCAAGATTTTATGCCAGCGGGCACTTTTTCAAGGCGCTGGAGGCCGGGAAAACAGTCCGGCTGGAGGCTGAGGCCCCAGGCACTGCCGGAAACACGCCGTTCGGCACGATGCAGCCGGTGGAGCTGGTGCAGGGACTGACTTCGGCGGTGTTGGGTGCTGTGTTGATCCCCGGCGAGGATGTGGAGACGGATGTCTCGCTGCTGCAGCGGTATAAGCAGCATACGATGCGTCCTTCAACCAGCGGCAACAAGTCCCACTACCTGGAGTGGGCCGGGGAAGTACCCGGCGTAGGGGCTGCGAAAGTATTTCCGCTGTGGAGCGGGCCTGGGACGGTGAAGATCGTGATTGTGGATGCCACCTATGCCCCTGCTTCGCCGTCGCTGGTACAGGAAGTGCAGCGGTATATCGATCCTGCTCCTCCGGCAACAGGCGCGGGCAAGGCACCGATCGGAGCGGCGGTTACGGTCGTGAGCGCGACGGCCAAGCCGGTCGCTGTAGCAGCGACGATTGTGCTGGCTCAGGGCTTTACGCTCCAGCAGGTAACGACTACTTTCTCGGCAGCCCTGAAAGCATTCTTAAGGGAAATCGCCTTTGGAGTTTCCTATGTGTCTATCGCACGGGTCGGTACGCTGCTGCTGGAGACGCCGGGTGTTGTAGATTACAGCACGCTTAAGCTGAACGGCGGCTCCGGGAATGTAGCTCTGAACGCCGAAGAAATCCCGGTGCTGGCCACCGTGAATCTGGGGGTGTAGCGCATGGCTTATCCGAGCGAGATTGACCGGTTCAGCGATAAGCTGAATAAACGCAGCGATGGCGGTGCCTACATCATCGAAGAGGAATTGCGGACGAGCGGAGGCAAGTACGAAGGGCCGCTCGCCCACGATAATATCGTGAACAGCAGCATCCAGGTCTACACGGGATCGCGGTTTACAGGGGAGCCAGTGACTAATTTCGTCGTGTCCGTTCCGGCCGAAACACCCTGGCGCCGGATGCTGCGGGCTTTCAGCACGGCTCCGGTCCTCTATGTAACGTACGAGACGCCTGGGGATACAGTGGAGGCGGACGACATCAATGTGCTGCAAACAAGCCTCACGGCTACGCAGACTGAGATGGATCGCTACAAAAAGGCCAACGATTCCAGAGTGCTGTCCGCCGAAGACCGTCTTGCGTCTGTGGAAAGTGTGAAGGCCAATAAAACCTACGTAGATACGGAGCTGACCACCAAGGCGGACAAAGCTGCGACTTACACCAAGACGGAGACCGATCAGCGGATCAAGGCCGTGGTCGGTGCGGCGCCGGAAGCGTTGGACACGCTGCAGGAGCTGGGGGCTGCATTGAATAACGACCCCAACTTTGCGGCGAATGTTACCAATCAATTGGCGACCAAGGTAGATAAAATAGCCGGCAAGCAGCTCAGTACGGAGGACTTCACGACGGCAGAAAAGACCAAGCTGGCTGGTGTGGCAGCCGGGGCTAACGCGTATGTGCATCCTTCGAATCATCCGCCTTCGATCATTGTTCAGGATGCAAATAACCGCTTCGTTACCGATGCGGAAAAGGCTTCGTGGACGGCTAAGGCGTCAACGGCTGCAGCGACGCCAAGTGCGAGCGGACTGATGAGCGCAGCCGACAAGGCGAAGCTGGACGGCGTAGCTGCCGGAGCTAATGCGTATGTGCATCCTACGGGAGATGGCAACCTTCATGTACCGGCGACGGGAACGTCGAACGGCGGCAAGGTGTTGAAGGCCGGAGCGACGGCGGGCAGTGCAGCGTGGGGCATGGTGGATTGGGCCGAGGTGGCAGGTAAACCTGCGTTGTTTACACCGGAGGCGCATACGCATACGGCGGATGAAGTGGCGGAAAGTACGTCAAAGCGTTTTGTTACGGACGCGGAGAAGGCTTCGTGGACGGCAAAGGCTTCCACAGCAGCGGCTACGCCAAGCGTTAGCGGGCTGATGAGCGCAGCGGACAAGGCGAAGCTGGATGGTATTGCCGCAGGCGGCAATAATTACGTTCACCCGACGGGGGACGGTAACCAGCATGTGCCGGCTACCGGAACGACGAACAATGCCAAGGTGCTGAAGGCTGGAGCGACTGCAGGCAGCGCAGCATGGGGCCTCGTGGATTGGGCCGAGATGATCGGCAAGCCGACTGCATTTACCCCAGCGACGCATGAGCATCCCCGAGTCCAGCGAACCGATGACCGCACGATTAAACCTTCGGCAACTCCGAGGGGCTTTTTGGGTTTGTATTTTACATCCCTGGGCGGGTTGAATGGTGCGACGGGGGATTCCCAGTATCAGGACATGGTCGTGCTGAATACGTACACGGACACGAGCGGCGGCAAGGTCAATGCCCTTGTGTTCAATAAAAGCACCATGAAGATTCTGCACTACCAGGCGGCGCAGGGTGACGGGGTATGGGGGGCGCCGAGGGAGCTTGCGTATGCAGGCGATGCGATGCCCAAAGGTCCTGTCACCTGGAACCAGCTCAAGGGGGTGTAGAGGTTGGGATATGGGCAAATGTTATACAATACTCTGCAGTTTGGCGAGGATCAGGCAGAGGGGGGGCCGTCTCCCGAATACTTTAGGGATTTGCTATCTTACCTGCCTGCCTACTATAAGGAAAGTCGGCAGATGATTGCTTTGCAAGGTACGGTAGGTGAGGAAGCGGGAGAATTCCGCTTTCGGGTCGACGAGCAGTTGGACCAACTGTTTATCGATACTGCGACCTGGGGACTTGCCCGGTGGGAAGCGGAGCTGGGGCTAAACACGGAGCGTACCCAGTCTTACGAATGGCGTCGGGAAATGCTTCGGGCCAAGCTGCGGGGAACCGGAACGACCACGAGGCAGATGATCATCGAAGCGGCCGCCGCCTTTTCCGGCGGGGAAGTGAATGTGATTGACTATCCCCAAGAGTCGCGGTTCGAGATTCATTTTGTAGGCATTAAGGGAATTCCCGCTAATATGCCGGGATTCATTCAACTGCTGGATGAGATCAAGCCGGCGCATCTGGCTTACTCTTTCAAATATACGTACACCGTGTGGAATGCGGTCAAGCCGCTCAAGTGGCAGCAGGCCAAGGCCATGACATGGAGTCAACTACGAACTTTTACAGGAGCGTGAGTACATGCAGACAACACCTAATCTAGGCTTAAAAAAGCCGGAAGGCACCGACGTCGTCGATATTGCGGATCTTAACGGCAATATGGATACATTGGACGCTGAAGTCGTCAAAAAAGCTTCGGCTTCCGCAGACGGCCGCATGAGCAAGGAGGACTTCGCCAAGCTGGCCGGCATTGCGGCGGGAGCGAATAATTATGTGCATCCGGCGACGCATCCGGCATCCGTAATTGTGCAGGATGCGAATAACCGGTTTGTGACCGATGCGGAGAAGGCTGGGTGGAATGCGAAGGCTTCGGCTGCCCCGGCTACCACGTCGGCGGCTGGGCTGATGAGCGCACCGGACAAGAGCAAGCTGGATAACGCCGTGCCGACCAAGACAACAGCCGATATCACCTACTATGTGCGGACGGACGGCAATGACAATAACACTGGACTAGCTAATAGTGCATCGGGCGCCTTCAAAACGATTGCTAAGGCTTTCAGTTTGGTACCAATGATTTTGAATCATAACGTTGATATTGTACTTGGAACCGGAACATTTGCTGAAGGTGTTTCTATTACGGGATTTAGTGGCAGTGGTCGTATCCTTTTGAGGGGTGGCCCTGGAGGAGTGTTGTCGGATAATTTTATTGTGTCCAAAATTTCTATCACTCGTTGTGCCTGCCCCATTGTTTTAGATGGAATTAAGATTAGCACGTCTACAGAGGTAGGTATTGAAGTTACTTACGTTCAGACCGCATTAATTAATAATTGTAAAATGGATTCTTCTGCTCCAAATGCGACAGGTATTCTAGTTACTTCTTCATTTGCTCGCGTTTATAACGCAATGATATCAAACCGTTTGGTTGCCATATCCTCATATTTTAATGGCTACACAGTGGTTGATTTTGCAGGGGGAACAGGCAATGTGTATAGCCTAAGGGCTGACAATGGTGTGGTTATGTGTTCAAATAGTAAGCCGGTCAGTACGAATGGAGATATTACACTGACTGCAGGGCAAATCCTTAATACTGCTGTGACTAATCCTTGGGGTGACAACACGTGGGGGATGCGTCCAGCCGCACGTGCAATTGGATCGTTAGACACCCAGCAGGTGATTGCTCCTAACACTTGGACCAAAGTACAATTTCCACAAAAAAACTATGATAATCTTGGTAACTATGATTCATCTATACATCGGTTTACAGCTCCACAAAATGGGATATATCTTATAAATACCATTGTGCTAGGCTTTGATGCACCCGCAAAAAGTATATTTGAAATGTATGTATTTCTTAACGGAACTTCCTATCGGCGTTTACATTATGACGTTAGCTCCGAACCTGGGATCAGAACTATGTCAATGAGTGGCACAGCTGCTCTGTACATGCAAGCCGGAGAATATGTTGAAATATTCACGCGCTGTGGTGCATCTGTAGCTTTATCATTGCATGCCGATCTTAACTTCGAAGTCATAAAAATAGCATAGGAGGATGAGCTAATTGAATTTACACTCTAGTATCATGCATCTCTTTGCGACTGCTGTTCCAGACCGCGATTTCAGGGTACAAGATGACGGACCTACGCCTATACTTCGTCTAGGTGTTGATGGGCGAACCAGACACCAGATTGTACCCATTTCCTCAAACGAAACAGAGGAAATCGAAGGCGTACACTATCGCTATGTCGTAGATTTCAGCCGTCTGAAGCTGGGTGTAGATTACGACATTGTTGAACGAGGCCCTTACATCGCGGAATGGAACCTTGACGCACCTCAACCGACCGAAGACGAGTTAGTTGCAGCCTGGGTAGCCTATTTAGAGGCTGAAGGCAATAAGCCCTCCGCCCCCCCCACGGATGCAGAGCGAATTGCACAGCTCCAATCCCAAAACGAAGAACTCAAAAATCGTCTTGGCGACGTCGAGCTCATCATGGCCGAAATCCTCACTGGAGGTGGAGAATAGTCATGCCTGTGTCCTTACCTAAAATCCGCATCATCGCTAGCGCTTGCATTACGCGTTACGACAGTGGCGAGCGTGAGATTTCAGATATTGTAAGCAGCTACAACATGGCTTCCGAAGATCGCGATCTTGTCTTGGCACATGTTTACAGCAGGAAGCCGGAGTTGAAGAATTCGGAAGCTGCCGTACAGTAGACGCACAACGGTCCCTTTTTTTCACTACCACTCCCAAGCCCGGCCGGGCCGAGCAGAAAGGGCAAAATGATGTCAAATGACGAGACCAAGAAACTCTCCGAACAACTCACCGGAGTCCGGCTCGACCTGGCCCGGCTGGAGACTAAGCTCGATGCGATCAAGGATTTGACCAAGAAGGTCGAGGAGGTCGACGACCGGGCCAAGGAGGCGCTGCAGAGCACCCGCTCGGCGCATAAGCGGCTCGATAGCCTGAAGGCGGATGAGATCAAGGAGCTGACGGAGAATCAGACGTGGCTATGGCGGACGGTCATGGCTGCGCTGATCGCGGGGCTCATTAATCTGCTATGGAAGGGAGTCGGTTCGTAGCATGGAGCAATCGTTTTTCACTTGGGAGGCGCTGTCCACGATGGGCGGCGCCTCTTTGCTTACGTTTTTCATCGTGCAGTATACGAAGGGGCTGCTCGACCGCTACCTGCCCTGGCCGACCGATTACTACGCGGTCGTCATTGCCTTCGTCGTGCTGTTGGTCGCACAACTGGCTGTAGGAGCTAATGGCGCCGACTGGCGCCTCTACGCACTGACCTTCGCCAATGCCTTCCTGGTCGCCGCTGCGGCTGCCCAGATGCAGAGCAAGTCTCTGCATCCACCGGGGGCGAATCCTCCGCAACCGCAAAGAATAGACCTGCCTGCCACACTGCAGCAATCCGGGGAGCAAGATCCTCGACGCCCCAAGCAGCATGCAGAGCTTTCCTCCCAGAAAGCGCAAGATGCATCAAGCACATGACGAAATCCCCCATCACTCACCAGAAAGGATGTCCCTGATGGCTCTCACGCCCCAAGCCTTTATAGCGATTATCGCGCCCATGGCGGTCAAGCTGCGCGCCGAGGGCTCACCTATCTTCCCGTCTGTCCGCATTGCGCAGGCGATGCTGGAGACCGGCTGCACCTTGCACAGCTGGAACAATCTCGTCGGGCTGAAGGCCGGCAGCGGCCTGCCCAACGCCTATTGGAGCGGGCGCACCGTTTCCACGAAGACGTGGGAGGTGTACGACGGCGTCCGCCACGATGGCGTGACGGCCTATTGGCGCGCCTACGATACCGTTGCGGATGGCTTCCGCGACCAGGATCTGCTCTTCCAGGCACAGAGGTACACGCGCGTCCGGCAAGCGTCCTCGCCTCAGACACAGACGGCGATGCTGCTGGCCTGCGGCTATGCGACCGATCCGCGTTACGCGGACAAGCTGAACAGCCTGATCGCGACGCACCGGCTCACCAATTACGATGAAGCATCAGACAATACCGACAACAGCACACCTACAGATAAGGAGGACGAAGATATGACTCAGCCGATGAAGCTCGCACCTTGGCAGTGGGAGATGCTGTACGAGGTGCTGGGCAAGGCGTACAATGAAGACCGGCTCGACTGGAGCTGGCTGCAGAAGATCAAGGACCAGACGATGACGGCGACGGAGCTTGTTTTTATCAACACAGTGCTGGACGGCCGTTTGGACCGGAAAATAGAAGTGTAGCGTGAAAAAGGGAATCCGCCACAGGTGTAGAATATCTATGTTCAACCCCATGCCGTTCTGGCAAAAAGGAAGGAGAACAGCATACCATGAAATCGGTTACGGTTCATGACCTGGTCCAGCGATTCTCGTTCGAGGTGCTGTCGGGCAGCGAGTATATGAATGCGGTGATTCCGAAGCCGCGTGTGAATCGCCCGGGACTCGAATTCGTCGGGTACTTCGATTTTTTCCCGCATGCACATGTGCAGGTGCTAGGCAGCAAGGAAATCAATTACTTGCATAAGCTGAGCGAGGCAGAGCGCAATTTGCACATCGGCAATATTGCCAAGTATCATCCGCCTTGCTTTGTGGTGACGCGGAACCTCGACGGACTCACTTACCTCAAGAAGCACTGCGAGACAGAAAAGATTCCGCTGCTGCGCACCTCCATGCCGACGGCCCGCTGCGTTGAGTTGATCGACAGCTACCTGGCGAAGGCGTTGGCACCGGAGATGGCTGTGCACGGCGTCTGCGTGAATGTATCCGGCATCGGTATCCTGCTGCGCGGCAAGTCAGGCGTAGGCAAGAGCGAGACAGCGCACACGCTGATCCGCCGCGGTCACCGGCTAGTCGCAGACGATATCGTCGTGCTGAAGAAGATCGGGCCCGAGACGATTCTCGGCACGCACAGCGGCAAGACGAAGGAATTCCTCGCTTTACGAAGCATCGGATTGGTGAACGTCTCGCGGCTGTACGGACGAAGCGCGTTCCAGGACGAGACACGAATTGTGCTCGACATCGAATTGACCAAGTGGCAGGACAATGCACTGAACAATGAGCTCGAGCTGGAGCCCAAGTTCACGGAGTATATGGACATCAAGATCCCGCATATTGAAATTCAGCTTCAGCCGGGCCGTGATGTAGCCGGACTTGTCGAAGCGGCGGCTAACAACTGGTACCTGCGCCAGCAGGGCTACAGTGCAGCCGAGGATTTCATGAAGCGTCTGCAAAGCGACGACTAGGAGGCACGGAGCCGCATAGGCCCGTGCCTTTTCCTTTCTCGGAACTGCTGAATCTGCTAACCCTAACCTTACAAGTGCCCCTACCTACCTCTTCCCGCTAATCCGGCAGGAATTGATCCCCAGCAGCCGGTTGATCTGACAGCGGCGTGTCAATGCCGTGAACAGCAGAATGAACCCCGGCAGCCCTGCCAGCTTCCATAGTCCTGGCAACAAGATGAACAACGATAGAAACCCCAAGCCTAACACCACGCGAATGACGCGATCCGCGCCTCCAACATTCGGATTCATACCCGCTTACCTCCAGCCTCATCATGAGTTTTGATCGATATGCGACAAGCATACCTGATGGGCCGAAGGCGTTACTGTGACTAGGTCACATAACGGCGGAGCAAATATCCCGAAGGGCTGTAACATCCAGCAGGTCGATACGTCCGCGGCCGACGCGCAGCCATCCCTGCCTTTCGAACTCCTTTAGCGTCCGGCTGACGACTTCCCGTGCGCTTCCAAGCTCGAAGGCAATCGTTTCGTGGGTGATGTGCAGCATCCCGGGCCGCGCATCTGAGCGCTCTAGCAGCAGCTCGGCGATCCGCTGATCGACCCGCTTGAAGAGCACGGTGTCCAGCACCTTGGAGACATCGACCATCCGCTGAGTGAACATGCCGTAGATCAATCGGCGCAGCGGCGGGTACAGATCCATCCACCGACGGTAGACGTCTACGGGCAGGAGCAGCGCTTCTCCGGATGTTTCTAACGAGGCCGAGGCTTCATAGGGGGCTTCCCCCAGAATGGACGACATCATCATCACGCAGCATTCTCCGCTGCGCACTCGGTACAGCGTCGCTTCACGCCCGGATTCGCCGACCTTGTAGACGCGAACACAGCCGTCCAGCAGAAATACCGCATGCTGCAGCATCTCTCCTTCATGAATGGCATAAGCGGCAGGCGCATGCACGACGGAGATATCTGGATGACTCCAGGCCTCAGCCGAAACGGTGGCGAAGCAGGGGAAGATGGAGACGATCCGTTCGATATGCGCGGCCTTCATCAATGAGACCCCTCCTCTGATGATGTGGAAACGATTATCCCCAGCATACCAGAAAAAGAATCCGTTGGCAGAGACTCACGCCATTAGCTAGAGAAAGTCGTGGCTTCAAGGCCATAGCCCCACAGCTCTGCAGCTTGTAAGGGAAAGAGAATAATCCAGCAGCCCCGCTGGCATCCTGTAAATAGAGAATAGGTAATCGCCGTATCGAACAAAAGGAATATTGGATAGTAATCCATCCTTTGCTCGGGTCCGATGCTTTCATTCATGGAAAAGCTGGGGGAATGGAATCATGAAAAGAATAGAAATTGCCGTAAAGGATGTATACATAGCGGATGAGCCGTCGACCTTTGTGACACGCCGGGCCGGAGAAATTGAGATCGGGCTCGGAGGCATTCCCGGGGATCGTCACTACGGACTGCTCCGTCCGGCGGACAGCCGGCAGAAGATTTACCCCCGCGGCACGCTGATCGCCAACCGGCGTCAGATTAGCATCGTATCTGCGGAAGAGTGTGCGCTGATCGCAGAGGCGCTTGGCATTCCGGAGGTGCGGGCGGAATGGCTCGGGGCCAATGTGCTGGTCGCGGGCATGGCAGGATTTACACGGCTTCCCGCAGGGGCAAGATTTGCTGGTGCCGGATCGCGTCGGCTTAATCTGCGAGGGAGAGAACCTGCCTTGTAAAGATCCGGGCAATATCATCGAGCGGGTCAGCGGTGCCATCGGAACGGCTGCGAAGTTCGTCCGCTAGGCCAAGCAGCGCCGCGGCATTGTCTGCTCCGTGGAGCGCGAGGGAATGCTGCGGATGGGGGATATATTGACGGTCGTATATCCCTAGGTGTAGATTTTTACGGAATATCCAGTCATAGCATCTGAAGGCAGGATGTAGACGTACTCAACATGTATCTGGATAGATAAGGGCCAGAAGCATACCCATCGCTCGAGCGAAGGCCGCCACCTATACCGACAGCGGCTGCCGATGAAGAAATGCTTTGGCAGTCCCCAGGGTATGATAAAAGCGCGGAGGGACAGGTTTTTGTCTAATTTGTGATTATTTTCACTTACCTATTGCAATTACAGGCTGGGTGGCTTATAGTGAACTCATCGGCGACATTGTGATTTATTTCACGAGAGTCGCTCAAGCTTTCCGACATCATGTGAATGTATTCACAAACATCGACCCTATCCATATTTTCAATATTCCAAATTTAAAAACTTACAACCTAATTTCACGAGGAGGTCATCACCATGAAAGTCATCGTCATTGGTTGCACCCACGCAGGAACCGCCGCTACGCTTCAGATCGCCAAACGTTACCCGGAGGCGGCTATTACCGTCTACGAGCGCAACGACAACATTTCCTTCCTGTCGTGCGGCATCGCGCTCCATGTGGGCGGAGTCGTCCGCAATGCGGAGGAGCTATTCTACGCGCATCCTGACAACCTTGCAGAGCTGGGCGTTCAGACCCGGATGCGGCATGATGTGCTAGCGGTCGATACCGAGCGCAGGACCGTCACCGTCCGGAATCTGGAGACGGGCGACACGCTGCAGGACACCTATGACAAGCTGGTGGTGACGACAGGCTCGTGGCCGATCATTCCCAATCTGCCGGGCATGGAGCTGGACAACGTGATGCTGTGCAAAAACTATGCGCACGCTCAGGCCATCATCGAGAAAGCCGCCCACGCCAAGCGGATCGCGGTCGTCGGCGCCGGCTATATCGGCGTAGAGCTGGCAGAAGCTTTCCAGCAGTTGGGCAAGAAGGTGACGCTGTTTGATAACACGCCGCGCGTGATGTTCAAGTATTTGGATCAGACGTTTACGGATATCGTCGAGGCGGATATGGCTGAGCATGGTATCGAGCTGGCGCTGGGCCAGGGCGTGCAATCGCTGCATGGGCAGGAAGGCAAGGTGACCGGGCTCGTGACGACGGCTGGCGAATATGAGGCGGATCTGGTTATTATGTGCATCGGATTCCGTCCGAATACCGGTCTGCTGAAGGATCAGGTGGACATGCTGCCCAATGGGGCGATCATCGTGGACGAATATATGCGCACAAGCTGCCCGGATGTGTATGCGGCGGGTGACAGCTGCGCTATCCGTTATAACCCGACGGGTCAGCCGGCGTACATCCCGCTGGCGACGAATGCGGTCCGCATGGGGACGCTCGTAGCGCTGAATCTGAAGCAGCCGCAGGTGAAATATATGGGAACGCAGGGCACGTCGGGCATCAAGATTTTTGAGCTGAACATCGCCTCGACCGGACTGACGGAGCAGGCAGCTGTAGAAGCCGGGCTTGCAGTAAGCTCGACGGTCGTGACCGACAATTATCGTCCGGAATTTATGCCGACCTACGAACAGGCCTTGATCAAGCTCGTCTACGAGACAGAAAACGGCCGACTGGTAGGGGCTCAGGTGCTGTCGAAGGCTGATCTGACTCAATCGGTCAACACGCTGTCGGTCTGCATCCAGAACCGCATGACCGTCGAGGAGCTCGGCTTTGTCGATTTCTTCTTCCAGCCGCATTACAACAAGCCGTGGAATCTGCTGAACCAGGCAGGACTTCAAGCGAGGGCGGATCTGGAAGCCGCTGCGGCCAAGCAGCCGGAGCTCGCTTAAGCGTTAGGTACGGGGGAAGGAGACCAGCCCTCAAGCAAGGATTGGATTCAAAACCAAATAACCTACGAATGACCTCAAACATTTGCTGACAGAACATTCATTACTCCGAAGCCGGCAAGCTCATAAGCAGCCAGCCAACAGTTTAAAGCTCATCGCAACACGCCTGCAGGAAGCAGGGTCAATCAGACCTTGCCTCTTGCAGGCGTGTTGTTATATCTGCCGCTTCAACCCGGCTACATCGATCTCTCCCGGTATTGCCCCGGCGTCATATCCTCGAATTTCTTGAACAAGCGAATAAAATACGAGGGCTGATAGCCTACTTGCTCCGCGATCTCATTGATTTTCAGGCTGGTGCTGTCCAGCAGCTCCTTCGCCTTGTCCATCCGCAGCCGAATCAGATAATCGATGTAGTTCATGCCATGAATCTGCTTGAAGGCTTTGCTGAGCGCGTAGGGGGTGACGCCGAAGGCATCGGCGCATTCCTCCAGGGAAATATCGCTGGCGTACCGCTGTCTGATCCGGTCCGTCACCTGCTCGACCAGCTGCTTCATATGCAAGTCCTGATGCTCGTTCAGCTTGCGGATATAGGGGGCGATGACCTTGAGCTGGAAGAAGCGGATCATCTGCTCCGGCTCTCGCAGCTGATTCAATTGCTCATATAGATTCTGGCTCCCGAACACGTCATGTGGCGGGAAGCCAGTCTCCAGCATCGTATGCAGAATGCTGCCCAGTACCTGCAGACTGCCCTCCTGGAGCAGCTTCTCGCTTCCGGCTTCCCGGACCAGCTCCCCGATAAATAAATGGATATGGCGCATCGCCTGCTCGCTTTGCCCCATGCGGATAACCTGCATCAGCTCCTTCTCCATCTCGAAAGGGTAGCTGATCCTGGAGTTATGCACGGTCGGCAGCATTTCCTCCAGATCGAGCACCTGACAGTCTTCCTTCAGGTCACGATAGCGGATCGCATTGCGTAGATAGGGAAGTAGCTGGGGAATTTCCCGTACTTGCGATGTGATATGCCCGATACAGACGGCGGTCTGCATCTTAAGCAGGGAACTGATCGTCCGGACGAGATCGTCCGACAGCCAGTAGAGCTCTTCCTTGACCTGCTGCTTGGTGCGGTCCATCGGATAGGACAGCAGGATGCCGACGGTCAGGTCCTGGAAGTTGATGATCTCGGCCTGATGGCTTCGCGTCCGGACCAGCTCCTGCGCAATATTGGCCGCGGCGAACGTCACGAGCTGCTCCTCACTTTCCAGGAAGCGCCCATCCTGCTTGGCGAATCCGCTCGTCTGCACGAGCAGCAGCACGAACCATTGCGATTCGGACTGCCACCCGAAGCTGCCCATCCGGCTGCGGGTCTCGGCTTCGCTGAGCGAGTAGAAATGCCCATGCACCAGCTGCATCAGGAAGGCAGCGCGCAGAGATGGATAAGCCTGCTCCAGCCGGGTCTCCAACTCCTTGCTTTCCTGATTGAGATGCTTCCAGCGGCTCTCGATAAAGGCGAGCTCATCGCGGTCGCGCCACAGCTCGGATGTATGCACCGAATGATCTCTCACAACGTTGAAGAGCCTCCCAATTGGGCGGTATATCCGTTTGGAGGCCATCCAGGACAAGAGGACCGCAAGCAGCAGGCCGAACAAGCCGACGCCGAGCATAATTCTCGACATAATGACGACGGGTGCCGTGAGCTGATTGAGCGAGGTGGCCGTGGAATATTTCCACTGTGCGCCGAGCCTGGTGAATTCACCGTGAGAGACGTTATATGATTGTCCCTTCCATTGCAGAATCGAGGTGCCGTTGGTCTCGCCGCTCTGGAGCACTTGGGAGCGAATCGCCGTCTCCAGGGCGGCGTGATCGGCATCCGCGGCCGGTCTTGAGATGATCAGATGGCCGTCCTTGCCCATCAGGAAGGAAGCGCCGTCATTGTCGGTCGACATCTCCTCGACCATCTGCACCAGCCGGGTCTTATCCAGATAGAAGATTAGAGCGCCATACGGCTGGCCGATCGACGGCAGCTTGTGGACCAGCGCCAGATAAGGCTCGTTGCTGCGCGCATTGACCTTCGTTAGCGTATCGTCCCAGAATACGCCACGGCTATGCGTCAGCAGGTTCTGGAACTGCAGCTGGTCCTGCTGGCGCGTAATCGGTACGATCCCATCGATATCTGAGATGATAGCAGGCTGATCCTTATCCAGGTACAAGTCGACCCGGTCGATGAGCGGATAGGCGCCTTTCATCACCCCGAGGAAACGGTACAATCCTTGGGTCACGTTATACTCTTCATTCAGCTTAATATCACGCAGCTTCGCATCCAATCGGCTGTCGAACGACCACTGGGTGGCGGCGAGCTCCAGCTGTGCGAAATTATCGTTCATGCGATCGATCGTTTTCTTCAGCAGCGCCTCATGACTTCTGGCGATCTCGCGCTCGATATGGGCACGTCCGGTCACGTAAGAGGTGATGCCGATGACAGCCGTCGGCAGACTTGTGATGCAGAGCACCAGGATCAGGCTCTTGCGGTAAAACTGGCTCTGGCCGGTCCGCTGGGTCCACCAATGCCAGAGCTGTCTCCAAGCATATAACATAAGCAGCCCCTTTCTTTAAGTCAGATTGCGCTGTTGCCGGGGACCGGTCAGCGGGGCGGAGGTCTTTCACTAGAAGATGACTCAAGCTCCCCAAACCCGGGATGGAGCGTGAGGCCAGCCCCGCCAGAAAGCTTCACTTGGCTGAAGGGTACCCGTCCCTGGATGCGCTTTTTGAACTTACCTTGTTCGCAGGAGGAACGCAAGGGGGAGCCAGTGCTTCATACCGCTCAGGACAGGAAAATCCCCCCTGGTACCCGTAATCGGTACGAGGGAGGATTCAAGCTTATTTCTTGGCACTCTGACGTTTCTGGTAGGCGTCATTCAGCTCAGCCGTAATTTTCAGCATATCCGGATCAGCCTTCAGCTTAGCCACGTAGTCATCCCAGGCGCTGATCGGCTCCTTGCCCATGATAACCTTAGTTTTCACGTCCTGAATTTTCTTGCGCAGCTCCGTTCCGACCTTGGTGTTCGTCTCCGACGCGAGGCCCACAGAAGGATCGCCGCTGCTGATCTTGGCCTTCTCGTCGATGATCTTCTTGTTGCGCTCCAGTACATCGGGAGGCATCCCGGTACGGTAGGCGCGCAGGTACGGATCGTATTTCAGGAAAATCTGACCGAACGCCTGCTGGGCGACGATATCCTTCTTGGCTTGCTCGGTCGGAGTGAGAACGCCATCCTTTTCCGTGTAATGCACGTCCTTCAAGCCGAAGCTGGCCAGTGTGTAGCCTTCCTGGGTAGCGCCGTAATCCATGAAGGCGAGAAGCTTCTTCACCTTCGCTTCGTTGACGGTTTTGGGAATCGCGTACATACCGAAGAATCCGCCGTCCTTATTGGAATAACCGTTCAGTGATACGAGTGGCAGGAAGTCCGCCTTCGGATTCGTCTTGCGCAGCTCCTCCGTAGGCTCCCACGCCGCCTCGGCCGTATCCTGGAACAATCCGCCCCGTCCCGCCTTCAGCAGGTCCTTGGCTTGTGTATTTTTCATGACGGCGACGTCCTCAGGGATCAGCTTTTCTTTGAACGCCTTGTTCATCCACACGAGAGCTTCCTTGACTTCAGGCAGCAAGTTGACGTTTACGAGCTTGCCGTCGACCAGCTTCCAGTCGCCATTCGTCTTGGTGAAGCTGTTCTGCAATTGGAACATGTAGGACATGCCATTCTGATCGACGAAGCCTACATAAGGCACAGTGTCCTTGCCGCCAATTTCCTTCTCTTTAAACGTTTTCATGACGTTGTACAGCTCGTCGGTCGTCTTCGGAATCTCTAGCTTCAGCTCATCGAGCCAATCCTTGCGGATGTAAGGGAAGCCGCCTCCATCGGTAGGACGGGCACGGGGGATCCCGTAGGTTTTGCCGTCAGCTTGCTTCGTGTTTTCCCAGGAATCCTTCGGATACTGCTGCAGATTCGGGTAATCCTTCAGCAGCGGCGTTAGCTCCCAGAAGGCGCCCTGCGCAACCATGCTGCGTACCTGGGCACTGAACGGATCGTCCAGCAGGATAAGATCCGGGATATCGCCCGAGGCCAGCGTTACGTTAATTTTGTCTGCATAATTGTTCGGCGACACCCAGGTAATCTTGAGCTTGGTATTCGTGCGCTTCTCGATTTCCTTGACGACGACATTGTCCGGGCCCGGTGGCTCGGGGGTGTAGTACATCGACATGATGCTGATATCCGTCGGCTTGGCGTCGGGCGTTTTGCCCGTACTGGAGTTGTCTGGGCTGGTGTTGCCAGGCGCCGGAGCGGAGCCGCCGGAGCAGGCGGAGAGCAGGGAAGAGACGAGCAGCGTAGATGCAAGAACAGCAGAAGATTTTTTAGTCCAATTCATCGATACAGACCTCCCGAAGTTTAAATAATGGGGAATAAGGGCGAGCTAGGTTGCCGGGAAATCCGGACAGCGGCTAGCTCAGGTATCTCTATCTCTATAGGAAGCCGCCAGCCCTTGGGGCTCAGCGGCGTACTCCTCATTCCTTGACGGAACCGACCATCGCGCCTTTGGCAAAATGCTTTTGCAGGAACGGATAGACGAGCAGGATCGGCACGGTGGCGATGACGACAGCGGCCATCTTCAGCGTCTCCGGCGGGATGCGCTGCTCCGACATCATCTCGGCGGCGGCGGAGCCCCCGGCAGCGGTGGATGCGTCGATCAGCATGTTCTGCAGCAGCACCTGAAGCGGATGCTTCGTGAAATCATTGATATACAGCAGCGCAGTGAAGAAGGTATTCCAGTACGCCACGGCGTAAAACAGGCCGAAGGCGGCGAGCGACGGCAGCGACAATGGAAGGATGATGCGGTACCACACGCTGACATCGTTGCAGCCGTCGATACGAGCAGCTTCCTCCAGGCTGGCCGGGATGCTGTCGAAGAAGCCCTTCATCAGCAGCACGTACCAGCCGCTCGTCAGCACAGGCAGGATCAGCGACCAGGTGCTGTTGATCAGATGCAGATCCCGGACCAGCAGGTAGGGCGGGATGATGCCTGGGTTGAACAGTGTGGTCAGCAGGATCAGCAGCAGGAACATCCTGCGGCCCTGCAATCTCCGACGCGAGAGAGCGTAGGAGAGGCAGGAGGTGACGAGCAGACTGAGCGCGGTGCCGACGACGGCGAGAAAAACGCTGTTGCGGATAGCTCGCAGGAAGGCATCCGTTGACATCAGGTATTCATAGGAGGCGAGGCTCCAGCGGCTCGGCAGTAAACTAAACTGCGTGGATAAGTAGGCCGACGGGTCGGTGAACGAGACGACGAATACATAGTAGAGAGGGAAAAACGTCACGACGCCGATGATGGCGAGAAAGAAGATATTAAACAGGTCGACCGCACGGTCGCTTCGGGATCGGATCAAGGGAGAGCCGCCTCCTTTCTGGATGCAGGGTGATTGAAGCTTGATAGATGTAGGCCTGACAAGGGAGGGAGACAAGGCGCACAGTCTGCCTGGAGGCAGAGGGACGGCTTTCGCCGTCAGTACACGCCATCCTCCCCGAATTTCTTAGCCAGCTTATTGGCTCCGATCACAAGTATCAGGCCTACGACCGACTTGAACAAGCCAACTGCGGTGCTGTAGCTGAACTGCCCTTGCTTGATGCCTAGCCGGTAGACATAGGTATCGAACACATCGGCGACCTCGGAGACGGCGCCGTTCATCATCAGAAAGACTTGCTCGAAGCCGACGTCCATCATATGGCCGATCCGCAGAATCAGCAGAATGATAATAACCGAGCGGATTCCGGGCAGCGTGACATGCCAGATTTGGCGGAAACGTCCGGCACCATCGATCTTAGCTGCTTCATGGAGCTGCGGATCGATGCTGGCCATGGCGGCAAGAAAGAGAATCGTGCCCCAGCCGGCGTCCTTCCAGATCGATTGGGCGGTGAGCATGGCCCAGAAATAATTTTTATTGGTCAGAAAGTCGACCTTCTCGAAGCCGAAAGCAACCAGCATCTGGTTGATGGCTCCATCCCCGGTGGAGAACAGCAGGAAGGTGATCCCTACGATAATAACCCAGGATAGAAAATGCGGCAGATACACGATCGACTGCACAATTTTCTTGTAGGCGGCGTTGCGTACTTCATTCAGCATCAGCGCCAGCACAATCGGAAGCGGGAAGAAGAACACAAGCGACAGCGTGTTGATAGCCAGCGTATTGCGGAACAGCAGCAGGAAGTCCGGATTGGAGAAAAACCGCCGGAAATGCTCCAGGCCTACCCAGGGACTGCCGAGCATGCCTTGAAAGGGAGAATAGTCCTGGAAGGAAATCAGGATGCCCCACATCGGAATGTATCGGAAAATAAGGAAGTAAAGCAAACCTGGAAGCGCTAACAAATATAAAAATTTGTCTCGAACGATGCCGGCCCAGATCTGTTTCACACGGCTCGTTGCGGCTGCCTGTTCCGGAGCGGAGGCTTCGGCTGCAGATGATTTGACGGTGGAGTGGATAGTCCTCTCCTCCTTTCAAGCGATGGGATGTAGGGTTGGCAGATGCAGATAGCACAGCCGGGACTCTGCTCTCAATCTACGATGCAGGGGCATTTCCGGCAATCATCCATTTTTGTCAGGCGGGAAGAAGCGGCGCACAAGGCGCGGAGAGCGGGATTTCCTGGCGTTGACTTTTCTTGCGGGGTGTGGGAAATGCGGCTCAGGGACGGGGAAGAGTGCGGATAGGTGAAGACGGACGGCCTCTGGGGGTTGAATCATACATGTCCGGTTCAAATCAGGGGCGTGAGGTCCATGGCTTGCCAGCATCGACTCTCCAGCAAGCCGTGACATGGCCTAATAGTTTATCCCCTTCGAGAGCCGGGGAAGGGGCGTTGCGGCATAGCCGCAGCAGGCTTCACTTGGCGAAGAGCATCCGGTATTCGGACGGGGTCATGCCTTCCTTCTCCAGAAACCGCTTGTTGAAGTAGCTGGTATTGGGATAGCCGGCTTCCTCTGCGATATCGCGGATCGTGGATTCCGTGCGCTCGATCAGCCATTGCTTGGCCTTCTGCATCCGGCAGAGGGTGACGAAATCCATAGGCGTCATATGCATGATCTTGCGGAAGAGCCGGCAGAAGTAATAGGGGCTCACCCCGGCCCGCCCGGCCCATTCCTCCAGAATGAACGGCTCGCAGGCTTCGTTCTGGAGCAGAGGCAGCAGCTCGGCGATCCGTTCGGCGGCATGGTGATTTTTGGCAGAGGAGAGTGGCTCCGCTTGCTGAATAAATTCCATGATGACCGCATAGGTCAGCATGGACAGTGCTGTCGGATAGAGAATTCGGTTTCTCTCCGCTTCCTCCAGCAGGGCCATATGGGCCTTCTCCCAGGCGGCTGGCTGACGGAGCGTCCACAGCTTGGCGCGGTGCAGACGGTGCTCGGTCAGAAATTCCTGCAGCTGGTGGCCGTAGAAGTGGACCCAGCGGACATCCCAGGGATCCTCCTCGCTCGAGTAGTAGATCTGCTGCTGAAGCGGAAAGTACAGCACGGCATCTCCCCGGTTCAACGTGTAGGTCTCGCCGTCGATTTCCACGAATCCTTTGCCAGAGGCGACGTAGTGGATGTTGAAGTCATTCAGCGAGCCAGCTGTGCGGTCCACGCGATGGTCAGGGTCGAGCCAGTAGTTGCCGACCGAGTCGGGAAAGCAGAAAAATGGCTGGTGATCCATCTTTGGAAAGTGGAATTGTCTTTTCATGATATCCTCCGTATATATAGCAATATAGTGTTATCTATATGCAACATGTTCATATTTTCATTTTAGTTGAACGCTTTTATACTGACAATATGATACTAGAACCAAGAGGAGGATATCCATGGCACAGGCATCGGGCAAGCTGCGTTGGGGAATTTTGGGGTGTGCGGGAATCGCTTTCAGAGCGGTGATTCCAGGAATCAAGCAATCGGAGCTGGGCGAGGTGTCCGCTATCGCGAGCCGCTCGCTGGAGAAGGCTCAGGAGGCGGCTGCTCGCCTGGATATTCCGCGGGCCTATGGCAGCTACGAGGAGCTGCTGGCCGATGAGCAGATCGATGCGGTCTACATCCCGCTGCCGAATCATCTGCACCGGGAGTGGACGATCAAGGCGGCCCAGGCAGGCAAGCATGTGCTATGTGAGAAGCCGGCGGCGCTGACCGCCTCGGAAACGGAGGAGATGGTGGCGGCTTGCGCGGAAGCGGGCGTGATCTTCGCCGAAGCCTTCATGTACCGCCATCACCCGCGCTACCGGATGATCCGTGAGATCATCGCTGCGGGCGAGATCGGTGAGCTGCGGGCGATTCGCGGCACATTCACCTTCAATAGCTCCGGGAGCACGGGAAATGTACGATTCAGCCGGGACATGGGCGGCGGATCGCTGTACGACGTAGGCTGCTATCCGATCAGCGCAGCCCGGCTGGTGCTAGGTCAGGAGCCGGAGGCTGTGACGGTGCAGGCGTTCTTCTCGGAGCAGCATGACCACGTGGATATGATGGCATCCGGTCTGGTGGAATTTCCGGGCTCAGTGGGGCTGACCTTCGATTGCGGCATGTGGGCGGCCTTCCGCAATACGCTTGAGATTCTAGGTACGGACGGGACGATTGAGCTGCCTTCGGCTTACGTTGGGCCAACCGATGCAGGGGCTAATTTCTTCGTGACGGCCAAGGGCGAGAGACGGGAGGTCGAGGTGCCGGTAGTTAACCATTATGCGCTGCAGGCCGATTCGATCGCGCGCACGGTCTTGAGCGGCGAACCCATTGCCTTCGAAGCGACCGATGCAGTGCTGAACATGCGGGTGCTGGATGCTTGTCTGAAGTCGGCTAGAGAGAGCAAGCGCATCGTACTTTAAGAGAGGGGCGAACGAATATGGAATATATTCAAATTGCAGGCGTATCCAAACCGGTCTCCCGGTTGATCAAGGGCTCGGATTATTTCCGTCCGGAGGTGTACGGCAAAGTATGCGATAACCTCGACGCTTACTTGGAAATCGGGGGCAACACGATCGATACCGCCCACGGCTATTGCGGAGGCGACAGCGAGAGGACGATCGGGCGGTACATGCAAGAGCGAAATAACCGGGACCGCATCGTTATTCTGACCAAAGGTGCGCATCATAATAAGGATGGACCGCGTGTGAACAAGGCGGCGATCGATTCCGATCTGGCGGAAAGCCTGGAGCGGCTGCAAACGGATTCGGTGGAGCTGTATGCTCTGCACCGCGATGATGAGAATGTCCCGGTCGGAGCTATTATCGAGGCGCTCAATGCGCATCTGGAAGCCGGGCGCATCCAGGCGATCGGCGCGTCCAACTGGTCTTGGCAGCGGATCGAGGAAGCGAATGCGTATGCGGCGGCTCACGGTCTCACCGGCTTCGCCTTCAGCAGCCCGAACCTGAGCCTCGCGAAGACGAACGAACCGTTCTGGGCAGGCTGCGTATCTGCCGACGAGGCGACCTGCGACTGGCACGAGCGTACCGGCCTGCCGCTGTTGTCCTGGTCCTCGCAGGCGAGGGGCTTCTTCACCGGGCGCTTCTCTCCGGAGGTGCGGGACGATGCCGATGTCGTGCGCGTGTTCTACAACGACGGCAACTGGGAGCGGCTGCGCCGTGCGGAGGAGCTGGCGAAGACGAAGGGAGCGAGCGTCATCCAGATCGCGCTCGCCTATGTGCTCCAGCAGCCGTTCCCGACCTGCGCGTTGATCGGTGCGCAAAATCTGGCGGAGCTGCAGTCCTGCGACGAAGGCGCCCGCATCAAGCTGACCGCAGCGGAGCGGGAATGGCTGGACCTGCGGCGCGACGCGCTGACACTGCAAGCCTAGAGGTTGACGCGCGGCGGCGAACTCCGGCTGGCTGGCGAGGCTGGCCGGAGGGTTCATACGCAGGACCAGCAGCTGCGAAGCGGCGGGTCCGCATTAGATGAATGCCGAGCTCCAGGCCCTGAGAAGGGGCTTGGAGCTTGCGCAGTCTCCAGACTGGGCTACAAAACGTGAGCCCAGGCTTCTTCTTTTTCCGTCCTGCCCACGGGCCTGGATCATGGAATCAACCAAACTATTCTTTTACGCAAGGAGCGGTATTGATGATACGTGTCACCCCTTATTGGGAGAATTTAAAGGTGCTTCAGGAAAATCGCGAGGCGCCGCGGGCGTCCTTTATTCCTTATCAGGATCAGGCGACGGCGGCTACGGGCAAGCGTGGACGCTCCCCTTACTTCCAGACCTTGAACGGGAGCTGGAAATTCCAATATAACGCTAGCGTCAAGGACACGGCCGACGGTTTCTATGCAGTAGACACCGACGTCAGCGGATGGGATGATCTGATCGTTCCATCCTGCTGGCAGACGAATGGCTACGATCAGCTGCAATATACGAATATCAACTACCCGGTCCCTTGTGATCCACCGTTTGTACCGGGCGAGAACCCGGCGGGGCTGTATGTCCGAGACTTTCAGCTTCGGGCGGACTGGGACGGCAAGGAGCAGTATCTGGTCTTCGAAGGCGTGAATGCCTGCTTCTATCTATGGGTGAACGGAGCCTATGTGGGCTACAGCCAAGGAAGCCGTATCCCTGCAGAGTTTCTAGTGACCTCCCAGCTGCGTCCTGGCCGCAATCGGATCGCGGTGATGGTCTTGAAATGGTGCGACGGAACGTACCTGGAGGACCAGGATCTGTGGCGTTATTCCGGTATTTACCGGGATGTGTATCTGCTCGCGCGCGAGAAGGCGCATATTCGCGACATATTTAACCGGCAGGAGCTGGCTTCCGACTACAGCCGCGCGGTGCTGCGGAGTGAGGTCCAGACGACCGGCAAGCTGGAGGTTAAGGCGGAGCTGCGCGACAAGTCAGGGCGCAGCGTCGCTTCGGGCAGCGCGGTGATTGACGGACAGGGCGTGATCGAGCTGGCGGTGGACGCGCCGGAGCTGTGGAATGCCGAGAATCCGTATCTGTACCAGTTGGAGCTTCAAGCAGGCGACGAAGCGCTTCGCTTCCGTACAGGCTTCCGCGAGATCCGCATTCAGGACGGTGTCTTCCAGGTGAACGGGCAACCGGTCAAGCTGAAAGGCGTTAACCGTCACGATTCGCATCCGACACTGGGGCAGACGATTCCGCTGAATCATATGATCAAAGATCTAAATCTGATGAAGCTGCACAATGTGAACACGGTGCGGACCTCCCACTATCCGAACGATCCGCGGTTTCTGGAACTGTGCGACCAGTACGGATTCTATGTCGTCGATGAGGCCGATCTGGAATGCCACGGCATGAGCCAGGCAGAGGTGGCCGAGGGAACGATCCACCGGCTGACCGATAATGCCGAGTGGCAGCCGTCTTTCTTGGACCGGATGGAGCGCATGGTAGAGCGGGACAAGAACCATACCTGCATCGTGATGTGGTCGCTCGGCAATGAAGCCGGCTATGGCGAGAATCATAAGGCGATGGCCCGGTGGACTCGTGAGCGTGACGCTTCGCGGCCGGTTCATTACGAGGGAGCCGCCCCTATTAATAAGGGCGACACGGACACGGATTGTCTGGATGTCGAGAGCCGAATGTATGCCACATATGGTTATATGGAAGAGTACGGGAAGGATAACACGAAAACAAAGCCTTTATTCCAATGCGAATACAGCCATGCGATGGGTAACGGTCCCGGCGACCTGATGGATTACTGGAATGTCATCTACAAGTATCCGAACCTGATGGGGGGCTGCGTCTGGGAATGGTGCGATCACGGGGTCAAGACGGAGACACCTGACGGCCGGTCGTATTTTGCCTACGGCGGCGACTTTGGCGATCAGCCGAATGACGGGAACTTCTGCATCGACGGTCTCGTATCGCCTGACCGCAAACCGCATACCGGACTGCTGGAGCTGAAGAAGGCTATCGCGCCGGTGCTGATCGAAGCGGACGATGTAGCAGTGGGCAAGCTGGCAGTGACCAACCGTTATGATTTCATCGATTTGTCCGCTCTGGCCTTCAGTTGGAGATTGGAGCAGGAAGGCCAGACGGTGGCTCAGGGAGCGCTGGAAGGTCTGGATGCGCTCGGTCCTCAGCAGACGCAAGCCGTTGCGATTCCGCTGGACCCATCGCTCTTCTCGCCGGGCGGCCGGCGGTATCTCACGGTGACGGTTCGCACGAGGCAGGATACGCCTTGGGCTGAGGCTGGCCATGAGGTGACCTTTGAACAGTTCGAGCTGCCTGTCGGCCAAGCCGAAGCCACACCGGCCCCGGCGGTTCTGGCATCCGCAGGCTTCCAGCTGCAGGCTGCCGAGAACGGGCATCTGCTGGAGCTGACCGGGTTCGACTTCAAGTATGTCTTCGATCTGTACGACGGAACCTTCGTGCAATTGTCGAAACATGGAGTCAATCTGCTTCATGGACCTGTGGGCTTCAATATCTGGCGCGCTCCGACGGACAATGACCGGAACATCCGTCATGCCTGGCAGGAGGATGGTTTCCATCGGGCCGGTATGAAGGTGTATCAAGCGAAATGGACTACGCTGGACTCAGGCGCCGTCGAGATTGCGGTCAGCTACTCGCTGGGCGGCTACTCCCGCTCGCCGATTCTGCACGGTGAGGCGCAGTGGCGGGTCGAAGGTAATGGCGCGATTGTCTTGAACACACAGGTCAAGGTCCGAGAAAATGTGCCGTTCCTGCCGCGCTTCGGCTTGCAGCTCATCATGCCTCCGGGCAATGAGGAAGTGGAGTACTTCGGCTACGGACCTCACGAAAGCTACATCGACAAGCGGCACAGTGCCAAGCGCGGGAAGTACCTGTTCACCGTGGATGAGATGTTCGAGGACTACATCATGCCGCAGGAGAACGGTTCGCGTTATGCGACCGAATGGGCGATCGTCTCCAGCGAGCTGGGGATGGGGCTGCGATTTGACGCTCCTCAGGCCTTCTCGTTCAATGCGTCGCACTTTACACCGCAGGATCTGACGGAAGCCGCACACAGCTACGAGCTGGTCCGGCGGAAGGAAACGATCGTCCAGCTCGATTACAAGCTGAGCGGGATCGGTTCCAACTCCTGCGGACCGGAGCTGCTCGAGTCTTATCGGCTGAGCGAGAAGGAGTTCGGGTTCGAGCTTCGCATCCAACCGATATTCAAGGAAGACGAATAAATATGTAAGCGAAGAAGCCCCCGTTCGGGTAAAGACGGGGGCTTCTTTTTTTGCAATTTTGGTTTCATAGGACGTGGGGTGAGGATGAGAAGCATCGGCAGGACTGCATTCGAAGCAGGCGTGATATTGCGGTTGAATCAACGTCAGATGGAAGCAATGCTGTAGGCTTCCGGCTTCACTCTTTCCATTAGTGGTACACCATATTTTGCTCAATTTGATCCATAGATAGGTCCCCCTTTGAATTAAAAGTATATGCTTTGAAATAACTAATTATCATTTGTCATTTTGTGTATTTTAAAGGAATTATCCATGTAATTCAGGCTGATTTATGATTAAAATAAAATCATTCTTTAAGCTAATCCATGCTTTAACTTTATAGAGAGGGTGACTGTCGTTGAATAAAAACGTTTCAAACCTTATTAATTCAGATCTCTTGCAAGCACGCATCGATGAAGTCATCGAGCGTACGCTTTCCGAAAAAAGGTTGGTGGGTGCTGTCCTTAAAGTGGCGATTCAGGGGACAGAGTATTATAGCCGCGCTCTAGGTTATGCAGACCGTGAGAAGAACCGACACATGCAAGAGAATACGTTGTTCCGGCTTGCTTCCGTATCCAAACCGATTGTATCGACGGCAGCGCTTGTACTCTTGTCGCAAGGCCGACTTCATCTGGATGATCATGTGGACAAATGGCTGCCTGATTTTCGTCCCCGTTTGCAGAGTGGTGAGCTCGCAACCGTGACCATTCAAAATTTGTTGACCCACACGGCGGGTTTGACCTACCGTTTCTTCCAGAAGGAACAAGACTCGTACGAACAGGCTGGCGTATCGGATGGAATGGACCAAACGGATATCACCCTGGAAGAAAATCTGCGCCGGCTTGCTTCCGCACCGCTTCTTTACACGCCAGGCATGGAGTGGAAATATTCCATAGCTACAGATGTATTGGGTGCAGTGATTGCCAAGGTTACGGAAACAACACTAAGCGAAGCCGTACGCTCTTTGGTGACAGAACCGCTCGGGATGCAAGATACAGGTTTTATAGCCGTTAACCCAGAGCGGCTGTCCGCTGCTTATGCGAATGATACGCCTGAGCCGCGTCGCTTGCGAGATGATTTGGATACGAACCCCTTTGTGGAAGGTACGGCCGGCTTCCGGCTTTCCCCTATGCGGGCACTTGATAATCGGGCCTACCAGTCGGGTGGCGCAGGTATGGTTGGTAGTGCAGGAGACTTTTTGCAGCTGCTTGAAACGTTGCGGAAGGGTGGGGCGCCTCTGATGTCGGAAAGCTGGGTTCATAAAATGACGACGAATCAGATTGGTGATCTTCCAATGGCGTATTGGCCGGGACGAGGGTTCGGCCTTGGCTTTACGGTGTTAAAGGATCCAGTCGCAGCAGCAACGTCCGAATCTCTGGGTACTTGGCGCATGGGGGGGACCTATGGTCATTCGTGGTTCGTTGACCCCGTAAAGCAGATTAGCGTGGTGGCATTTACCAATACTGCTTTGGAAGGGATGTCAGGTCAATTTACGGTAGACCTTTGTGAGGCCATTTACGAAGGGATCCGGAGCTAACGCGAGAGGGTTCATCTGGAAAACCAAACCTTGAGGTTCTTCTCGAGGTTTGGTTTTATTTATTATGGCACTGGATAGCGAGTGGGGATTGACGTTCCGTAGAGTGGCATTGTTAAGAAGCTTTTTCAACGATACCTGGAGAGAAAAAGATCTGGCGTCGTTGACCGCGAAACTACTTCCGCAAGGAATGCCGATCAAAATCGATAAGTAAGCAAAGGATCGGATGCTATTTCGCCAGCTTGAGCCAAGCCTCGAGCTCCTGCACGACCCGCTGCTGCTGCTCGTCCGGCGTCAGGACGGCGGGATGGTCGCCCTTCTGCAGACCATAGCTGCCGAACTGGGAGTGGTTGCCTCCCTCGATCCTGACGTATTGCGTCGAAGCAGGAAGCAGGCTGCGCGCCTCCTCATACCTGTTGCGGTTCATGACACCGTCCAGTGACCCGGTCAGCGACAGCACGGGCGTCGCGTAATCGGTCAGAGCGCCTTGGGGGTCTGGATACGAGCCAAGGAAATAGACGCCCTTGACCTGGCCGGGATGACTCACCGCGAATCGGGAGGCCATGACGCCGCCAAGCGAGTGCCCGCCGATCACGAAGGAATGGTCGGGCTGCTGCACGATCAGATCTAGCGCCCGGTCGCCGCCTAGGACGGCGAGATGGAGCGGCATGCGGATGATATAAGAAGCATGTCCGGTTTCAGCGAGTGCGAGGGCCAGCGGGGCGTAGCTCTCCGGCTTGACGAGCCCGCCCGGGTAGAAAATCACGCCGGGCTCGATGCGCTCCTCAGGCTCGAAGCTGAGCCAATCGGTACCATCGGTCACGCGGACGCTGCCCTGGCTATGCAGCACCGATAGTGCCCTGGCGTCAGGCCGGTAGGGCTGCAGGTAGCCATGGGCGGCGGCCGCCAAGCCTAGAACGAGGACGGCAGCGGCGGCGGTTACAGGTATTCTCCGCCGCCTGCGGCGCGATTTGGATCTGGAGTTTCTCAATGCTAGTTCACCTCGCGTACATGAAAAGCTCTATTATCTTATATCATCGGCTTCCACCGTACAGTAATTAAGAAGATGTTTGCTCCCCGTTCGAGCAGCGCTCCGGCCGCTTGTGTATCCTAGTCTTTCTTCACGACCTGGAAGTTATCCTCCAGCAGCAGCCAGTTCTGCGGAAAAGGGAGGCCCAGCTTCCAATAGCTGATTCCTCTCAGCTCCAGCTCCTTCAGCAGGTCGAACTTAGCCTGAATGGAACGGGCGTCCTCGAACCAGACGATATGCTCTTTGCCGGAGGGGTCCCAATACGTAAAGTGAGGCGCCTGAGCCTTGGCATCGTAATCGATCCGAGCATGGTGGGTTCGGGCCAGGCGAATTGCCTCCTGCGGGCTGACAGCCTTGGCATAAGCGCCTCCAGGCACATAAGGCAGGGTCCAGTCGTAGCCGTACAAATTCTGGCCCATCATGATCTTGGAAGCGGGCATCTCGGTCAGTGCGTATTCCAGCACCTGTCGGACAGGACCGATCGGAGACACGGGCATCGGAGGCCCTCCGCTATAGCCCCATTCGTAAGTCATGATCACGACGAAGTCCGCCACCTCGCCGTGGGTCTTGTAATCGTGAGCCGTATACCAGGCCCCGGTCTGGGAAGCGCTCGTCTTGGGTGCCAGGGCGGTGGACATCAGGAACCCCTCGCGGTGAATAGCCGCGGCGGCCTTGCGCAGGAAGCGGTTATAGGCTTCGCGGTCCTGGGGCCGCAGATGCTCGATATCGAAGTGAATGTCCCGGAAGCCGAGCTCGCGGGCCGTCGCGATAATCGTGGATAGCAGCTTGTCTTGTAGCCCCGTATCATTCAGAATGACTTCGCCCAGCTCGGCGCTGAACTGATCGTTCTCCAGGTTGGTGACGACCATCATCAGCGTGACGCCTTGCGCGCGGGTAATCTTCCGAAGGTCCCCTAGAGGCGGACGCTCGAGGGTTCCGTCGCGTCGGATGCGGAAGCTGAACGGGCCGAGGTAGGTCAGATGGGGGGCTGCTTCCTGGGCCGCTCTCGTGAGGGCCGGACTGACCGCTCCACCCCGCGGCTCGAGATAGGCATTCGTCTCTGCGCTGCGTCGCGGTGCCGGAGGAATATACAGCCGGGTGCCTGCCTGGAGCGGTTCCCCGGCATTCAATCCGTTGACATCCGCCAGGCGCTGAGCGCTTAGATGATGCTCTCCGGCGATCCCGCCGAGCGTATCGCCAGGGCGTACGACGTAGTATTGGCCGACGATGGGAATGACGAGGGCCTGGCCGACGACCAGGGTTTCCGCAGTGTGCAGCTCATTGGCGTCGGCGATGGCCGCCACCGGCACCTGATAGACGCGCGAGAGCTGATAGAGAGACTGTCCGGGCGTAACGACATGAATTTGCATAAAGGCGATCCTCTCCTTTTCGTACGGGCAATGCTGCGGCCGGGCCGCAGAGTGGCTATAACCAGCATATTCGTCCTATGACCGATCCATGTCTAAGCTGCCCGCGCCGGGAAAAGACCGGTGGAATATTATTCGGCCAAAACCTAAAGAATCCGCCTCTGAATGTCGATATAAAGAGGAGCTATCTATTTTGGGCAGGAACAGACAGGAGAGATGAAACAGATGCGTTTTCATTGGATCAAAATCATGGCGCTTGCGCTGGTCGTCGCTTTGGGAGCGGGAGGCTTCACGGGACCGCAGCAGGTATGGGCAGCCAATGAAATTTCAAGCCTGGTTTTGAACAAGAACGAGCTGACTCTGGAGGTCGGCGGTACGGCTACGTTAACGGCGACAGCTGTATACGTAAACGGAACGACAGAGAATGTATCGGTGAAAACGGAATGGAGCTCGGGCGACCCGGATACGGTAGCCGTCTATGCAGGCGCCGTTACGGCTAAGAAGGAAGGAAAGGCCGCTCTTACAGCCACTTTTATGGGCAAGACCGTCATCGTGAATGTGACGGTCACCAAGAAGCTGCGCTCGCTGATTAAGGATAAGCAGCAGATCAACCTTAGACAGAACCAATCCGAGCAGGTCAAGCTGACGGCTTATTACGACGACGGCACCAACGAGGATGTGACCGATAAGGCTGACTGGAATATCGATAATGGTGCCATCGCAACGGTGGTTAATGGTAAGGTTACGGGCCATAGTTCAGGTACCGGGAGCGTCACGGCCAAGTACAGCGGCCAGCAGGTGACGATCCCGGTGAGCGTGGAGATTGTCAAGCGTGTGGATGCGGATAAAACAGAGCTTTCCCTGCTTAAGGGGGAATCCGCAAATATCAAGCTGATGGCCACTTACCCGGACGGCACGCAGGAAGATGTATCCGATAAGGCCGATTGGGAAACGGACGATAGCTCGATCGCGGACGTCATCAAGGGGAAAATTACCGCCTACGGCCCGGGACAGACGAATATCAAAGGGACCTACGGCACCAAATCGACGACGATTAAGGTTATCGTGGATCAGACCCTGAAGATCGAGCTGGACAAGCAGACTCTGTACATGAAGAAGGGTGATACCGCACAGCTCAAGCTGACAGCCACTTACGCGGACGGAAGTACAGAGGACGCAACAGCCAAAGCGGAGTGGACGTCCGAGAATGAGGACACGGCTTACGTCACTAAGGGCAAGGTTAGCGCCAATGCCTCCGGCGAGACGACGGTTTCTGCCAAGTACGGGAACAAAACGGTCAAAGTTAAAGTTGAAATTGACGTTCCGAACCGTCTGGAGCTGAATACGGAGGAGCTGTTCGTCAAAACGAACGAGTCCGGCCAGCTCACGTTGAAGGCGTTCTACGGCGATGACACCCAGGAGGACGTGACACAGGTTGCTGAGTGGAGCGTGGAAGACTCGGCGATTGCCACCGTAACGAAAGGCAAAGTGACGGCCAAAAAAGCGGGCGTGACAAAAGCGAAGGCTACATACGGAGGCAAAACGGTAACGGCCGCGATCTCGGTCGACGTGCCGATCAAGCTGTCTTCCAGTCATAAGAATGTTCAGTTTCAAGTCGGCTCTACCGAGCAAGTAACGGTGAAGGCCATTTATGCGGACGGACGTGAAGAGGATATCACGAGCAAGGCGGTATGGACCTCCGCCAATGAGGAAATTGCCGAAGTCCGCAAAGGGCTTGTATCGGGTGTAGGTACGGGCGCGACGAGCGTGAAGGCCGTATTCGGCACTCGTTCGGTTACGATTCAGGTATCGGTCGGCGTGCTCAAGACGCTGACGGTAGATCAGACCAAGCTGATCCTCGCTAAGAGCGAGTCCAAGACGCTCAGCCTCAAGGCTACGTACACCGACGGAACGACGAGTAACGTCGCCAGCGACGCGGTATGGACAAGCTCCGACGTTAAGATCGCAACCGTCACTGAGGACGGCAGGGTAACGGCGGTGAGCTCCGGCGAAACGAAGATCAACGTCTCCTTTGGAGGCAAGTCGGTGGATATCGTGGTCCAAGTCGACATGGCTAACAAGCTGGTGGCCACTCCGATGACGTTGTCCTTTGATCTGGGAGAAAGCAAAGCGATCGTCCTGATGGCCACCGACAGCAGCGGAGCGTCAAAGAATGTGGTTCAGGAAGCGGAGTGGAAATCTGCTGATGAGAAGATCGCTCAAGTCACCAATGGGGTTGTTAAGGCAATTTCCCGCGGCAAGACTACGATTACGGCTACTTATGGCGGCAAAACGGTCTCGATTCCTGTCGAAATCGGCGTTATTCAAAGCATCGAGGTCGACAAGAAGTTCGTCAGCACGAAGCGGGGCGATTCCGTACAGATCAACCTGACGGCGGTGCTGTCGGATGGAAGCAAGAAGGAAATGAATGATTCGGCTGCTTGGAGGTCAACCAATTATAAGATAGCCGATGTGAAGGACGGATTGGTTACCGCTGTTGACGCGGGTTCGGCGATCATCGTCGTGTCCCTGGCCGGTAAGAGCATCAATATTCCGGTGGAAATCGACAAGCTGAAATACCTGAAAACGAATGAAGTCGCGATCGACCTGAAGAAGGGCGCGACCTTCGATGCCAAGGCCACCGCAACCTTCTTTGACGGTAGCGATCAGGATGTGACAATAGAGGGTCTGTGGACGTCCTCGAACATCCGGGTTGCCGATGTGAAGGATGGCATCATCAAGGCGACGGGCAAGGGCAAAGCGACCATCACCGTAACGTACGCCAAGATGAGAACGACCATCGTCGTGACCGTTAACGGCTAGGTGACAAAGAACGGCCGCCTTACACGCAGCAGGTTGCGCGTAAGGCGGTCGTTTCGTTCGTTGGGAGATTAAGCAGTCTTTTATGCCGAGGCATATATTCGTTACATCCGCTGAGCATAGGAATACTCGATTCACTTATGGGAATCATATCCTACGTTGAGAAGCTGTATAAGGGCCGTATGTACATGTTCGCCCCGTTGCTGTTATTGAGGAAGATCATGGAACATGGTAAAATAGAGCTAATCAGACCGCTTGAGGACGCCTTGCAGGCGGGCAAGTGGCAGGGATCAAGCACAGCGTGCTGCAAACACGACGGCGCCCTTTCTGGTTCAAGCTGGTATGTAACGATAACCTTCACAAAATAAGGGGCGTGACCTGATGCTGAGTGATAACCTGCTCGCCAAACTGAACGAACAAATGAACTATGAGTTTTACTCCTCCCAAGTGTATCTGGCTATGGCCGGCTACTGCTCGTCCGAAAGCTTTGACGGGTTTGCCAACTTCTTCATTGTTCAGGCGGAGGAAGAGAAGTTCCATGCGATGAAAATTTTCCACTTTATCAATACGCTGGGTAAACGCGCTCACGTGTCCGGCATGGAGGATCCGCAGAATGCTTATTCCTCGCTGCTGGATGCTTTCGAGCATGCCTTCTCTCATGAACAGACGGTAACGAAACGGATCTATGAGCTGTCGGATATCGCTTGGAATGAGCGCGAGCATGCCACGATTAACTTCCTGAAATGGTTTATCGATGAGCAAGTCGAGGAGGAAGCGACCTTCGACAGCATCATTCAGAAGCTCCGTCGGATCGATAAGGACAGCAATGCTTTCTATATGCTGGATGCCGAGTTGGCCCAGCGTACCTTCGTGCCTCCTACCACTGGCGGCGAAGCTTAATTTTGGGGCAGCTCCCGACTTTGAAGAGAGTGACAAAAAATCCGGATCAACCGCTAAGGTTTCCGGATTTTTTGTGTTACTTTTTTTGCTGCGTTTCGTTATCTATATCTATCTGATTGCGGTTCCGTCATACTTCTCTGATCTCACCGCTTCTGAGTTCAATCGTCGTGTCGTCCACTTGAATCCACACGGACAGGGCGGACGGGTTATGCACGATGCGGCCGGAGACGGAGAGGCGAAGCTCTCGAACGGCCTTCATGTAGGCGACGATCTCGGCATTGGTCGCATACCAGATATCGCTGCGTCCTCCGACTAATTGTCCGAATTGCTCCAGCTTGCTCCAATGCTGGTCCTTTTCAAATTCATAGCTATGCCCCCATACGTAGAGCAGAGCCATTCGGTTGTTCCAGGGATTATGGTTCAGCAGACGTTCACCGTATTCCAGCATGTCGTGATGATGGCAGGTCGGATGCCAGAGACTGAAGTCGGCAGGCAGTTGGAACGACTTGGTGGCGTTCGTCGTTCGCGCGTATTCAATACCGAGGCCGGGCAAGGCCGATACCACCTGATCGTTCCAGGACCCGAAGGGATAGCTCATCCCGCGTACAGGGTAGCCGACAAGCCGCTCCAGAGTGTCGCGATCTTCCATGATCTCCATGACGACGCGTTCCGGAGGGGTAATGTCCAGGAAAGGATGAGTAGCCGTATGGGCCGATACTTCTTGTCCTGCAAACAGCGTCCGGATCTCATCCGCCCGCAGATAGCCGGGTCTGTCGAGGAGGCCCGAGTTGAGATGAAACGCGCCCTTCAGCCCATATTCATTCATGGTGGCGACAAGCTGCCGGTCCTCTTCCCGGCCATCGTCGTAGCTCAGGGTTATCGCTTTGGTTCGTCCGCCGGGAAACCGGTCGTAGCGTATGTTCATTGCCATTCCTCCTTGGCCGTGAGGCCCTTGTCTGCATGTGGAACATGATCAGGATAATAGGGTGGTGCTCTTCGGTATGCGATATTTCCGTTATCGCAGGGTTTGTTAGCGCTTACGCATGTACGAAGCTCTCCATTTCATTGCCGGACAGCCTGGGCATTTCGATATCTGTGATCAGCACCGGTCTTGCTTTTCTATGAACGAGTGATATGTATCTGGCATTGTATTCCATTATACAAGATGTGAGCTATTCGCGACAGAAAACGGATGTTTGGTCACCCGTTCGTAGACATGTCCATCAGATCGGTTATGAGACCTGAATAAGATAAGGAGGAAACGGACTATGGACATTCGGCATGATAATCAGGCATACACGGTACAAGCTACACAGAGGGCGATGGTTGGCGTATTGATCCCGGCGATGCTTTCTCCTATTACGATAGGTGTGATTATGGTGAACCGCCAGGCAGGCGACTGGGCCTGGCTGGTGATTGTCTTTATGCTGATCTGGATCGTACTTGGACTGGTGCTCGCAAGCAAGCTGCTGCGTTCGCAGCTCTTGTCCGCGGATGAGCAGGGCGTCCGTTACGGCCGCAAGGCAACGCCCTGGCTGGAGATGAAGAAGCTCGTCCTGTAGAAGAGAGGAAGGCAGATCCATATCATGGCTCAAAGCAAGTGGGGGAGCACGCAAATATACGACTTCCGTGAAGACCACCTGTTTGCCGAGGCGTCAGAGGAACTGGCCCGGAGAGCGGAGCGTCACGGAGTTGAAGTGGAGCGGAAGTAAGGAATGCAACAAGAGCTTGAAGTTTTTTTGCTTTGTACGAAGGGGCTTCAGGCGGGGAAATGGTGGAGAGAAGGTACGTAACGGTCTTACCGGCGTTTAGCCGGGAGGGCCGTTTTTGCTTATCCGTCAACTTATGAGATCGGGCGAAAGCCAGGTTTGACAAGACGAGCATCATCGTAATACAATATATTTACGTAAAAAAATATTTTTATGGTGGTGCTCATGAACAATCCCGAAGTGAAGGAACTATACCGGCTGGAGTTCGCGGAGCAGGCGATCGCGCTCCTGAACCCGCTGCGGGCGGAGGTACTGCGGGTGCTCCAGGAGCCGGCTTCGGCCTCCGAGGTGGGAAGACAGCTGGGCGAGCCCGCGCAGAAGGTGAACTACCATCTGAAGGCGCTCGAGAAGGTCGGGCTGATCCGGCGCAGCGGTACCCGGCAGGTGAAGAATCTTGTGGAGGTGCTGTATCAGTCGATCGCGCGGACCTATCTGATCCCTGATTCATTCGGCTGGCCGGAGGAAACGGTTCAGCGGATGAAGGATCAGGGCGCGCTGCTTCATCTGATCCAAGCCTCCGAGCGGATGCGGGGCGATGCGATGCGCTTGATGGAGAAGTCCGATCTAGACGAGGTGCCGAGTGCGGTGCTGGAGACGGAGATTTACCTGCCCGATGAAGCGGCCAGGCAGGCATTCATCCGCGATTATGCGGAGGCGGTGCGTGTATTATCCGAGAAATATAAACCGGCTGGACGGGGAGCGGGCTTCCGCGTGATGACAGCGGTGTACCCCGAGCCGGAACACAAGGAGGATCGTGCATGATGAAGAGCATTCTGAATCAAGCAAGGGTGGAAGCCAACCGGTCCGACAGCCAGAGGACGGTCAAGCCGGTGCAGGGGAAGCGTTCCTGCGACGTGCTGACGGGTACAGCCACTGAACAGCGACAGCCGCAGCAAGCAGCCCCGACGATTATTTGGGAATCCCGGCGCAGCGGCGGCAGCTCCCAAGAGATCACGATTCAAGAGATTCATATCGGCGGAGAGAACGGAGATCAGGACGGTCCCATCATCCGGGTAACCTCCTCTGGCTTTGGGCAGAAGACGGCCGAGGCGCGCGGGTCCTTGCAGGCTGGGCTGCGTTGCGCAGCGTAAGCGGAGAACAACAAGAATACACCGTTTCATTGAATTGAAATATGATTTTCGGGAGGTACGAAGACGATGAGCTATATTCCTATGGTCGTGGAGCAGAGCGGGCGGGGAGAGCGTTCCTACGATATTTATTCGCGATTGCTGAAGGACCGGATCATTTTCCTCGGCAGCGCAATTGACGACCAGACGGCCAATGCCGTCATCGCCCAGCTCCTGTTCCTGACGGCTAACGATTCGGAGAAGGATATTCACCTGTATATCAATTGTCCGGGCGGCTCGACCACCTCGGGTCTGGCGATCTATGATACGATGCAGTTCGTGAAGCCGGACATCTCGACGATCTGCGTCGGTCTGGCCGCTTCGTTCGGAGCCGTGCTGCTGGCGGCCGGAGCGCCGGGCAAGCGGATTGCCCTCCCCAATGCCGAGGTGATGATCCACCAGCCCTGGGTCGGAGGAGGAGGCGTACGCGGCCAGGCATCGGATATCGCGATCCAGGCCGAACATATCCTGAAGACGCGGCGAACACTGGATGCGATTCTCGCGGAGCGGACCGGCCAGCCGCTGGAGAAAATCCAGCGTGACACGGACCGTGACCACTTCTTATCCGCCGACGAGGCACAGGCTTACGGCTTAATTGACAAGGTGCTCCGCTAGGCCGGAAAGGCCGCGAAAGGTCCCTCTTTTCCGCTGAATTTGGCGGGGGAGAGGGATTTTTGTCTATCAGCTCTATTTCGGCTTGCATTCGATTTCACGAGATGATAGATTTTAGTGGACATGGAAATGAATGGCCTGTTAGAGGGCTGACGGGGGAGAAACCTGACGATGACTAAGTTTACAATGTTAAGCCGCAAAGTGGCGCATGCGACCGCTTCGGCCATGCTGCTGGCCGTGCTCGCGGCGCCAGTTGCCGCTTATGCGGGAGCGGCCGATGACCGCGGCGCCATCCCCGCAGTAATCGAACAAACGACCTCGTCGGTCGTAGCCATTATCGGCAAGCCGGCAGACAACCGGAAGGTATGGGCGGCCAACCGCTACAATCTGGCACACGGTACAGGCGTCATCGTCCGCAGTGAAGGATACATCTTGACCAACGCCCACGTGGTCAAGGATATGCGTAATATAACGGTCGTGCTGGCGGACGGGAAGTCTTACACGGGCAAGACGACACATTACGACGAAGAAAGCGATCTGGCGCTGGTCAAGATCGAGGCGACGGGCCTGACTGCGGCCAAGTTCGCCAGCCCCTCGGACATCAAGGTCGGGGAGCCGGTGATGGCGATCGGGACTCCGCTGTCGTTCGCGCTGCGCAACTCGGTTACGTACGGGATCGTCAGCGGCATGGACCGCGCCGTTCAGTCCAAGTACCAGCTGATCCAGACGGACGCTGCGATCAACCCCGGCAACAGCGGCGGCGCGCTGCTGAATATGAAGGGAGAAGTCATCGGCATCAATACACTCAAATTCGTCGAATACGGGGTCGATAGCCTGAACTTTGCGATCCCGGTCAATACGGTGCAGCATGTGCTGGATCATTTCTTCAAGTACGGTAAGGTCAAGCGCCCTTATCTAGGCGTCGAGCTCGGCGAGAGCTGGGAGGCCGTCGTCGGCATTCCTTCCAGCAACGGCCTGGAGGTCACCTACGTCGAGCCGGATTCCCCGGCGGCGAAGGCAGGCATCAAGCAGGGCGACGTGCTGCTGGCCATCGAATCGTCGCCTACGGGCACGCTGGTGCAGTACAACGAGGCGCTGAAGAATTACTTGCCGCAGCAGAAGGTCAAGCTGACGCTTAAGTCCGGAGGGACCCAGCGGGTGGCCGAAGTTCTGCTGGGCGAGGATGAATCGAGCGCAACCTCGCTCGTGCGGGATGCGGACGGCTCTTACATCGATGCGGACCAGGGCAAGACGCATATCGGGGACAGCTATTACGGCTGGTCGATGAAGTATCCGGCCGGGCTGATCAAGAAGGAGCAGGACAGCGACGGGCAGAGCGTATCATTCGCCGACGCCAAGGGTGAATATGCGATCGACATCGAGATCGAGAACGATCAGAGCGCCGACTTGTCCCCGCTTGGCCTGCTGCGCAAGCTGGAAGCACAGCATCACGGCGACACGATTCTTGAGAAGCGTTATGTGGACCAGAAGTCCGATCCGTACGCCGTGATCGTAGGGAAATCCAGCTATGGCGGCCAGATGTACCAAAGCCGGGCTTTTCTGCGGGGAGACAAGATCTTCTACATCCTGCTGACGGTTTACAGCGAAGAGATGTACAACAACAATTTCAAACGCAACAGCTTCAATGACCTGTTGGATTCGTTCTTGCTGTCTTATGACGAGAAGAATGCGGGCCTGAAGGACATCTCCGTTCATCAAAGCACCAACACCATCCTTACGGATTACGGCATTACCTTCGATGTACCGGCCGACTGGAGCACAAATGGGTGGGGCAGCAGCTTGAGCTACCAGAGCGAGGAAGCGGACAAGGGACTCGTGGTCTCCGTGACGTCGGCTTCCTCGGGCGATACCTTGAAGGACTGGAGCACTCGAGACGCGGAGAACTTCACCCGGAAGTTCGTCTCGGATTACCGGAAGGCTAGCGAACCCCGGGAGACAACAATCGACGGCGTGCCGGCTATCGAGATGGACTACGCGTTCACCATGGGGGACAAGTGGCAGTATATGCATGCGATTTACCTAATTCGGGATAAGTATAAGTATGGCATGGTGCTGACTTATACGGATGAGTCCAACAAGAAGAGCATAGACGAGTTGGCCGAGAGCCTGAAGGCGTCCGTCCATTTTGTCAAGGATTCCGCCAACCGCTCGCTGGGCGTGATCCAGGATGAGGCGGAGCTGTCGAGCAGCAGCCGGACTGTGACCTATACGAGCAAGAAGTACCGCTATGCGGTGAAGGCTCCGGAGTTTTGGTACGGGGGGTATGAGCGCGACAAGGACCCGATTGTTAAATCGTTCTTGTTCCAAGGGGGCGGGATGACCGTGACGTCGGACGATTCCGGGGATCTTCAAGGCAAATTCACCGCACTGGAGAAGGAGTACAAGAAAAACGCCGAGGCGGATTCGGCGTATACGTACAAAACCTCGGACGAGGAGTTGTTCGGCACGTCCGTCAAGAAATTCGCGACCCAGTACAAGTCGCGTAACGTTCCTTATACGCAAGAAGACTACGTATGGGAGAAGAACGGAGTCGCCTACACGGCGCGCCTGCGCATCAACGATGCCGTCAAGACGGACGAGCAGTGGAAGCTGCTGAACGACACTTTGCGGTCGATGGCCTTCACGGAGAAGTAAACGAAGCGGCTCCGGCTCCGCCGGAACTCGCCGCCAGCCCCATAGACGCCTTGCCCAGCCTGATGGCTGGAGCAGGGCGTTTTGGTTTGGAGCGTGCCTGCGGGAGGCAAGCTTCAAGCATCAGCCGTTCGGCGGCGAACATTTTGTTACAAATGGAGATTGATGGTTGACAGTGATATTGATAAGCATTATCATTGAATAGAAACTTATAATGAGAATCATTATCACGTTCGATATATAAACTTCCAGATGCAAGGAGAGAATCTCATGTCCCGGTTATTCGCAGAGCGGCTTCAGATTGGCTATGGGGAAAGAATGATCGTCAATCAGTTGAACGTTAGTATTCCCAGCGGTAAAATTACGGCGCTTGTTGGAGCAAACGGTTCAGGTAAATCGACGATTTTGAAAACTATGGCACGGATCATGAGACCGCAGAAGGGCGGCGTATTCCTGGACGGGAAATCAATCCATCAGATGCAGACCAAGGAAGTAGCCAAGCAATTGGCGATGCTCCCGCAAAACCCGGTTTCTCCGGAAGGCTTGACCGTCAGCGAGCTCGTTTCCTTCGGCCGGTTCCCTCACCAGAAGGGATTCGGATCCTTGACCAAGGAAGACAAGGAAATGATCGCATGGGCGCTTGATGTAACGGGGATGAACGAATTCGCCGAGCGTCCGATCGATCAGATGTCAGGCGGACAACGTCAGCGTGCGTGGATCGCCATGGCGCTGGCACAAGGAACGGATATCCTGTTCCTGGACGAACCGACGACCTTCCTGGACATGGCGCATCAGCTCGAAGTGCTGAAGCTGCTCGAGAAGCTGAACCGTGAAGAAGGCCGTACGATTGTGATGGTGGTTCATGACTTGAACCATGCGGCGCTCTATGCCCATCATATCGTAGCCATCAAGCATGGCGATCTGATTGTGGAAGGCAGCCCGGAGGAAGTCATTACTTGCGATATGCTGCGTGAAGTATTCGCGATCCGTGCGGACATTATCCAGGATCCGCGTACCGGAGCCCCGCTGTGCTTCCCGTACGGATTGGTCGGAGATATCGAAGCGGGCGATGCTACACATGTTGCCGAGCCTGCAGCAGCGTCATCTGTGGTCAACGAGCAAGAAGAGGAGACTGCGCCTTACCGTCAAAAAGTAGGTGTGATCTAGAAATCATAAGGTAAGGCCCAGCTCTGCGGGTGCATGCGGCGGCGGGCCTTACCCTAAGGAAGTCCCTATCGCCCCGATGGCGATGAGGGACTTTTTGTCGTGTTCCGTCAGACGGAGACAGTGCGCTGGTCGCGACGTCCTTACGCTCCCTGAACCGCTGCACGTCCGCCAGAAAATTCAGAAAGCGAGCCCGCATTCTATCCAGGTATAGAATTCCAAATATTGTTCATTTTCCGTAGCAGGTTAGCCAGCATAAAGATCTCAATTGTTCGTTATGAAGGCTAATTTGTTGGCTGAAAAAGCTCGCTGCGAGGTTAGGATGACTACCATTGGTCAAAATTAACAGAAAATCAATGCCTGCAGGAAGATTTCAACTAAGCCGGATCATGCGCAAGAGAATGAAGAGAGGCGGTTTTAGCTCTTTTTTTCGCAATTCGTGTTTTTTCGAAGCTTTTCGCTGGTTTTCAGCATGGAATATCGGGATATTCCGTTGTCTTTTCGACCCGGAGAGATATAATAAAAGTAAAGCCTTACGGTGTTGACTATTATCCTTACTGGCGCTGACGTCGAAATCATGAGAGCCGCTCGCTTGAAGCTTCTCGGTTCGTCTCGGAACGGCTGAAGGAAACGAACATATCGGAGGAACAAGAATGGCTCCGCAAAACAGCATCCCTTTAACGAACAAGATTCATGTACCAAGCGGTTCGCATATTTTGTATTTTTTTAGTAATCACGATAAGTATATCGAGAACGCTGTTTCCTTTATTGTGTCGGGAGTAGACCTCGGTCAGCATGTCATCATCGTCGATACTCCGGACATGTACGAGGCCATGGAGCGGAAGCTTCTCGCTGAGTCGGATGAAGAACGCTGGCGCCCCCGCGTACATTACATAAGTCAGGCGGACTTCTATGAAACCTATGCGGATTTTCAGTTTGAACGCGTTCTGTCGAACCTCCATAAGGTGATTGAACCGTATGCGGAGAGTCAGACGGACATCCGCTTGTGGGGCCAGGTGGGCTGGCGGACGCAGGAAGACACCGTGGATAAGCTGTATGAATATGAATCCAGATGCGACATTGTGGTGGGACGGTATGGCTATATCACCGTATGCGCTTACGACGCGAATGCAGTCACTGCGGCCGTACAGCTGAAAGCGCTACAAACGCATCCGTACCTCATGACCGACGAAACGCTGGTGCTGTCCAGTCTGTATCCTCATGTGCCGGGAGAGCAATCCATGCATCCGGTGCTATCGGCCCAGCAGGACTTGGAGTCGCAGATGGACTTGTATAAGCAGAAGCTGGATTTTGCACATGTCGTTTCCCATGAAGTACGGAATCCGCTCACCGTCATCAAGGCTTACTCCACTTTGCTGATGAGCAAGGTGAAGGAGCCGGAAGACCGGGATAAGCTGAAGGCCATCTGTGATTATGTCATGCTGATCGATAATGAAATTTCCCACATCATCAATACGGAACAGATGCTGTCCACGGATTCACTCTGGCGGAGGAAGCTCACGGTACCGAGAGAGCTGCTTCTCGAGGTGATGGAGATCATGGATGTCAAGGCCCGTACCCAGAATATCCAACTGTATCATCGCATCCGGCTGGAAGGCGGGGAACGGCTGCTCAGCAACGCAACCGGGTTCAAGCTGATCGTATCCAACATCATCAGCAATGCGATTAAATATAGCGAGGAAGGCCGGCCCGTCTACTTCGATGCGTATTGCCGGGGAGGCAATCTGGTCCTGGAGACGGAGGATTTCGGCGTGGGGATGAATGAGAGTCAGTTAGAACGGCTGTTCCAGAAGTATGAGAAAACGAATGACCAGAAGGGCGGACAAGGCATCGGCTTGTTTATGGTCAAGCAGCTTGTGGAGCATCATCGGGGCGAGATCGAGGTATCCAGCCGGCTCGGCGAAGGTACGAAGATGACGGTAAGGCTTCCTATGCAGGAATCGGCTGTAGGGGAGGTCGGCTAGAGCTGTCCGGATTGCTCTATACGGCATGCTGCTGGAGCGGTCAGCCTAATAGATGTATAAGTAGTCGCTGGCTCCGAGCTTTCAGTGAATGTCAGCGGCAAGAGGGACCCGCTCTCAGGAGCGCAGGTCCCTCTGTTGCATGAAGTCGGGATGTCTCGTGGCCGTTTCCTTAAGCAGCAAGCGGCGCAGTACGACAAACAGGACGATCGTGATGCTCGTGCCTGCCAGCAGATCGGATGCGTAATGAGCGCCTGCGACCAGCCGGCTGTATGAGGTTAATGAGCCCCACAATAGGGCGGCTATCCAGGCGGCCCGGATCACATAGGGGCGGGCCAATGCGGCCGATGCGTACACAGGGAGCACCAGCATCGTCCAACTGTTAGCCGCATGCGAGGATGGGAAGGAGCGGTTGCCAGTCGGCCCCATCGGCGTGTACCAGGGGGTGTAGCCGCCACCATCGGGCAGCAGATCCCGGAAACGGACGCGGCCCCATACGGACTTGAGCGAGTGAATGATCGCCAGCTCTGCGCCGAGCAGCAGCAGGGTAAGCCAGGCGGCCTGGTTGAACCGGGACAGCTTGGAGGCCGGAGTGCGAGCTAGTGCCAGCTGGACAAGCGCTGTGACGGCAACGAGCATGATCAGTGTAACCATCCACTGGGCGGCGGAAAGCCTGAACGTTAGCGCACGTTCCAGGGTCATATGGACCAGCGCTAGTCCGGCAGCCAGTTGGACCGCAAGTGCCAACAGCCGTCTGAGCAAACGGGCACGGCCTGTAAGCAGACGGGCGGTGCTGTACAGGAGTTGTCCGGCTGCCCAGGCCAGCAGCATGGCGGGATGCTCGCCGTAGGCCTCGAACCAGCGGGCCCAGGCTGCGGCCGGGTTGGCAAGAGCCCTGGAGATGGCGAGGTCATGCAGACCGAGCCAGAGCGCGAGTATAGTCCAGAGCAGCACACTGCCTGCTGCGAGGAGGGGAAGACGTCGGAAGGTCATAGCGTTACAGCTCCTTGCTGGAATTCTGCTTTAGAATCAGATGGTATGAAGATAAGTATAAGCGATTTGCCGATGCTGCGTAAGCAAGCGGCACGGGAGGCCGGAGGAAAGAGGCATGATGGATCAGGAAACTTTATATGTATACACCTATGCTTTCCACGAGGATGAAGCCGAGTTGTGCGGGCTGGAGCAGCGAACTTGGTTCGGGGGAGTGGGAAGCGGAACGGGTGGGGCTGCGGCCTGGCTGGAGAGCGGGCTGCAGATTGACCCGAGCCGGAGTCCGTTCATGAAGCAGCGTCTCAGGGTTCGCTTCGAAGCGGCAGGGATCGAGGGCATAGCGAAGCAAGCCGCGCATATGCATGTCGATGTAGCGTCCTTCAAGGTGGTATTCGTACCCGCAGATGATGGGCTGGACTACGACCAGCGGCGCGCGATGGAGAGGCTCGTGGGAGCCTGTATCCGCAGCCGTGCGGAGATGCGGTCGCCGGACGTCCGCTTCGGAATAGCCAAGGTGTCTGGCCGATGGGTATTCGGAGAGCTGGAGGACCAGCAAGCCGTATGGCTGCAGCATAAAGACAAGCCCAAGCCCTATTCCACGGCGCTAAGTACGCGGGTGGCACGGGCCATAGCCAATATCGCGGTCCCTCATCCGGAAGGCGTCCGGGCGGTTGATCCATGCTGCGGCATCGGTACCGTCGTCATCGAAGCGCTGTCGATGGGGATCGCGATGGAGGCTTTCGATAAAAATCCATTGGCTGTGCTGGGAGCCAGGGAAAACCTGCGCTATTTCGGGTATCCGAATGAGGTAGGTATTCGAGATATCCGGGACCTGGTGGGCCCTTACGACGCAGCCGTGCTCGACCTGCCCTATAACCTGTGCTCCAAGCTGTCTGAGGCCGATCAGCTGGAGCTGCTGGCAAGCGCCCGGCGGCTGGCCAGCCGCGTTGTGGTCGTGGCAATCGACCCGATCGGGGAGCAGTTCTCCAAGGCTGGACTTCGGCCGGTTGACGGCTGCCAGATCCGCAAGGGCTCATTCTGCCGGTACGTAACGGTGTGCGAAGCTTGAGCCGGAGGCAGCGGAGCGGGCACTTGGCTTGCGTTCAGCCAGCTGCCCGGGCCAGGCGTTGCCGGTTGCCTTGAAGATGGGGCAGCCCTTGCAGGAATGAGTCGTTGCGCGGGGAATACATATAACATATCAACGGATCACCCGAGGCGGGTGACCGGCCTTTGACTTCGAGGAAGCGCATACATTATCTCCTTGCGGACGGAGGAACTGTGCAATGCGAGCCAAATTTGTAAACTCCCCGATTGCTTTCGCGTTCGGCATGCTGGCGATGATGATTCCCAGCCAGGCGTTCAGTGCTTTCTACAGCTACTACTATGTGGAGAAGCTGGGCCTCGGCGTCGGTCTGGCGACGGTGGCGCGAACGGTTTATCTGATCTGGGATGCGGCCAATCAGCCGCTTGCCGGGTATTTGTCCGACCGGACCCGAACGCGCTATGGGAGGCGCAAGCCGTGGATATGGTCCGCAATTCCGCTTTTTATGATGACCTTCTGCATGATCTTTGCGGTGCCGGAGGGGCTTTCCGGGAACGGGTTGTTCGTTTGGTTCCTGGTGGCGCTGATTTTGTTCGAGGGCGTGGCGACCATCCTCTGGGTGAATTACGGCGCATTGTTTCCGGAGCTGTTCCGGGGAGAGCGGGTCCGCACCAAGGCTTCCGCCATCCAGCAAGGATTTCAGATCGTTGCTATTCTGATCGGCTCTGCCGTTACGCCTCTGCTGTTCACCCGGATAGGATTCGGCTACATGTCGGTGGTGTACGCAGTCGTATTCGCGGTGTTCATGCTGCTGTGCATGGGGTCGGTGAAGGAGAACGCGGAGATCGCCGAGGAACCTCGACTGCCGCTGAAAGAAGCATTCCGCGAAACGCTGAAAAACCGGGAGTTTTGGATTTTCAACCTGGCTAACTCCTTCGCCCAGACAGTAAACGGGCTGGTCAGCTCAATGATTCCGTTCTATGCCAAATACGTACTGCGGATTCCGGAAGCTCAAGTATCGATTCTGCTGGCCTCGGTATTCGTGTCCGTTATCCCTCTGGTGGCCGTCTGGTACCGAATCGTCCGCCAGCTGGGCGCTGTCTGGGGCTGGCGTGTGTCTCTGGCCGCTTACGGCCTATCCGTCATCCCGCTATGGTTCGGCAGCAGCCTGATGAGCGGTATCGCCGCAGGTATTCTGGTGGGCTTCGGCCTGGCCGGCTTCCTGGTTACGCCCCCAGTACTGAGCAGCCGCATTATCGACCGGGATTTCGAGCGTACCGGGCAGCGGAGAGAAGGCGTGTATACGGCGGTCGGAGGGTTTATCACACGCTCCAGCGGCCTGATCTCGGCACTGGCCTTCTGGGTGGTGGGCATGACCTTCGGCTATGTGAGCGGTGATCAGCCGGGGCCGGACCCCGCGGGGACCTTCCGGGTTCTGATTAGCGTTGTCCCCTTGTGCCTACTGGCGATTGCCTTCCTGCTGTCGCTTACGGTGATGCGGGACGGGATGCCTCCGGGACGGGAACTCTCGAATGATATGCAGGAAGGAGGCTGAAGGTTAGGATGATGATACATACTGCTAAGTCCGCGAAGCTGCTGATCCTGAATTGCGACGACTTCGGGCAGAGCTGGGCGGCCAACGAAGCTATCATGCATTTACTAACGGAGGGAAAGGTATCCTCAGCGACGATTATGCCGCCGGCCCCTGCCTTCGAGGAGGCTGCGGCTTGGTGTCTCAAGACGGGGGAGCAGCGTGTCGGCCTGCATCTGACTCTAACGAGCGAGTTCGAGGGGTTCCGCTGGAGCAGCTTGACCGGCGCCGCTTCGCTTCAAGACGAGAGCGGACAGCTGCATCGAACGGTTGAGGCGTTCGAGAGGCAGGCGGTACCCGCCGATGTGAAGCGGGAATTGGTCGCCCAGTATGAGGCGGTACGCCGGGCGGGGCTTCGGATCTCCCATGTCGACAATCATATGGGCAGCCTGTACGGGCTGGCAACGGGACGCAGCTATCTGCCGGATGTCCTGTGGCGCTGCGCGCGCTGGGGTCTGCCGTTCCGCCTGTTCCGGAAAATTGATCCCCGGGACAGCTTCTTGGCCTCCATCCCAGGAGCCCAGGGAACGCTGAATAAGGTGGTGGCGCTCGCCGATGCACTCGGAGTTCCGCTGCCCGACTACCTGATATCGCATCCGTACCACACGGAGCCGGGGGAAACGTACGAAAGCTTCAAGGGGATGCTCATCGGCAAGCTCTACGAGCTGCCGGAAGGCGTGGTCGAGACGTATATCCATCCTGCTGCCGACGATGCGGTCATGCGAGAGCTGATTCCATCCTGGGAGAAGCGGGTATGGGAATACCGGCTTATGCTGGATGATGACTTTGCTTATGCGCTGCGCGATGCCGGGGTGACGCTGACAGACTATGCCTATGTCCAGGCTCATCAGCGGCAGCCTAGGCTGCCCGGAGCTGCCCGGTTGGTCCGCATGCTGCTGCCGGGAGCAGAACGGGCTGACAGGCACTGAGACTGTTTAGGAGGCATCAGGGAACGGTGAGCCCAGCCCGGCAGGAAGCTCTGCGCATTGAAGACGAAAGCTTCCATGGCGTTTAAGCCGTGTAATTGACGGGAGAGGGGGCGCGGGCATGATTGGTTATTTACGGGGCGCTTATCACGCCTGGTTGGATTATCCGCTGCCGGCCGGGTACGAGCTGCAGAGACGGTACCGCCTCCTCCGCTCTCTGGGGGAAGGCAGCTATGGCCTGGCTTACCTGGCTATGGACGCTGCCTCAGGGAGTCCCGTCGTATTGAAGCAAGCTAGGCCAAGCAAGCGGGAGCTCGGTCGTAGACTGCTGATTCGCGAGCAGGAGGCGCTCCAGGTGCTCGGGCATCCCGATCTTCCGGCTTGCGGGGCATTGATAGAGGAAAGACGTCACCTGTGGCTACCCATCGAGTGGGTGGACGGAGCGACCGTGGAGGACCTGATTTTCACGCAGAGACGGGGCTTCACGGAGCTGGAGAGCCTGAAGTTTCTCGAGCGGCTGCTTCCGGTTGTCGCGTTTATTCACGAGAGGGGCTGGGTCCATCTCGATCTGCGGATTCCGAATGTTATGGATTGCGCGGGCCGTCTCAAGCTGATTGACTTCGGACTAGCCCGCCGTATCGGCGACATGGAAGGCCTGGAGGCGCCGCAGAACGGGGAGGAGGAGCGGCGCCGCCTGCCGCGTGTGGAGAGCGATCTGTACGCTCTCGGTCATTTCCTGCTGTTCCTCCTATATGCTTCGTACGAGGGAAAGCCAGGACAGGAAGAACGCGGATGGCAGGAGGAGCTGGACCTGTCTGAGGCGACCGCCCGCTTGCTGAACAGACTGATGGGGGAGGACGCGGTCTATCCAAGCGCTGCCGCTCTGGCGGGCGACGTTGGACAGGCGGTGGCGGCACTGAGCAGCCAGCCCGGAAGGTGAATAGCCCCTCATGTGGTAGACGAGGGGCTGCAGGCTGTTAGGAAAGAGGCTATCGGCCGGGAAGTAGCGGCTAACGGAGTCCTGCTTACGGTTAGCCGACTTCCGCTCGGGGCATCAGCCGGACTTGAACCCGTTCCAAGTGCTTAGGAGCTGGAATGTTTTCTTTTCTTATAATAGCTGGAGCCGTAAGGACGGCGCTGGCTGTACCGGTCTGACGATGAGTGGCGGTGCGGGCCGGTACGACGGTACTGATCGGAGCTGTTGCCGTAACGGCGGGAATGCTTGGAATGAAGCGCGCTGTTCAATAATTTGCCCAGAAGACGTTTAATCAAGCGAGTTCCTCCTCTCTTGTCTTGGCATGATTTACGCAGGCAGCGCCGGAAAGTTTCATTATAAATGGATAGCCCCTTGTTACTGGGGGCTGCTGGCTGTATAGTGAACGGTATTCGGGACCCTTGCGGTTCCCACTTCGAAAGGTGGTATTTCTTGCCGATGTGGACACTTCGTTTGCATGCTTAATATCCAAAAACCGGATGTAACATGCAGACACGCGCCTTCCTGAGTTTCGGGATAAGGCGGGTGTGGCGATAGGCACAAGTCTGTCGCAGACACCGTGTACGAAGGAGATCGTTGTTCTCTTCGCACACCGAATAAGTACCCGCGCCGCCAAGGAATAAGCCGCCTGCTGCTGGAGCCTGATTGTCTCCTCGAGGGGTTTGTTTAGCCGTGGGTGCGCTGCATTCACGGTTTTTGGTGTTCTCGGCCTAATTTTACCCCAAGCGGTGCAAGGAGGAATTTGGTATGCAGATCTTGATATTGGATAAATTGACGAAGGGATACGGGGATCATACCGTGCTGGAACAGGTCTCTTTTCATTTGAATCAGGGAGAGCGCGCGGCGCTTGTTGGAGAGAATGGGGCAGGGAAGTCGACCTTGCTCAAGCTGGCGGCGAGCTGGGAGCTGCCGGATGAAGGGGAGGTCCGTGTGGGGCTGTCTGCCCGGGTCGGCTATCTGCCGCAGACGGTGGAAGTCCGGGGTGGCCTGAGTATCGGGGGCTACCTGGATGCGGCCCTAGGCGAAATACGCGAGCTTCAGGCGGAGATGGACCAGCTGACTGCAGCGCTGGGCAGCGGAGGGCAGGAGCCGGAGCAGGCTGATGTGCTGCTGGCAGCATACGGTATGGCGGCCGAGCGGTTCGAGGCGTTAGGGGGCTATGAGGCGGATTATCGCACGGCCATCGCGCTGGACGGCTTGGGACTCGGCAGCATGCCGCGCGAACGCGGTGTCGACACGCTGTCCGGTGGCGAGAAGCGGCGTCTAGCCTTGGCTGGGCTGCTGGCATCCGCACCGGATTGCCTGCTGCTGGATGAGCCGACCAATCATCTCGATGAGCAGGCGATTCGGTGGCTGGAGAGCTATATAGCCGGGTATCAGGGTACAATACTGTTCGCGTCTCACGACCGGCTGTTTATGAACCGGACGGTGAATCGCATGATCGAGATCGATGAGGCCACCCGTCGTTGTACGTTCTATACGGGCAATTACGATGCGTACCGGGAGCAGAAGCGGCTGGAGCGGTTGCGATGGGAGGAGGAGTACGAGCGGGAGCAGGAGGAAATCCGGGAGCTGCGTCATCAGGCCAAGGACAAAGGCTACCGGGTGGCATACAATCGCCCGGCGACGGATCGTGACAAATTCATCACGAAATTCCAGGGAGAGCGGGTGCAGCGCCGCATCTCGCAAAATATCCGGAAAGCGGAGAAGCAGCTGGAACGCATCCTGGATAATCCGGTACCGAGGCCGCCCGAACCGCTAAGCTTTCGGATCAGGCTGGATCGCGGAGGCGCAGACGGTGCCGGCGGCGAGTCTTCGCTGCACGTGAGCGGGCTTGTCTGTGCGGTGGAAGAAGGCCGTCCGCTGTTCGCTCCGCTGAGCTTCAGCCTGCAGGGGCCGCAGCGGCTGTTAATCGCCGGACCCAACGGCACGGGCAAGACCACGCTGCTGCGTGTGCTGACCGGCGAATGGGAGGCGATGGCAGGAAGGGTCGTTCTTTCCTCGGAATCGCGGATCGGCTACCTGGAGCAGGAACGGCAGCTATCCCCTGAGGATTGCGCCAAAACGGTACTGGAGCTTTACCGCGAAGGGCGGATCGGCTACCTGGAAGACCATACCCGCGAGCTGCTGGACACCGGATTGTTCCGGCCCGGCGAGCTGGACCGGAAGGCCGGGGTGCTGAGCCCGGGACAGCTGCGCAAGCTATCTCTGGCCCGGCTCATCGTGGACCAGCCTGATATCCTGCTGCTGGATGAGCCGACGAATCATCTCAGCCTCGAGCTGGTCGAGCAGCTCGAGCAGGCTATTCACAGATTTCCGGGACCGGTCCTGATGGTCTCGCATGACCGGTGGCTCATCGGACAGTTTGCGGACCATGTTCTTTACTTGACCCCTGGGAACCTGCGCTCCAGCGAGTGAAGGAGCTCTCCGTAGCCGTCCCTGAGCTCTGCGATGGTGATCAGCTCCGGGATGCTGCGGCGTTCCTCCTCGGTGTGCTGACTCAGCACACCCGATAGCCCTTCATAATTAAATTGCAGCTCCTTGTGCGTCTGTATGAGCTTTTCTAATACGACGCCGATCAGATTGGAATACGTGTCCATAGACATGCCGGGATAACCTCCTAAGCGGAAATATAGAGGATTCTATTCGTTCGAAACGTAGCACAGGACCGCCGTTAAATCAAGCCGGCGAAGGCAGTCAGGCGAAATTCGGTAACCCGTTAAATTTGATAAATCTTTAGTTTTTCTCCGTATCCCTTTGTAGTAGAATCGGAAACAGAACAATCATCGCGATACGGGGAACGGAGAATTCAACTATGGGCAAGCAGGACCTGCGCAAGCGCCTCGGAGGGGCTATAGGCGCATTCACAGCCGATCGGGAAGAGTACGTGAAGGTGCTCCTTCTGTTCGGCTATTTATTTGGCGTGACTGCGGCTTCGATCGTCGGCCGGACGGCAGCGGATACGATGTTTTTGAGCCGATTCGATGCCTCCGCACTGTCGATGATGTATTTGCCGCAAGCGCTTGCGCTGATGGCAGCGGGCTTCGCCTACCAGCGGTTCGCAGGGAAATGGAGGCAGGACCGTTTCACATTGGGCCTCATTGCAGCGGTGGGGCTGCTGTCCCTACTGTCCCGGCTTGGTGTAGCCGCAGGCTTTCCCTGGATATTCCCCGTTATTTATATTGGATTCGACGTCTTAAATTTTCTGATGGTGGTCTGTTTCTGGCAGTTCGCCACCTCCGTCCTGGATCAGCGCAAGGCCAAGCGGATGATCGGACTGGTCGGAAGCGGAGGGATTGCGGGAGGCATCGTGAGTGGCTTCGGGCTTAAGTTGCTGGTCGGAGGACTAGGGACGGAGAATTTAATCATCGTTTATGCGCTCCTCCAACTCATAGGGCTGGGCTTCGTACGGCTGCTGGCGAAGCGGGCGGGCGAGGAGAGCGAACTGCTGGCGCGGCCCAAGCCGTCTGCCCGGAGCCGGGGAGCTAATAAGCCGGGAGGATCGAGCGGCGGATCCTTCCGCACCTTCATGGAGCATGTGCCTCATCTGAAGTATGCGGCCATTCTGGCGGGGGCTATGGTCCTGTCGCTGGTATTCGTCGATTACCAGTTCAAGCTTATTCTGAAAGGAACCTTGCAGCATGACGCGCTGGCCGGGTTTATGGGCAGCTTCTACGGATTCTCCGGCCTGCTGGCGCTGGCTGTGCAGCTGTTCATAGCCGGGCCGCTGATTTCCCGGTTCGGGGTGATGACGGCGCTGCTGATTTTTCCGCTCGCACTACTTGCAGGGAGTACGGGGGTGCTATTCGCGCCGGTTCTCGCCATGGCGGTAGCGGTCAAGGGATCGGATAAAGTACTGGGCGATACGATCTATTCCTCGGTGAATCAACTGATCATGCTGCCAGTTGCCCCGGAGTGGCGGGGCAGGGCCAAGGGATTTCTCGACGGTGTCGCCCGCAATGGGGCTAAGGGCTTGGCCGCGCTGCTGCTGCTGGCGCTGTCACCGGTCTTGACGGCCGCCCAGTTCAGCTACCTGACACTGGCGGCCGTGGTGGTGGCAGTTGTCGCGGCCTTCCGCCTGAAAAGCGCGTATATGCACACGCTGCTGCGTTCCTTGAGCAGCCAAGATCTGGACCTGCAGGAAGCCCGGCTCGATCTGATGGACCCTGACAGCCGCAGGCTGCTGACCGACGCGCTGACGAGCGGACAGGAGGCGCAGACGCTGTATGCGCTGCGTGTGCTCGGACAGCTGGAAGGGTTTGAGCTGGCCAGTTATATACCGGCGCTGCTCAGGCATCCGTCGGAAGCAGTAAGGGTCTGGGCGCTGGATTGGATTCGGGAGCACACGCCTTCCGGTATGGAGGCAGAGGCGTCCCGTCTGGCGGAAGCCAGCGACGGTTCTTCCGTTCTCCGTGCCCGGGCATGGCTCGCCACAGCAGCCTATGCCAGAGATGAATGGCTGGAGCCGTTGACGGGACAGCTCGGGGACCAAGATATTCAGGTGAGGTCGGCTGTCATCGCCGGGCTGATCCAATACTACGGAATTGAGGGCATGTTCCGGGCGGTTGGCGTGTTGAAGGAACTGATCTCCAGTTCCCGGGAGGAAGAACGGACTGCCGTGGCAGCGTTGTTCGGCCAGATCGGGCTGCCGACGTTCTACAAGCCGCTGCTCCCGCTGCTTCAGGATAACTCCGTCCGCGTCCGGGTGCGTGCGCTGGAATCGGCAGCCGTCCTGCGGGTTCCGGAATTAATAGCTCCCATTATTCCGCTGCTGGCTGACGGACGCACGCGGGGGGCTGCGCTCGACGCCTTGGCCAGCTATGACGAAGGCATGCTGCTGGGACAGGTCCAGCCGTATCTGCTGGACGGTCAGCCGGCCCCTGCCTTCCTTCCGCAGGCGCTCGCCCGTATCGGCGGAGCGCGTTCATTCGCGCTGCTGCTGGGGGCATACGGTGATGCGCAGGAGGAGCTGCGGCAACGGCTGCTTGCCGCGTTGATCTCCATCCGGATCAAGGGAGAGCTGCAGACGGGTATCGCTGAGGCCGATGTCATAGAGGCCTATATCCTCTCGGAATTGGAGCGTTACTGGCTGTATGCGCAGGGCCGCGATGAGCTGGCCGGGAGCCCGGCTTATGCGGAGATTGCCATGGCGGCGGGCGAAGCCGGAAGGCGCACGGCCGAGCGGATATTCGGTCTGCTGGCGCTCAGCTATGATCCGGATACGATCCGGGCGGTACAGGCGAATGCGTCGGGTTCGGACGCCCGCCGTCAGGCTAGTGCGGTCGAGGTTATGGACCAACTGCTAACGGGCAAGCTGCGGACGGCGATCATCAAGCTGATGGTCTATACACCCGGTAAGGGCGCCGCAACGGGAGCGGCCCCTCAGGACGCCGCGAAAACGGCTGCCGATCTGCTGGCAACGGGAGAGCCATGGCTGCGGACGGTGATTCTGGCTTCAGATGTTCTGGGTAGCGAACTGGGTCTGGACGTTCCGTCCTCTCATCGCTGGTCGCAGGCGGAACGGTCAGATGCCGCGGCTGAGATGGAGCGCGTGCGGATGCTTAGCCAGATCGGTCTGTTCCAGGGGCTGACAGGACGTGAGTTGGCAGCACTGGGGGCTAGCCTGCAGCTTGTGCGGGCGGAGGGGGGCGAGACCGTCATCCGGGAAGGCGAGTCGGGGGATGCCTTGTACATCATCCGGGAAGGAACGGCGGACGTGCTGCGCGCCGGACAGCGGGTAGGGCAGCTCGGAGGAGGAGACTGCTTCGGGGAAATGGCCGTGCTGACGCGCAGTGTACGAGCTGCCACGGTTGCGCCCGTAGGAAGCAGTATGCTCTGGAGACTGGATTCGGGCAGCTTCTATGAATTGCTGTTCGATCACCGGGAGATCGCGCTGTCGATGATGGCGATCTTGTCTCGCCGCCTGCGTACGGTCAACCGGGAAGTTTCGACCGTTCCGGCGGAAGCCGCCGTCGCGCTAGAGGAAACTGCCGGAGAAGTGACGCTTTCGGCAGGCGACTTGCAGGCTGATGAGAGGAAGAACGAGCCCTCCGGGCAAGCTTCGCTTGCGCCGTCAAGCGGAACGATACTGCGCCGCGTGCTGGTGCTCCAGCGGATCGGGTTATTCGCCCATCTGTCTGAGGGTGACATTGTACAATTGGCCGGCATGGTCGAGGAGCTGCGCTATGAGGCGGGCGAGGCGGTGGTTCGTGAGGGCGAGCCTGGCGACTGCCTGTACGGCATTATTGAAGGCGGTGTGCATGTGCAGCGGGAAGCCGGTCATCGGCTCGCGACGCTGGGAGCCGGCGATTGCTTCGGCGAGATGGCGCTGATCGACGGGGAGCCGCGTTCAGCGGACTGCATAGCGGCCGGTCCGACCCTGCTCCTGCGCCTGCATCGCGAGCAGGTGCTGGGCTTCTGCTTCGAGCGGCTGGATGTGCTGAAGGGGATGATGCGGGTGCTGGCTGTGCGGCTGCGGGATACGCAGGGCTAACGGGCTTTGCAAGAACAGCAGGGCCATTAATCAAGGCCAGTAATAAGCAACATAGGATACGGATGGCTGCCGGCATAAGGTGGCCCGGTTCTTCCCATGGAACCGGGCTATTTGGCGTCTGCCGGAGACGGCTGGCTTTGTCGAATCAGGTCGCTCGCAACCGGGGCGGATGAACCATTTTCTAACTTTCAGCTAATTTTCATGTTTCTTTAATATTTACCGTTTACAATGTCTTAACAAGGTCTTAACAAGGTTAAGAAATGGTTAATATTATATGTCCGCCTTCCATAGCGGGCCGATAGGAGAGTGACCAGGGTGCGTAACACTACTGCGAGGAGTCGGACCAGACGGGCCCGCCCCTCAAAAACCCGGGCGGTTCACACCATCGTCCTATGCACGGCGATCCTAGTTCTTTCACTGCTGCTGGCAGTTGGCATGGAGCTTCTGCATCGGGGTTCTCTGCCCGAGACATGGGCTTGGATTTCCCTGCATCCTCAGTTATTCGCGTTGAACGGGCTGCTGGCCATGCTCGTTTTATTATTGCTGTATGCCATCTGCGGGGCCGTATCGGGAGCAGTCGCGCTAAGCGCTGTGATCCTGTCGCTGGTCGCGCTGATCAGCTACTTCAAGAGGAAGCTGATCGGCGAGCCGTTTTTTCCATGGGATATTTTTCTGAATAAAGAAAGCATGAACATTCTGCCGCTGGTGACGAGCCGCGAGGCGATCATGCAGCTTAGCCTCTCTGGGCTGTCGGCGGTGCTGCTGTTCTTGCTGGGTACCCGGCTGCCCAAAGTCAGAGTGCGTATTCCGGTCCGTATCGTGATGGGCTTGCTCTGCGTGTTTGCCTTGTACAGCTTCGGGGTCCGCGCGTCTTGGACCAATACGCTGATTAATAAGGCCGGGGTGAACGAGATTGTCTGGAACCAGTCGGAGAACTACGCCGAGAACGGTCTGGCGGTTGCCTTCACGATGAACGTGAAAAATACGATCGTCAAGCGGCCCCCCGGTTACACGGAGCCGGCAATGAAGGGGCTGGCCGAGAGCTTGAGCGAAACCTTCGGGTATCGGCAGGCCAAGGCGGTTACCGCCACTACGGGAAGCGGGGTTGGGAATAGCAGCAAGCAGCCGAACGTCATTTTCATTATGAATGAAGCGTTCTGGGACCCTACTCTGCTGCCCGGCGTAACCTTCGATCAGGACCCGCTGCCAACGGTGCACCGGCTGCAGAAGGAGAGCACGAGCGGTTACCTGCTGTCTCCGCAGTTCGGGGGCGGTACGAGCAACGTCGAATTTGAGGTGCTCAGCGGCCAATCGATGAGCTTCCTGCCTGCGGGGTCGGTGCCTTACCAGCAGTATATTTCTAGGCCGCTGCCAAGTCTGGCTTCGTATTTCAAGGAGCAGGGCTACGCGGCTACGGCTATCCATTCGTACGAAGGCTGGTTCTGGAACCGGGAATCCGTATACCGGTACATGGGTTTCGATCACTTCATCAGCAAGGACGGCTTCGAGCAGCCGGAATACCGGGGAGCCTTCATCTCCGATGACGAGGTATCCCGCAAGATCATCAATGAGGTCGAGAAGAATGACGATCCGACCTTCATCTATGCGGTGACGATGCAGAATCACGGACCTTATGACGACCGCCGTTATGGCGATCAGGAGATTCAAGTGAAAGGCATGCAGACGGATACGGCCCGGGATACGTTGGCCACTTATGCCCAAGGTGTCCGAGATGCGGACAGAAGTCTGCAGATGCTGATCGATCATTTCCAGCAGTCCGATGAGCCGACGATGATCGTCTTCTATGGAGACCACTTGCCGATGCTCGGCTATGATTACGACGTGTACGCGCAAGCCGGGTTTATCTCCACCGGCCGTTCCGATCAGTGGTCGCTGGAGGAACTGAAGAAGATGCAGAGCGTGCCATTCGTGACCTGGTCCAACTTCAATCTGCCGAAGGAAACGGTGCCGACGATCAGCAACTCGTTCCTCGGCGCTTACATGCTCGATCGTCTCGGCATGGAACTGCCTCCAATCTGGGCGTATCAGCTTGGTCTGGCACAGAAGGCTCCTGGTCTGCTGCGCAACCTGGTGGTGACGTCCGACGGAGCGCTGCACAGCGAGATGCCCCCAGCTATTCAGGAGGATGCAGAGGTGTATAAAGAGCTGCAATACGACGAGCTGTTCGGCGAGCAATACGTGGCCCAGTTCCTGAACAGCCATTCGCCTGGCGGGCAGCAGCCTGCGATGGCTGCGGAGGCTGAGCAAGATCCAGATCCACCAGCACAGTGATTTCCCACAGCCTGACGGCGGAACCTCAGAGCCGCGTCAGGCTTTTTTATTTGCCCATCGCCGAAATCCGATCTGTACAGTCCGGAGAGCTGCTAAGGGGTGCGAGGGAGTGCTGTAAACTTACAGGAGTCGCCTGCCCCTCCTCAGAAGGGTCTCTTGCCGCTTTCTCTACTTGCCGCAAGTGTGGTACAATTTGCAACAAAATCGTTCGGTCGTACAGGCAGTCAGGCTGGGCAGCAGCCTACCGGACCGAAAGGGCATGTCGAGGGGGAACAACAATGGATTTGCGCAAATTTCGGCTGGACGAACCGGCTCATGGCACTTTCAGCGAAGAACGGGATGAATACGAGCGGGATTATGCACGGCTGATCCAGTCGCCGGCCTTCAGACGGCTGCAGGGCAAGTCGCAGGTGTTTGGCGCGGGGTCTGGAGACTACTACCGGACCAGACTGACGCACTCCATCGAGGTGTCCCAGATCGCTCGGGAAACGGCGCGCCGCTTGAACAAGCAATATCCTTTGCTGGAGCGCAAGGAGCATCCGGCGCTGGTGCTGGATCCGTCTGTCGTCGAGTGCGCGGCACTGGCTCATGATCTCGGCCATCCTCCCTTTGGGCATAAGGGCGAGGAAGTGCTGAACGACTTGCTTCACGAGCAGTATGGACTCGCGTATGAGGGGAATGCGCAGAATTTCCGCATTCTGATGTTTCTGGAGAAGCGGGCGGGCAGCGGCAGCGGGCTGGATCTGACGGCAGCGGTATTGCTGGCGATCAATAAGTACCCCTTCTGCCTGGATGATCCGGGCCGGCTCAAGGGTGTGTACGGGATGGAGTGGGGCGACGGCATCGGCCTCATCCGCGACCGCTGGAATATGCCGGCAGGCTGCTCCACGCTGGAGGCGCAGCTGATGGACTTATGCGACGATATCGCCTATTCGACGCATGATATCGAGGATGGGATCCGGGCGGGCAAGATTCAGATGAACCGGACCTTCTTCGAGGACGGCCGCTTGGTGGAGCATCTGGTGCAGGAGATTGTAGATGATCACGGCAACTCTGAAGTGGGCTGGGATCAGGTCGATATCCCGCTGATGGTGAAAGAAGTGCTGACGGCCTATCTAGCGCAATGGGAGGAAATTTATGTAGCCTGCGACCGCGAGGCCTCGCGCACACGCAGGGAGATGAAGGCCCGCTGGGTCAGCATGTTCGCCGGCCGGGTCGGCATCATCGACGATCCGGTGAAGAGCTGGAAGAAGATCACCTTTGTCCGGGACGGACAGCAGGATCTGGAGCTGCTTCGGACCATGGAAATTCTGAAGAAGCTGGCATGGGTGACGCTGATCAAGGATTTCCGTGTTCAGCGGCTGCAGAAGCGCAGCGAGATCATGATCCGGCGCCTCTGGGAGAGCTTTATCGTGCCGGAGCAGGGCCGCTTGATCCTGCCCCCGGACTGGGTGGAGAATTACGAGCATCATGTGGCGAATTGGTCCTGGCCTCGTCTCGTGGCCGACTATATCTCGGGCATGACGGATGCGTATGCCGAGAAGGTGTATACGGAATTGTTCGCCAGCAAATCCGGTTCGATCTATGAGATGGATTGACATGCCGTGTGAATTCGCCTGACGGAAAAGGCCTGAACGCCGCCCCCTTCGCATAGGATGGTACAGAGGGATACCGTCCCGGTACCCTCAAGCGGAGGAGGGCTGCCAAGTGGTCTTTATACAGGGCGTGGAAGCGCCGCTATACCTGCCCGGCGTTACCCCGGTCGAGCAGGATATCTATAACCGTAAGCGTAACAGTCCGACGCCGTTCCACTACGCGTCGATGGAGGCCTTGCTGTTCGAGCTGAGGACAAGAGCGGCGATTGTCGCAAGCGCGCGGGCGCTGGGGCGCAGCGGCGCGGTGTTCGAGATATTCGACTTGTCGCGCTGCAACGAACGGTACTGGAGCCGGACATATAACGGGGGCTTCGAGCTGAGGCCGGGGGTTAGCCCATCGGCTGCGATCGAGGATATTTTTATCAATGGCCGCTACTATGCGTTCGAGTGCGCAACGGCCATCATTATTATTTTATATAAGGCTGTGCTGGACACGATCGGACGCGAGGCGTTCGACCGTTCGTTCGGGCGGCTGTATTTGTACTCCTGGAATCATGATGCGGACTTGAAGCTGATTACGTCGAAGGGCAAGGGAGAGGCTTTTCCTGGGGATGTACAGTACTTTAAGAACCCGCAGGTAGATCCGAGAAAGATGCAGTATCAGGGGGAAAATGTGATCGTGATGCCTGAGGGCGGTTACTTCGGCCACGGAATAGGAGTCACGTCTGCGGCGGATATTGTGTCCAAGCTGAACAGGCACCGCATTCCGTTCGCAACGCAGGGAGCCTTCTTGCTGGACGAAGCGACATACCCGGATTTCGACTACTTGCTGTCGCTGGCGGGAGGGACGGCAGGACAAAATCAAAATGAGGGAGCCGGAGCTTCAGGCCAAACCTGGGGGATGGCGCCGCCCGGTCCATACCCGGTGAGGGCGCGCATCGGCTCCAGAGGGTTCCTGTTCAGTTGATCGAGGCTGACGGGCTGTGCCTGCCGGCACGGCCCGTCCTGTCACGTGGCCAGCCGATCACCAGGAGGACCTGGGGCGTTCGGTGCTGTGCAGGAACAGGTACAGCATCCCGTAGGCGGCCAGAATGAACAGGCCGAACAAGCCGCAGAAGGCGAGCGCCTGCGGCTCCAGGCTTGACAGCAGGGACGTGCGGAGCTTGGCCGGGTCGGCAAGCACATCCCAGCTGTTCAGCCGGTATTCCCTGCCGAGCAGGATGCCGTAGGCGGATAGCAGGGAGACGGCTGCAACACCAAGCCAGGATAGGGGCGCACCTAAACGGCCGCGCATCATGTAATGCCACTGGTACATCGACACGAAGCCGAGCAGCAGTCCATTCCATGCAATCAGCAGAATGATCAGGAAGTCATACCAGTAGGAGAAGGCATACCAATTACCTTCCACATAGCTATTCTTGAGGATGGTCAGATGAATGAAATCGGTCAGGATGTAAGTCGAGTTCGGCAGGAACAGCAACCACACCAGGGCAAGGAGCGTCATCAGCAAAGCCGGCGGTTTATAATACCGGTTATGAAGCAGCCAGGCTGCAGATGACAAGAGGAACGGAATCCAGGCCAGGAATAAATTCCAAAGCAAAAAATCATAGTAGGTAGTATGATTCAAGGTAGTCAGGATCGTGTAAACAACTACACATACCAAGGTCAGACCAACAAGACCGGCGGCTGATTTGCCCCAGGCTAGCTCTCTCATAGGGGATGATTCTCCTTTCAGGAAAACATAGGCGCAGCATTCTGCACCTGGAAAAGCTTACCTCACAGTCTACCACAGCTGGCTGGTAGAGGAAAGGCTATGCCGGGCCGCATACGGCGTTGCAGAGGTTTGGGTATTTTTTAAATTATCGTTGGCGAATATGGTATTCTGGAGGAAAGCCGCCCCTTCAGCGAATCTTCTTTCAGCCTTTGACTGGAACAACATGTTTCGGTCTGTGATTTTGGCGGTAAAACACTTTACATAGGGCTAAACTATGAAACGGACGATGCAGGAGGCGTAATCATGTCTAAACCCATAACCCGGCCGTCCAAGCTCCGTGCCTTAATCCTCACCGGCGACCTGGGAGACGGTCACCGGCAGGCGGCAAGAGCTCTGGCGGAAGTATGCGGCACTTCGGAAGCGCCGTCGGTGCAAGCCGAGGTTGTCGATTACATGCAGGAAGTCTATGCCCTGCTGCATCCTGTGATGAAATACGGTTTTTTAAAGGGTGTTGAAAAGCTGCCATTTCTCTACGGGTACGTGTACCGCAAATCGCGGTACCGTGTACATAAATCCTTACTCTCCAGGACGTTCCTAAGGCTTGGCCGTTCGAAGCTTCAGGAGCTTGTCGAAGCTCGAAAGCCGGATCTTATCATCTGTACGTTCCCGCTGGCTGCAGCTGCCGTATCCTCGCTGAAATCCGAGGGCCGGTGCTTGGTTCCGCTGGTAACCGTCATTACGGACTACGCGGACCATTCCCTATGGATTCAGCCGCATACGGACTTGTTTCTGGTCGGCTCGGACGGGGTAGCCCGTGCGCTTGAGGGCAGAGGCATCGCGGCTGCTGCGATCTGCGTGACCGGTATTCCGGTTCGGACAAGCTTCTTCGAATCCGGGGACCGGGCTACTTGCCGGAAGCGGCTGGGGCTTGACCCGGCTCGGCAGGTCGTGCTCGTGATGGGCGGAGGCTGGGGATTGATGACGGAGGAAACCCGTGCTTTAATCCGCTCGCCACGTGTGCGCGAGAGCATGCAGCTTATTTTCTTGTGCGGGAGCAATGAGTCGGCCAAGCGGTTGCTGGAGAAGGAGCTTGCCGAGTATCCTGGACCGCATGTGCGGATACTCGGGTTTGTGGACGACATTCACCTGTGGATGGGGGCGGCGGATCTGCTCCTGACCAAGCCGGGCGGGCTGACTACCTCCGAAGCGATTGCCTCCCGGCTGCCGATGCTGCTATACAAGCCGATTCCCGGGCAGGAGGAGGAAAATGCGCGAATGCTGGGACAAGCAGGTGTCGCCATTCTCGCTTCGAAGAAGCAGAGCCTGCTCGACCAGCTGCTCGCGCTGACTGCTGACGAGCCAGGGCTTGCTGCGATGCGCCTCCAGGCTGAGGCGCTCAGACGGGCCCGTCCGGTTCACGTAGCCTGGAACGCGATGCTGAAGCTGCCTGAGGGCGAAGCTGCAGGTCAGGCGGCCCGTCCGGCCGTCTCTGTGCGCGAGTCCGTCCGTGAAGCCTGGTAAGGCGAAGCCCAAAGCCTGAGGCACAAATAAACGCCCCTTAGCCGGGGCGTTCGTTTTGTGCCTGTAAGGTTGTTCGGTTAAGGTTCGGGAGTGTCGGGACGGGCGACGTTGACCGGGCTGAGTGGGTAAAAGGTGAGGCCCCGGCATTTGGGACAGGTGGGACTGTAGCAATCAGCTAATTCCTCCAGGGGCTCGTTGCACTGGCTACAGCATTTGGCAGGTAAACTCTCATAAAATTCGGACGTGCGCATGAACATGCTATCACTCCTTATCCAGTAGGATATCTTCTATTCTACAGGAAAGAAAGGGACAATGTAAGCGCTTTTCCAAGCGCTTTGCGATAACTTTTTTCGAAGAAACTCCGGACCGGGGGATGGGCATGCCATTTTATCAGACCTTTTTAATCAATATCAGTCTCTTGATCACTCTAGCTTTTTTGTTCAATCTGGTCTATAAATACATCCTTTTGCGGGTTGATGCGCTCCGACTTATTCCGGAGCAGGTTCGGCCAGCTGCACTGGCGGCTGTATTTATATTTGCCGGGTGGGTCACGATGGTATTCGGGCTCCGTCTGCGGGAAGAGGTGATCTTCGATCTTCGCGCCGTGCCGCTGATCATCGGCTTATTCGTATTCCGCCATCCGGCTTGGCTGACCGTGATCGGTCTCGGAATCGGGCTCAGCCGGTTCACGTTCGGGTATAGCGATGCCGCGGTGGTGGGATGCTTTAATCTGACGATCCTCGGATTGCTCTGCATGGAGCTGTCCATCCGATTCCAGCATAGCGACCGGTCGTTCTGGTGGAAGCTCGGGGTCGGCATCTTTAGTGTCAACTTGCTGAATGCCGTCAATCTGGCGCTGTTTGGCGTCGTGCCGGGTAAGATCTATATGCTAGGTATCTTCCCTATTACATTCCCCTTGGGGATGGCCCTTAGCTATCTCTTCGCCTTCATCCTGTATGATTTCTACATGGAGAAGGAGCGGACCGCCCAGCTCAGAGACTCCCACGAGCGGCTGCTGGTGCAGCGCAGTGAGCTGCAGGAGGCCAAGGAAGCGCTGGAGGATAAGGCGCGGCAGCTTATTTTGGCTTCCAGGCACAAGTCGGAATTTCTCGCGAATATGTCCCATGAGCTGAAGACGCCGCTGCACAGTATTATTCTGTTATCGCAGCTGCTGGCTGACCAACATGAAGGGCGATGGACGGAAGAGGAGCTGCAGGATTTGTCTATCATCCGCTCGTCAGGGGAAGGGCTGCTGCGGCAGGTCAACGATATTCTGGACTTGTCCATGGTGGAAGCGGGGAACATGGAGATTCATTCAGAAGACATCAGCATAGCCGAGATTCCGCAAATTTTGCAGCACCAGTTTCAGGAAGAAGCCAGCCGGAAGGAGATCCGGCTCAAAATGGACGTGGACCCGCATCTGCCCGCTCTGATCTGCACGGACGGTCTGCGGCTTCATCAGATTTTGCGCAATCTATTGTCCAATGCGATCAAGTTCACGACCGAAGGCTCGGTAGTCTTCGATATCCGCTTGGCAGGGCCTGAGAGCCGAAAGTGCGAGGGGGACTGGATTGCCTTCTCGGTGCGGGATACAGGGATTGGGATCGAGGAGAGCAAGCAGCGTCTGATCTTCGAAGCATTCCGCCAGGTGGATGGCTCAATCAGCCGCAGATACGGGGGGCTGGGTCTCGGGCTGTCGATCAGCCTGGAGCTGGCCAAGCTGCTCGGAGGACGCTTGTCATTATCCAGCCAGGAAGGCCGGGGGAGCACGTTTACGCTTTACTTGCCGGCAGGAAGTCATATCCATTTATAATTTACTTTACAAAAGTAAGTTGGTGCTGATAAGATAGGACCAAAAACCCGATCTGAGGAGTGGAATAAATATGACTCAACAAGCAGAGGCTGTCTTTTCGGCAGAGCAATTTTTACAATCCCGTCATTCCGTTAGGCAATATGTTCCCGGTACCGTGATTTCCGATGAAGAGCTGAACGAGCTGCTGGAGCTGGCTTCGCTCGCACCGTCTTCTTGGAATCTGCAGCATTGGCGGTTTCTGGTCATCCGTGAGCAGGCCAACAAGGAGAAGCTGCTTCCGATCGCTTTTGGCCAACAGCAGGTTGTAGATGCAGCGGCTGTCGTCGTTGTTCTTGGAGATCTGGAGGCCAATAAGGTGGCCGAGCAGGTCTTTGCAGATGCAACGCCGGAAATTCGCGCACAGATGAAGCAGCAGATTGATGGAGCGTACGCTGGCAATGAGCGTCTAGCGCGCGACGAAGCGATCCGCAACGCAGCGTTCGCTGCACAGCAGCTCATGCTGGCCGCGAAAGCTAAGGGCTATGACACGGTGCCTATGGGAGGGTACAATCCTCAGGCGCTGATCGAGGAATTCGCGATTCCTGAGCGTTATATCCCCGTCGTGATGCTTCCGATTGGCAAGGCTGCCCAGCCGGCCCGGGTGACCGGCCGCCTGCCTTTGTCGCATCAAACGATTCACGAACGGTTCTAACCGATAGCTTCCTAGTGAAGCAGATAAGCTCCGGGGTATGTGTCCAAGCCAGTCATACTGGCAGGGTACGTGCCCGGGGGCTTTTTGGCATGAATCCCCTTCTTCACCGATCATACCAGCGCTCATACTGCTCACGGATGTTGTCTCTGCTGACGAGATGCCGGTGAAGGGTACGGCTGGGAGCGAGTGAGTTCAATTCGACGATCTGCTTGTTGATATCCGACAGCATGAGGTCCAGCTCCGGGGCGGCGATTGTCTTATCCATCAGCTTGATACAGAGAGCCATCAGCGTCCCGATCTCCGTACGCAGCATAATCCACGGAGGTTTCACATTGGCATTGCGCAGCACGGTGTCCAGAATATCTCCGGTCGGCACTTGGAGTGGCTTGCCGAATCCTGGGAGCTGTTCCAATCCTCCCTTGCTGACAAACTGCTGGTAAGCCTCCTCCGCCCAGCCCTGCTTCTCCCGTTCGTGGGAATCGGCGACATCCCGGTCCTCATGTACGTCCCGGGGAAGCGGGGCAGGCTTCGCTTCGAATGATTCATCCTTCATCGAGGGTGTCCCTCCCTTATAAGGTCGTAAGTCCAGCGTAAGACGGTTCGGTCTTGGGGTCAAGTCTTGCTGCAGTCTGAATCCCTCGGGCCGGCGGTAGAATGAAATGGGAACGGTGAAACGGGGCTATTTGTGTTACAATATAACCAGATCTACTATAGGAGTTGACGAAACGATGCAAGCCAGTACGGTTGTGATGATGGTATTCGTGGCAGGGCTGATCTTCTGGCGAAGATTGAAGGCTGCGAGCCGTCCTATCCGGGGAAAAGGGTACAGAATGCTGATCCCGCTTCCCTTCATGTGTCTTGGCTTTATGCAGCTGCTTCAACCGCAACTGCAGCTTTCGGTCAAGGAGGTCGTACTTTCCTTACTATGCGGCTTCGTGCTCTCCATCCCGATGATTATGACGACCAATTATGAACGCAGGGAAGATGGGCTAGTCTATCCCCGCAAAAGCAAGGCGTTCTTCATTGCGCTGGTTGCTTTGATCGGACTTCGGTTGGGACTTAGAAGCTATTTATCTGAGCTGGACCCGCTTGAGCTTGGCATGCTGTTCTTTCTGATCGCGGTAGCTTATGTCGTGCCTTGGAGAGTGGCCAGCTTTATCAAGTACCGCAAGCTGTACACGGAGGAGCTTCAATCAAAGGAGCCGACCGAAGGGTAAGCCCGCTGACGCATGGCTCAAGTAACATTGAACCGTACGGACATCTAAGCCGTATGATGGTAGTATGCACATCCTGAGGAAGGGGGGAGGACAATGCCAATGCTGATGGAGTGGTCCATCGATATGCCGCTGATCCTGTTGATGCTGGGCTTCACCGTATGGGCCGCTGTCCCGTGGATCGAGGCGGCGGGTTATAGCGGGGTGTATGCGGTCCGCAGCAGCGGCTCAAGCTGTACGCTCGTATTGAAGACCTGTGAGCGTCCGCACAAGACGGAACACATCGTGCTCATCCGCCGCAAGCGTCCGCCCCGTTCCTCTGAAAATAGCGATCAACCAGCTCTTCTTTCCGCTGCCGGCCGTCACTAAGCCGACCAGCGTCACCGCTAACGGGTGACGAACGAAAAGGAGAGTTGTCATGTATACCTGGTTTCAACCTATTATTTCCCTGCTGGCGCAGGTGTTGTCTGTCCTCGAATCTGCCCTTCATGACTGGGGCTTCGCCATTATCGCGCTGACTCTGCTTGTGAAATTAGCGCTCTACCGGTTTAATCTGACCATCGCCCGGCAGCAGGTTCTCTCGGCGGCTATGAATCCGCAGATGAAAAAGCTGCGGGAGACGTATGGACAGGATCCGGCTGCCTTGATGAAAGAGATGACCAAGCTGCAGCAGCAGCACGGGTATCGTCCGCTGGCCCCGTTTATGGGGATGCTGCTGCAGCTGCCAGTGCTCAGCGCCATGTATGGGCTATTCCTGACTCATGGCAGTACGATGACCTCGATACTGGTTCCGTGGGTGCCACACCTGTCGGCGGCGGACCCGATGCATCTCATACCGATCATCACAGGGCTACTAAGCTTTGCCGTAGGCTTGATCCCGCTGACCGAGATTACGGGTGCGCCGACTATGCCGGTCGGCCAGAAGGTATTCCTGGGCGTTGTGCTGATGGCGCTTCCCCTCTTCGTAACTTGGCGCTCCCCGATCGCGCTGGGGTTGTACTGGATCGGAGGGACGCTCTTCAATCTGCTGGAGCGGCTATTCTACCGGACAGCCTTGGGGAAACGGCTGTTGAATAAAGGCAGAGCCGAGGTATCGCAGCCGAGCCTGTCGTGACGAATATAAGAGCAGCAAGCCAAGAGCCTCCCCGGTCGCCGGGGAGGCTCTTGGCTATGGTTCATCCGCACGAACCGGTATGCGGCGGCCTGCAAAGAAAGAGGCCCGCTGCGGTTGCGCAGCGGGCCTTAAGGAATCTATTTATCAAAAAGGGGGTCGAGTTCTATTATAGGCCCGGAAGCTTAAAGGGAGATGAAGATTAGATTTCATTTCGGTAACAAATCATTTCCAATATTACAGAGCCGGGGACTCGGAGTTCTCTGCATGTACGGGCCGTAAGATTGACGGCGTGTTCCGTACACGATAAGCTGTAGGGGAAAAAGGAGGCGGAGGTTTATGGAATACCATCGTATTACTCATATTGAAGATCCTTATTTCGCTCAGATGCATGCCTTGATGCAGCAGGTGTTTCCAGCCGAAGAGCTGCTCGAGTTTAACCTGTGGGCAGATCCCCTTCAGGATCCCGGCATCCGCGTATTCGTAGCCGTGGAGGAAAGCCGTGTCATCGGAGCAACGGAATACCGGTACTATCCGGACCTGCAGATTGCCATGACGGATTTCACCCTTATCGGCAAGGACGGTCTGGGCATCGGTCCTTTCCTGGCAGCTAATCGGATGGCAGACCTTCGCCAAGTGGCAGCAGAGGCTGGCGGCAAGCTGAACGGGATGTTTGCCGAAATCTACAATCCCGAGCAATCGGGAGGCTTGGCCTTCGGCGGCGTTAAGGCGATGAACGCCGTCGTGCGGCGCGAGGTGCTGGCACATCTGGGCTATCGCAAGCTGGATCTGGATTACGTGCATCCGTCCTGGCAGATTGACGGCGAGGCTGTGCACGGCCTCGACTTCTGTTATATGCCGATCGATGAGGCAGGCGTTCAGCATGTAGAGGCAGCGTTAGTAGCTGAATTTCTTCAGACGTACTACGCCATTCTGAGTGAAAAGCCGGAGTCCTGGTACCAGATGATCGAAGGCTTGAAGGCACGCGGTCAGGTTGAACTGTTAGCGATCTAACCACAAGCTGGGGCAATGATATGTGAAAGGAAAGGGAGGAACCGGCTGATGGCGGTTCCTCCCTTTTTACGAGGCATGGCGAGGCTTATTCGTCAGACGTGTCAGAAGCGTCAGAACGACGAGCGGCTTCCGCTTGCTCCAGTTCATCCAGCGCCTTCTCCAGGCCATAGTTCAGCAGCAGCGTCTTGAAGCCCTTGCTGCGATTTTGTGCAGCTTGGGCCAGCCGCTCCTTCAAGTCTCTGCGGAGATAGAGGCCGTCTTTCTCATGCGTCTGCTTACGGTCTTTCTTCCTGAGCTCTGTATCCAGCAGCTGCTGCAGATCTGCGGGTCTGCCGCTTCCGGCCGGAGAACTTGCATGAGACTCCGGTACGATAGCGACCGGAGTGTCCGCTGCGTCCTGAGCCGGTGCTGCCGAGCTTACTGCGGCAACGGGCTCTGCGGGCTGCCGCGTTGCGTGGCGCTGGCGTACCGCAGGAGCTGCGGTGTCCGCCGAAGCGGCGGCACTCTCGGCAGCTTTCCGTCTCTGCGTCTGTGCGGGGGCGGGAGCCGCTGCCTCCTGTGCCGCAGCGGACTCTGCAGAGGCGGCGCTGGCCGCACGGGCCCCGGCTGCCTGGCGCTTGCGCGTGCTTGCCGGCTTCGCCTTGCCCGCCGCAGGAGATGGGGCAGCGCCCGCCGGTTTGCGGCTTCTGCGACCAGTTGCCGGCTTGTCGCTGGCTTCAGGCTCCGGAGCAGCGCTGGCGTCAGCCGCAGCATCAGAGCTAGCCGCCTCGCCTGCGGCTTTCGCTGCAGGAGCTGCGTTCTTAGCCGCAGCCTCAGTAACAGCCTCAGTAACAGCCTCAGTAACAGCCTCGGCTGCGGCATTCACGGCCTCCGCCTCGGTTGTCACCTCACCGGCCACCGCCGCCTCGTTCGCCTCCGCTAGGGCTCCGGCAGTACCTTCTTCGGCAGACGCGTCATCCTGCACCGCTGTGTTCCGTTCAGGCTCCACTGCGCCAGCGCGCTCAGCAATCGCGGCTGTCTCCGTAACAGCTTCAGGGGATTCTGAGACGCTAACGGCGCCGGCATCGGAGGCTTCCGCCTCAGTCAGGGCGCTCTCGGCCGCCGCGCTTATTTCGTCCCCTGGCGCTGGGGCCTCGACAGCCGGCTCGTCAAGCGCCGCCACAGGGGCTTGCTCCTGAGCCGAAGTCCCGGCAAGGGTCTCTTCCTCAACCTCCGGAGAGACTGCGGATGAACGTGCGGTTCTGCGTTTTCTGCCGGTCTGAACACTGCCGCGTTCAGGCTCGGCAGCGTCTTCAACAAGCTTGGCAGCGGATCGGCGGCGGGAACGCGGCTGACTAGCTGATTCTTCATCGTCAGCCGGAGTGCCGGCTTCCGCTGCCGTGTCTACGAGAGCCTCCGAATTAGGGTCTTGCGGCTTTTTTCTGGGTGGCATAAGGCAGACCTCCTTGGATGGTTGTAGTGGGCGAAGAGCGCGGGGACCCGTGGCCATTGGCACCAGAGTGTGGGCCGTCTCCTCTAAGAACAGTCGAGAAGAACCGCATCTGTAGGGTGAGTCGTTCGGTATCTGGTACTATGTTTTGGCCGCGGCCGGACATAGCCGGTTCATCTGATGAGATCGGTTACTTTCCTTCCTCATTATCATAGCACTGAACAGCCTGCCACTCCAGATGTGGACAGGAAGCCGGAGCAGAAAATATCGGTTAGACTTCGGGCGTAGGCTTGTCCTGGCCGAAGAGCTCGCTTCTGGCTGCTTGCAGCGCTTCGATTACGGTATCTAATTGCTCCGGGGACCAATGAAGCGTGACATAGCGGGGACGGTAACCGCCGCTGCTTGTTTCTGCCATGACGGTATGTTTCTCCTGATCGACGACCAGGGTCAACTGCTCGGATTCGTAGATCGTTTTCCAGGCCATGGATGGCGCCTCCATTCCTTGTATGATGTATAGGACAAATTCCGTATGGGACCTTCGTATTCCTGCTTGCATCTGCTGAAATGATGAGTGTGGCTTCTGCGGCTTTTCAGCACGGTTGTGGTTTGACTCTCCGCTCCTTGCCGTTCAGTTGGAAAGAGACAGCGAGCTTTTGGGAGAGGAAGACGGTTTTCCTTTCGCCTGTTTTTAGGTATAGTTGTGAGTAAGCATAGAAGAAGAGGCGAGGGGGAAGCATGATGAACCAACAACCGCTCGTGACGGTGATCATCCCAACCTATAATCGGCCGGAGGCGCTGGGAGAATTGCTGGAAGCGTTGAGCAGGCAGACCTATCGGCACCTGCAGGTGCTTATTGTGAACGATGCGGGAGAGGCGGTGGACCATGTCGCGGCCTTGTATCCTGAGCTTGATTCGCTAGTCATCACGCTGGAGCACAACGTCCGGCATGTGGAGGCGCGCAATTACGCGTTGACGGAGGCCCGTGGAGATTATATATTGCTGTGCGACGATGACGATCTGCTGCTGTCCGGGCATGTAGAGCGGATGGTGGAGGAGCTGCAGTCGAGCGGTAGCGATCTGGTGTATTCGGATGTGGAAATCTTCGACTATATAACGGAGCGAGGAGTCCGCCGCGCTACGAGCCGGTTCGTCTTCGCCTATGAGCAAGACTTGGCGGCTATGCGTCGGTTCTCGACATTCGTAGCCTCGGGCTGTCTGTATCGCCGGGAGCTTCACGATAGCCTAGGGCCATTCGACACCAGGATGTATCATTACTGGGACTGGGACTTCTTCCTTCGGGCTTCGGAGAAGTACCGGGTAAGACGGGTTCCTGTAGCTAGCGCCTTGTACGCTTTCGCGTCAAGCGGGGAGGGCAACTTGTCGGGCCAGGCGGATTCGATGCGGCCGTATTTGGACAAGCTTTCAGCCAAGCACGGTCTGGGCGAGCTGCCGACGGCTAATTTCTTCCTCCTGCTCGAAGAGCCGGAGGTGAAGTCGCGCCGTGCGGCGACTGAGGTGGTATGGGACGGAGAACCATTTGTCTCCAGACTGGCGAAGCTTGGGAAGGATCGAGAGGAGGAGCGGCAGGATTGATGGATTGGAATGGATTATTCGATGAGGCTCCGCCGGAAGAACCGGGGTACGAGGAACCTGGGTATGAGGTACCCGGGTATGTGAAAACGAGGCTTCCGGAGCAAGGGCCTTTGCATATGGAGGACGCACGCGAGCTGCTGCGCAAGTATTACGGATATCCGGATTTTCGTGAAGGGCAGAAGCCAGTTATCGCGAGCGTACTGGAGCGGAGGGATACGCTCGGCATTATGCCGACGGGCGGAGGCAAGTCCGTCTGCTACCAGGTTCCGGCTATGATGCTGAACGGAACGACGATTGTGATTTCCCCGCTGATCTCGCTGATGAAGGATCAGGTTGACGGCCTGGACAGCATCGGGGTTCCAGCAACGTATATCAACAGCTCGCTGTCTTATTCCCAAGTGGAGACGCGCATCCGCAAGGCGGCCCGGGGAGAATACAAGCTGCTGTACGTCGCGCCGGAGCGGCTGGAATCGGAACGCTTCCTCGGCCTGCTGACCGAGCTGACGGTACCGATGGTAGCCGTGGATGAGGCCCACTGCGTATCGCAGTGGGGTCACGACTTCCGCCCCAGCTATATGCGGATCAGCGAGCTGGTGTCGCAGCTTCGCGGGCGTCCGCAGATTGCGGCTTTCACCGCTACAGCTACGGATCAGGTCCAAGAGGATATCATCCGGCACCTGCAGCTTCGCGATGCGGGTGTATTCGTCACTGGCTTCGCCCGGGAGAACTTGTCCTTCACCGTCGTGAAGGGGGAGAACAAGCGGGATGTGCTGACCAGCTATATCCGGGAGCACCGGGATGAGGCGGGCATCGTGTATGCGGCAACCCGCAAGGAAGTCGATCAGGTCTGCGAATTTCTGAAAAAGCAGGGCGTATCGGCAGGACGTTACCATGCCGGAATGAGTGACAAGGAGCGCGCGGAAGCGCAGGAGCAGTTCCTGTATGACGAAGTGCGCGTTATGGTAGCGAGCAACGCCTTCGGCATGGGGATCGACAAGTCGAACGTCCGGTACGTCATTCATTACAATATGCCGAAAAATATGGAGGCCTACTACCAGGAGGCAGGCCGTGCGGGACGCGATGGTGAGCCAAGCGATTGCCTGCTGCTATTCAGCCCGCAGGATATTCTGATTCAGAAGTTCCTGATCGAGCAGTCGGTAGCCGCTCCGGAGCGTCAGCAGCAGGAATACCGGCGCGTACAGCAGATGGCCGATTACTGTCACACGACCCAATGCCTGCAGCGTCACATCGTCCGCTACTTCGGCGCCGATCTGGAGCAGGATTGCGGCCAATGCAGCAATTGTGCCAGCCCGGATATGGAGATGACAGATATTACCCTGGAGGCTCAGCAGATCTTCTCCTGCGTGCGCCGCATGCGTGAGCGGTTCGGCGTTACGCTGGTCGCATCGGTACTGAAGGGGTCGCGGAACAAGAAAGTGCTGGACTTCGGCTTCGATGAGCTCAGCACGTACGGATTGATGAAGCAGCGGACCGAGAAGGAAATCGTCGATCTGATCCAGCTGCTGGTCGCTGAAGGTTATCTTCAGCTGGCGGAAGGCAAGTATCCAACGGTAAGTCTGACGCCTCTGGCAACGGAAGTGCTCGTTCCGGGCGGAGCCCGGGTCGTCCAGCGGATTCGCAACAAGCCGGCTGCACCGGTTGTGAAGGACGTGGAGGCTGAACTGTTCGATGAGCTTCGCAAGCTGCGCTCCGAGATAGCAAAGCGCGAGGGAATCCCGCCATACATCGTATTTCCCGACAGCACGCTCCGCGAGATGTGCGGCGTCATGCCGACGAATCCGGCAGCGATGCTGAAGATCAAGGGTGTCGGCGAAGCGAAGTTTTTCAAGTACGGGACTTATTTCATCGAGTTTTTCAAGGAACGCACGGGTATGAATGGCTGATGAACTGCCCCAGAGGCAGGAATAGGAGGGTAACGGGTGGCAAAATCGAAATGGTACGTCGTCTGGGAAGGCCATACGCCTGGTGTCTATGCGACATGGGCAGAATGTCAGGTCCAGACGAACGGTTACCCGCAGGCGAAGTTTAAGTCGTACGAAAGTGAGGAAGAGGCTCGGCGCATGTTCGTGGCGGGCTGGAAGAAGGCCTTCGGAGCTGCAGCCAAGGCTGGCGGCAGCTCGGGGGGAGGAACAGGCAGCCGCAGCAAAAGCGGCTCCGCGGCAAAGTCATCCGGGGAAGCGGATATGGATAGTTTGTCCGTCGACGTCGGCTGCAGTGGCAACCCGGGGATCGTCGAGTACAAGGGCGTCTACACGCGGACAGGGGAAATTGTGTTCCAGCACCCTCCCATCTCGCGGGGCACCAACAATATGGGCGAGTTTCTGGCGATCGTGCACGGGCTGGCTCATCTGAAGAAGATCGGCAGCAGCATCACGGTGTACAGCGACTCGATGACGGCGATCAGCTGGGTGAAGAAGAAAGCGGCGGCGTCCACGCTTCCGCGCGATGCTTCAACCCGTGAGATTTGGGAGCTGGTGGACCGTGCAGAGAACTGGCTTCGCCAGAACAGCTATCCGAATCAAGTCTTAAAGTGGGATACGAAATCCTGGGGCGAGATCAAGGCGGACTACGGAAGAAAATAAGGGGCCTTAAATCCGCAGCCCTTCCTTCCGCATCCGCTTAGTTCTGTACATGGCCTTGTCCGCGCTGTTCAGTAGGCTGCCTGCGTCCTGTCCGTCTCCCGGAAACAGGCTTGCTCCAATGCTCATTTCTACGAAAAGTCGTTCATTGCCAAAGGGAATCGCGGTTTGGGAAAGCTTCATCTCCAAATCGCGAATCGTTTCCTGTACGAAGGCGACGGATGGTATAGGGCTTATAAACAGGACGAATTCGTCACCGCCGAGTCTGGCCCCCATGCCGAGCGATTGCGCGGCCTCTCCGATGATCCGGGCAGTATGGCGCAGGACCTCATCTCCGGCTTCATGTCCGTACCGGTCATTTGTCTCCTTGAAGTTATCCAGATCGATCAAAATAACGGCAAGCTGATGCCGTTCCAGCTGGGCCTGATGGATCGCTTCCGGCAGTTTCTCGTAGAAATATCTCCGGTTGGGAAGACGGGTCAGCGGATCATGATAGGCCATGAAGGCGATCTGCCGCTGATGCTCCTTCTGCTGCGTGATATTGCGTATGATTAGAATGACATGCGGTTCATTGTCCACTGTTACATAATCCCCGTCGATCAAAACCTCCTCGCGCTTGTCACCATTCTGGATCGTGGTCTCCAGCTCCTTGATGTCCTGCCTGCTGCTCAATCTATCCTTAAGCTCCTGACCGGCCCATGCTGCGAGGCCTGTGTGGTCCAATCCCGCTTGATTGAACAATTGTCTGGCGCTCGGGTTGGCTTCCTTCACCAGCCCGGACATATCGATCAGCAGGATGGCGGCCGGGTTCAGATTGAACAGCTTTTCGTACTTCTGCTTGTTGAAGTTGAGGAAATCGTATTTCTTCATCGTCAGCCGGAGCATCAAGCACCAGACGATACCTCCGTATATGTACGGAAACGGCGGCAGCCAAGCTCCGTAGTCGAAAAAACCGAATATAAGGACCCAGGCGTAGGTCACGCTGACCCCGACGATCAGTAGATTATATACGGCCCGGTGCTCGGGCGAAACTGCCCCGCGGCGTCCCTTGAACAGAAGCACGAGCGGGATGATGCAGACCGAGAAGCAGGCTGTAATCGCAGCGTAATAAGGAACATTGTATACAGGCAGCTTCCAGGCGCCGGATACGATGAACTCTTGGGACGAGATGAGTCCTTGCCCGGACAGGAGGTTGACCGGGATGATGAGCAGCGGCAGATGAAAGACATAAGGATACAGCCAACGAGACATCCGCTTGTCCAGACCGGTAAACTTGGCGACGAAATGAAAGGTCAGACCCGGTATCGCCACACCCGCACTGGCAAACCAAAGTGCCGAGAGCTGGGCGCTGTACTCCAATGGCAGCTGATAACGGATATACTCCTCAAGAAACAGCAGAAAGTAGCAGGTGATGGTCAGACTGACCAGCCGGTGCTCGACTTTCTTCGGATTGCGGAGCAGGATATCGACGCCTATGTAGTAAAGAGACAGCATAGGAAGCAAATAAACAAAAAAAGGCAGAAAAACGTCCGACAGGCTCAAGTCGCGCGTGCCTCCCTTCCCTAGTAGAGCGTTTTATGAAGCGGGTCCTGCCTCTTCTCACCTAATTTTATTCGCTCATTTCCTATTTGTCGATTCAAGAGTCTGGGAAATAGGGCTAAAGAAATCTTTAGAGGGCAAAGGGAGCTGAGGCTCTCATCCCAGGATTACGGTTGTGGTTCTTCCCGCTCCCTCATATAGAAGCTGGGCGGGTGACCGGTGATTCGCCGAAATATGCGGTGAAAGTAGGAAGCATCCGCGTAGCCGACGTATTCACTGATATCCCCAACGGTTAGCTGGGAGTGGCGCAGCATGGACACGGCGGTTTTGACCCGAGTGGCATGCACATAGTCCCCGATGGTCTGGCCGGTCATCTCGCGAAAGAGAGCGGCGCAGTAATTCGGGCTTTTGCCAGTAGTGGCGCCAAGCTCGTCCTTGGTCAGCTTGCGGCGGTAATGGGTTTTGATGTAGACCTTCATCTGCTCCGCGAGCTTGTGCTTGGCTGAGGACCGGGGACCGCGGTCCCACTCACGGTTCAGCAGCACCAATGCCTCCAGCAGCAGTGCCTCTGCCAGCACCTCCCGGTAAGTCCGCCGCTCTGTCCAATCCTCGTGCAGTGTCTGCAGCCTTCCGAGCAGCAGATCGGACGGACCGGGACGCAGATGGGCATGGTCGCTGAGCTGGAGAAGAGGCAACGTAGGAGACAGGGCTTCTGCATGCGGAGCCGGGGCAGCCGGCTGGGCCGGAAGTTCGGCTGGATTATCCGGCAGGCCGGATGATTTCTTGGGATGTTCGGCCGGAAATTTTGCCGGATCGGGCAGGAAGGTTACGACATACTTTTCATGGGACAGGGAAGGGATGCTCTTGCCGTAAAATTCCGTTCCCGCCGGAATGAGCAAAGCGTCTCCCTTCTCCAGCAGCACTTTCTCTTCCTCCAACCAATAGACGCACTTGCCGTATCCGACCATGATCAACGTCCATACGCCGCTCTCCGTGCCGCTTTCTTCAAACCAGGGCATCGACCCGGCGTGATGGGTGACCGACTTGACGATCAGCATCCGCAGACCTCCTTTCATCTCCGTACTATAATACATGTATAGGACTATAATTCATAGTCAATCCGTCGTACGAGCGGTACAATGACATCGACAGCTCGAGCGTGAAAGTTAAATGACGGAGGGACAAACACGATGCCGAAATTACCGAAAACGAGAATTGTATGTACGATGGGACCTGCCTGTGACCAAGTGCCGCTGCTCAAGGAGATGATCCTGTCAGGGATGAATGTAGCGCGTCTGAACATGGCGCACGGCGATTTGGACGAGCAGCGCCAGCGGATTCAGAAGGTTCGCCAAGCGGAGCGGGAGACGGGCAGACCGGTCGCGGTCTTGCTGGATATCAAAGGTCCGGAGGTTCGGATTGGCAAGCTGAAGGAAAGCTCGTACCTGCTGGAGACCGGCAATCGGCTCACGCTGACGACCGAACTGATCGAGGGCGATGCGCAGCGGATCGCGGTCAATTATGCTGATCTGACCCGGGATCTGCAGCCGGGCGCGCGCATCCTGCTGGACGACGGCCTGATTGAGCTTAGCGTGGAGTCGATCGAGGGGACAGAGATCCATACCCGCATTCTGAACGGGGGCCTGATCAAGCCGCGTAAAGGGGTTAACCTGCCGGGGACGCATACGTCGCTGCCAGGCGTGACGGAGCGCGACGTCGAGCATATCCGTTTCGGCGTTGAAGAAGGCGTGGACATCGTGGCCGCCTCCTTCGTACGGAAGGCCGAGGATGTACTGGAAATCCGCCGCCTGCTGGAGGAATTAGGCGCCGGGCATGTGCAGATCATCTCCAAGATCGAGAACCAGGAAGGCGTAGACGAGCTGGAAGCGATTCTGGAGGCGTCGGACGGGCTGATGGTTGCCCGCGGGGATCTCGGCGTCGAGGTACCGGTCGAGGAAGTGCCGCATATTCAGAAGCAGATGATTCATAAATGTAACCTGGCAGGCAAGCCGGTCATTACCGCCACACATATGCTCGACTCGATGCAGTCCAATCCTCGTCCGACCCGTGCGGAAGCAAGCGATGTGGCGAATGCGGTGCTCGACGGTTCGGATGCCATCATGTTGTCCGGGGAGACAGCCGCTGGCAAATATCCGCTCGAATCCGTACGTACGATGGCTTCCATCGCAAGCCGGATGGAGGATTCGCAGGACTATCGCGAGCTGTTCGTGAAGAATGCTGCGCTACAGCGGACGAATATTACGGAGGCCATCAGTCAGTCTGTTGTCAGATCGTCGCTGGAGCTGGAGGCGAAGGCCATCGTCACTCCGACAGAGAGCGGCTTTACCGCCAGGATGGTGTCCAAGTATCGTCCGAGTGCGCCAATCGTGGCTGTTGCTCCTAACGAGCATATTTTGCGCCGTCTGAGCCTCGTCTGGGGAGTAACGCCGATTCTGGGCAGCACCGTGCAAACGACGGATGAGATGTTTGAGTCGGCTATCGCGAGCGGCAAGCGGACAGGAATCGTGGAATCCGGCGATCTCGTGATCGTCTCGGCCGGCGTGCCGATCGGCAAATCCGGCTCGACTAACCTGATCAAGATCATGCATGCGGAATAATGGAATAAAAGCAAGGCGAAGAGCCGCTTCCCACCGGGGGAAGCGGCTCTTCTGATGGATAAAGATGTTGCCATGAACGTGAGGGGCTGGCTAGACTGCCAACACACATCGCCCCCGCATGTTCGGACTGCTCGCGGTGCTTAATGCTCGGCCAGCATGGAGGCATAGACTCCAATTGCATGTAGCAAGCGGACGCAACGGACTCACGTTTTTGTGAAGAGCGAGAGATGACGGTTAGTCCTCCTGCTCCTGCGTCCCGATATTCAAGTGCATCCGCTTCTTCGTGTTGGGCTTCGTATCCTGGTACAGCTCGTTCTCCTGGCTTTCCAGCGCCAGGCTGGTCAGCTCCCACTCGGTCTGGCCCATGACCGGATCGTAGGGGAATTCATCCCCGCGCTTCAAGGTTTCCTCGCGGCCCCATTCATTCTCGTAAATGCCGTCAGTTTCTACTTCCTCGCCCGATACGGGCTGCATGTCCTTTTGGTTTGCCATTGTGCCTGAGAAGACCTCCTTTGACCTGCGGTTCGCCCGTTAGTATGCCGCACGGATCAGCAAACTATCCTGCATTTGCCTGGGTGGTCACGGTCATTCATGACGAACGAATCCCTCAGCAGGAGGACCACGGATGAAGCTGCAAGTTAGACCCTATACACGGAGGCATGCTACAATATGGATATCTTGGCCAAAGCAGGTGAGTATGATGGAGCTTACAAATGAACCCGTATTGTCACTGCGGGATCTGAGAATGAAATATGAGGACCGGTACGTGCTTAGAGGCATCGACCTGGATGTGTATCCCGGACAGATTATCGGCTATATCGGGCCCAACGGGGCGGGCAAGAGCACGACGGTGAAAATCATGCTCGGTCTGGTGCAAGGGTATACGGGTGAGGTCCGTATCTTCGGGCGGGATATTGCGGATGGGGATGTCGAGTACAAAGGCAGAATCGGCTATGTGCCCGAAGTCGTAGAGGTCTATGACAACCTGACGGCCAGTGAATATTTGACGTTCGTCGGCGAGCTGTACGGGGTGGATAGAGATGCTGCCGACTACAAGGCGAGGCGCCTGATGTCCATGTTCGGGCTGGAGACCAGCTATCATGACCGGATTGCTTCGTTCTCCAAGGGGATGCGGCAGAAGGTGCTGCTCATCTCCAGTCTGCTGCATAACCCCGATCTGCTGTTTTTCGACGAGCCGCTCAGCGGGCTGGATGCGAACAGTGTGATGATCGTCAAGGAGATCCTGTCGCAGCTCTCGGCCCAGGGCAAAACGATCTTCTACTCGTCGCATATCATGGAGGTCGTCGAGAAGATCAGCAACCGCATCGTGTTGCTGCATGACGGACAGGTCGCGGCGGATGCCAGCTTCGAGGAGCTGAAGGCACAATCCAAGGAAGGGACGCTGGAGGAAATTTTCAACCAACTGACCGGTTTCCACGAGCATAAGCAGATTGCCGAGCAGTTCGTCTCCATCGTTCAAGAGGAGTAGCCGATGAATGATTTCCGGACACTGCGCGTATTAGACCGGTTCAAGCCTGTATTTGAGAAGCTGGGCGTTGACTACGTCGTGATGAGAAGGATTCTGCAGGTCAAGCTGACCATGGACCGGCGGAGGGTGCCGACCGTGTTCAACGCTTCCCATAAAAAGTCTGGAAGGAACGCTGAGCGCGAAGAGAATTTTTTTGTGAAGTCGCTATGGATCTATGTGCTGATGGGACTGCTCATGGTGCCCTTCGTAATTCTGGGCGATCATTATATGTTCCAGATGATCCTTGTGTTCAGCGTGCTGATGTTTATGGTCATGACCTCTATGATCAGCGATTTTTCCACGGTGCTGCTGGACATCCGGGACAAGCCGATTCTGCTGACCCGGCCGGTGGCTGCACGTACGGTGAGCATGGCCAAGGCCGTGCATGTCGGCATCTATCTGACCTTCCTCACGGCTGCACTGACGATCTTGCCGCTGATTGCCGGAGCGGTGTGGCATGGCATCGGCTTTACGGCCATATTTCTCATTGAGATTATATGGATGGTCGTGCTTGTGCTGGTTCTAACCGCGATGGTCTATCTGCTGATCCTGCGATTCTTCGACGGTGAGAAGCTGAAGGATCTGATCAATTATGTGCAAATTGTGCTGACGGTTACGATGTCGGTCGGTTATCAGATTGCGATCCGTTCCTTCGAATTCTCGAGCATCTTCAAGGTAGAGTTCACGCCGGCCTGGTGGCAGTTTCTGATTCCTCCGATCTGGTTCGGAGCGCCCTTCGAGCTGCTGCTGCATGGGCAAAGGGATATCCATACGGTGGCGTTCTCGCTGATGACTCTCGTTATACCGATCTTGGCGCTGCTGACCTACATCCGGCTGATGCCCGCCTTTGAGCGCGGCTTGCAGAAGCTGTCCTATCAGGGTGGCAGCGGTGTTAAGGCCAAGGGAGGATGGAGCGGGCGGGTTGGTCTGCTGGTGTGCCGGAATAAGGAGGAACGAAGCTTTTTTCAATTTGCTTCCTCCATGATGCGGAATGAACGGGAGTTTAAGCTGAAGGCTTACCCTTCCCTTGGTTTCTCGATTGTATTCCCGTTTATCTTCCTGGTGAATCAACTGCGCGCAGGCGACTGGTCCCAGGTTACACATGGACGCTCGTATTTGATGGTGTATTTCACGATGATCGTCATTCCGACGGTCGTGATGCAGCTTCGGTACTCTGGAGCCTACAAGGGCGGATGGTTATTTAAGGTCGTTCCGCTCCGGAGTGCGGCTCCCTACTTTAAGGGCACGCTAAAGGCATTCATTATCCGTTTATACTTGCCTGTATATCTACTGGTCGGAGTTATATTTACCCTACTGTTCGGCCTGCGGGTGATTCCTGACCTGATTGCGGTCCTGCTCTGCTCGCTGCTGTATGTGGTGCTGTGCTGGATGCTGCTCAGTAAGAAGCTGCCGTTCACAGAGCCGTTCGGAGAGAAGCAAAACGATAGTATCCGGGTGATACCGCTTCTGCTGCTGCTGGGTGTATTCCTCGGGCTTCACTTCGCGGCAACCCTCCTAACCTACGGGGTCTACCTGTATATCGCTGTGCTTCTCCTGCTGAATTTATGGATCTGGGGAAGGGGATTCCGGCGTGTCCATTTCTAAAGGCTTCAGGACCTGGCCTCATCGTCATGCGGCGATGGGGTTCTTTTTTTATGCTTCAGAACGGCTTCGTACAGCAGCTTCTGTGCGCTGGCTTCCTAGTGCGAGCCAGGAAAAAATCTCTATTGTCATCGCGGATTGCGGCGGGGTATGATAATTGTCTTGGCAAGGGTGAAAACGGACGAAGTCAGGAAAGGAAAGTGCGGCTTGTGGTTTTGTGGGGAACGATTGTGAATGCGGCAGCCATCGTAGCCGGGAGTCTGATCGGCATATTGATCGGACGAATGAGTGAAAGCATGAAGCGGACGCTGATGCATGGGATCGGGCTGGCGCTGGTCGTGCTGGGCATCTCGATGGCACTCAAAACCGACCAGTTCCTGCTGCTGGTGCTTAGCTTGACCATCGGCGGACTGATCGGCGAGGCGATCAGGCTGGAGCGGAGGCTGGAGCAGCTCGGGGAGCTGCTGGAACGAGCTGTGTATGCGATTGAAAGCCTGATCCCCCGGAGAAAGCGTGATGAGTCAGGCGGGGAGAGGGTTAGAGGAAGGCTGGCAGCCGGATTTGTCAATGCCACGCTGGTCTATTGCATCGGCGCCATGGCGATTCTCGGTTCACTGGATAGCGGATTAAGGGACAACCATGTGATTTTGTATACCAAGGGACTGATGGACGGGCTATTGTCCGTCGTATTCGCTTCAACGATGGGAATCGGGGTGCTGTTCTCTTCCTTGCCCATCCTCTTCTATCAAGGCGGCATCGCGCTGGGTGCGTCGTGGATCGCTTCTACGATGGATCGGACCCTGCTGGACGGAATCATTATTCAACTGACGGCAGTGGGGGGCGTGCTTATCATTGGGGTTGGGATGAACCTGCTGGAGCTGCGGCGCATTCAGGTGGCTAATCTGTTGCCTGCTTTGGCTGTAGCCGTGGTGCTGACTCTGCTTGGGACCCATTACGGATGGATACAGCCTTAGCCTTAGGTACGGATGGCGAGGAATAGGAATTAATTTTTGCGAGTAAAAAAATCCGGTGGCATGTCATCTTGATTATGGTATAGTAAAGGTTATGCGAACAAATGTACTGTTTGATGAGGGATTCTGACTGTATGATTCCTGAGTCTGTTTATATAGAAGGAGGAGGCGAAGCGTTTGGCTTTTATCAAGCAGTTGACCTGGTTTTTTCGCGAGCGCTGGGGATGGTATCTACTGGCGATCGTGCTAATGTCGACCGTTAGCGTATTGAATATTATTCCGCCGAAGATGATCGGCTCGGTGATCGACCATATCCGTACAGGGACACTGACTGCATCCGAGCTCCAGAGCAGCGTGCTGATGCTGATCGGACTGGCCGTGCTGTTGTATGCGATGACTTATGTGTGGATAACGACGCTGTTTGGCAATTCGTCCCTGCTGGAGCGGCTGCTGCGCAGCCGGCTTTTGTCCCATCTGATGCGGATGACCCCGTCGTTCTTCCAGCGCAACAGCACGGGACAGCTCATGGCGTTGGCCACCAATGATATTGTGGCGATCGGACAGACGGCAGGCTATGGCGTGATGACGCTGGTGAACACGATCGTCGGTACGCTCGTGGTGACCATCACGATGGTGACTTTCATCAATTGGAAGCTGATGCTCGTCTCGCTCATTCCGCTTCCGTTCGTGTCGCTGCTCATCGGGGTGCTCGGTAAGCATATGAGGAGACGCTTCATTGCGGCACAGGCTGCATTCGGCAAGATGAACGATCAGGCGCTGGAATCCATCTCCGGACTGCGGGTTATCCGCTCCTATGTGCAGGAAGGCCATGATCTCGAAGCATTCCGGCGGGTTACGACCGATGTGATGGAGAAAAACCGGCGTGTGGCGTTCATCAATGCGATGTTTCACCCGGTCATTTCGTCCATCGTTGGACTTAGCTTTGCTATCGGGAACGGGTATGGGGCGTATCTGGTCTTCTATAACGAGCTGTCGCTGGGGCAGCTGGTTTCGTTCAATATTTATCTCGGCATGCTGATTTGGCCGATGATCGCATTCGGCGAGTTCGTTAATGTGCTGCAGCGGGGAACGGCTTCAAGCGATCGTCTAGCGAAAAGCTTTGCCCAGGAAGCGGATGTGCGGGACTGTGCCGATCCGGTTCGCGTCGGTGTACCGGATTCCATCGAGCTGCGGTCACTGACCTTCCGTTATCCCGATGCGCAGCAGGATAGCCTGCAGCAGGTATCCCTGCGTCTTGAGCGTGGTCAGACGCTCGGCATCGTCGGACGGACGGGAAGCGGCAAAAGTACACTGCTTAAGCAATTGCTGCGCTTTTATCCGGTCCCGGAGGAGACGATATGGCTGTCGGGCGTACCTATCGAGCGTCTGGCTGCCGATGATATTCGCCAGTGGGTGGGCTATGTCTCCCAGGAGCATCTGCTGCTGTCCAAGACGGTCAAAGCCAATATCGCGCTCGGCAAGGCTGACGCTACGGATGAGGAGCTGGCTCGCGTCATCGAGATGGCCTCCTTCACGAATGATGTGAGGCATCTGCCCGAAGGTCTGGAGACGATCGTAGGCGAGAATGGGGTCATGCTCTCTGGCGGCCAGAAGCAGCGGGTCAGCATCGCACGGGCGCTGTTGGCCGATCCGGATATTCTGCTGCTCGATGATTCGCTGTCAGCGGTAGATGCCCGGACGGAGAGTGCGATTCTCCGCAGTATCCGTGCCGAGAGGGCGGACAAAACAACATTAATCACTTCGCATAGGCTCTCTGCCGTCATGCATGCCGATTGGATCATCGTGCTTGAGGACGGGCGGATTGCGGAAGAGGGTACGCATGATCAGCTTATGCTGCTGGGCGGCTGGTACCGGGAGCAATTCGAGCGTCAGCAGATGGAGGCCAACCTGCTCGATTCGGCAGGGTAGGCAGTAGATGGAGAAAGGAGCATAAGATCGATGGAAGACAACCCGAAGGTCAAGACACCGGTTCTCCGGAGACTTCTCCGGTATACACTGAACTACAAGTACCGGATTGCCGCCGCTCTGCTGGTACTCTGTCTGGCTGTAGGCGCAGAGCTGGCTGGACCGTTCTTGGCGAAGACGATGATTGACCGGCACATCGGCAGCATTGCGCTGCCTTGGAAGCAATTCGATGCAGGAGCCGGAGCAGCGCTGCCTGCAGAGCTCAAGCGGATCGATTTCGAAGGGCAGGTGTACGTGCGGTCGGATTGGCTGGCTGCTGCTGATGCAGGGAAGCCGGGATCTGCTCCTGTCCCTGCTGGGACGGACGCAAGAATTGTGCAGGTGGACCGGGGCATGTATGTGGTCCAGGTACCGGACGGGGAAGCCATGACCTGGTCGGTCGAGCGAGAGACGGAGGCCGGGGGCACAGCCGTCCTGCGCGGCACGGAGGGCGATGGGACCGCCCAAGAATACGGAGCCCGCAAGCTGACGGCTGCCGAGACGGCGCTGTTCTATAAGCATGATATGATACCGGCATTCCAGCTGTTGGGCTGGTACGTGGCGCTGCTGTTCGTAGGCAGCCTGCTGCATTTTGTTCAGAGCTACACGCTGCAATCGACGGCGCTGCGGATGATTCAGCAGATGCGGATGGACCTGATGCAGCATATCCAGCGGCTGCCGGTACGTTATTTCGATAATACGCCGATCGGTCAGGTCGTATCGCGGATTGCCAACGACACCGAGGCCGTGCGCGATCTCTTCATCAGCTTCATGGCGACGTTCGTCGTCAGCACCATCAATATCGTTGGCATCTATATTGCGTTATTTATTCTCGATGTGCGGCTGGCCCTTGTCACGCTGGTCTTCATGCCGTTGTTCGCGGTCGTCATGGCCGTGCATCTGAAATATACGAAGAAGTATGTATCTGTGATGCGCGCGCGGCTAAGCGATATGAATGCGATGATCAGCGAGTCGATCGCCGTCATGCCGATTCTGCAGGCGTTCCGTCAGGAGAAAAGCCGGATGAAGGAATTCGAGACGCTGAACGAGGACCGATACATCAATAACGTCAAGAACATGCGGGTATTCTCGCTATCTTCCCGGAACTTTACAGGGCTGGTCGGCGCCTTGTTTACGGCCTGTACCATCTGGTATTTTGGTGGCCAGTCGTTGAAAACGGCGATCTCGTTCGGCGTATTTTATGCTTTTATCGAATATCTCGGAAGGTTCTTCCAGCCGATCATCGGAATTTTCGACCAGTTGATGAATGCTCAGCGAGCGATCGTGTCCTCGGAGAAAGTGTTTCAGCTGCTGGATGAGGCGGCAGAGCCGGCTGTCCGGAATAATCCGGATGCCAAGGCAGCTGGGCAAAGGCCGGAGGGACGGGTTGTATTTGATAAGGTGACCTTTGGGTACAAGACGGGCGAGCCGGTGCTGAGGGATATTTCCTTCGAGGCGAATAAGGGCGAGACGATTGCCTTGGTCGGGCATACCGGATCGGGCAAAAGCTCCATCATGAATCTGCTGCTGGGCTTCTACGAACCGACTGGGGGGCAGATCCTGATCGATAATCAGGATATCCGTCAGATGCCGAAGCAGGCGCTGCGTCAGCATATGGGCATCGTGTTGCAGGACCCGTTTCTATTCGCGGGGGACATCAAGTTCAATGTCAGCTTGTACAATGAGCGCATCACGCCGGAGCGGGTGAAGCAGGCGCTGGCGGAGGTCGGGGCGACCGGATTTGTCGAACAGCTCCCGCTCGGGTATGACGAGCCGGTTGTCGAGCGAGGCAGCACGTTGTCTGCGGGCCAGCGGCAATTGATTTCCTTTGCGAGAGCATTGGCCTTCGATCCGGCTATTCTGATCCTGGACGAGGCGACGGCGAGCATCGACAGCGAGACGGAAGGGCTGATTCAGGATGCACTGCGCGTGGTCAGCGCGGGGCGGACGACCTTTATTATCGCCCATCGCTTATCCACGATCCGCGAAGCGGACCAGATTCTGGTGCTGAACCGGGGCGAGATTGTGGAGCGCGGCAGCCATGAGGAGCTGATGGAGCTGCAGGGACGGTATTACCGCATGTATCAGCTGCAGGCAGGCGGACACGGGTCTGCTGTCCAGCCGCAAGCGGTTATGGATAACCGATAGAGTATGGATAGAAAAACAAGAGAGGCTCCGCCGCAGATCGCTCAGATCTAACGCGGGGCCTGTTTTGTTTCACCTGTGCGTATTATCTGGCGTGTATGACAACCCTATTTCTTCCTGACTGCTTGGCTTGATACAAAGCCCGGTCGGCGAATTGGAACAGCTCCTGGATGTTCGTGCTGTCTGAGGGATAGCCTGCTATCCCGATCGAAACTGTGACCGGCTTGCCCGTCGGACTGGCCGAGGTCGCCATGGAGCTGCGGATGCTCTCTGCCCTCCGGTATACCTCCTCAAGACTGGTATCCGGCAGTAAAATGATAAATTCTTCACCGCCATATCGGCAGCATATATCGGTAGGCTCGGTCGCGGCTATCATTCGGGAGGCCAGCATCTTCAGCACCTCGTCGCCGGTCTGATGCCCATAGGTGTCGTTGACGGACTTGAAGCGATCGATGTCGAGTGCCATCATACCGAAAGGCCTACGTTCCTTGACCCATAATCCGGTGTAGGAGTCCATTGTCCGGCGGTTCGTCAGACCCGTCAGCGGGTCGGTCTTAGCCTGGGCGGCATATTCCTCCGCCTGATCCTGAAGCCCCTGCATCGCGAGCATGATCGTGTTATTCAATTGGTTGGCCTCGTAATTCCAATGGCTGTGGAAGGGAGGACCGCTGACGGGGTGTCCCTTGGAGATATGCTCCGCTGCCTCCGACAGCACGGTGAACGGCACGGTCAGCATCCGCGCGATCAGAATGGCCCCGAGTAGAAAGAGAAGCCAGAAGGGCAGTGAATACAGAATCTGCCGCAAGGCGGTTTGCAGGGCGGCTTCATAGACGCCTTCGTACGGGGATTGAACGACAATTCCCCATCCTACCTTGGGGACGGGCGAGTATCCCGCCAGAAAGCGATGTCCCTGCGTGTTAATCACATCGCTACTGCCTCCCAGCCCCTGCAGCAGCTGCTGAACCACTTTATTGGCGTTCACATTTTGCCCGAGGCGTCCAGGTGCCGGATGATAGATCAGATTACCGGCATAATCGACCACATAGGCATAAGAGCCGGAAGCATTGGCAGAGCTGATGCCCAGAATGCTGTTCAGCACATTGAACTCCTGTAAATAAATGCTGCCGCCTACCATGCCGGCATACGTGCCGCTGGCGTCGAAGAGAGGGTAGGTCATTAGCACGATCATCCGTCCCGTAACCGCACGGTAAGGCTTCGAAATATAAGGCCTCCGCAGGGAGAGGGAGTCCTGGACGGCTTCCGTCGTCAAGCGCTGACCCATGATCCCGACGGATAGCGGTGAGATATGGGTCACGACGCCCTCAGGATCCGTCAGAAACATCGAGTTGAAGTATCCCCCGCTCGCTCTCATGAGATCGAGATATTCCAGTACCTGCTGCGGCTCTTGTGGCTGCTGCGATAGGGATTCAGCCGTTGTTTTCAGGTTGGCATTCATTGAAGTGATAAGTGAGTCCATAGTAGCACTCATCTTGGCGGCGGATTCCATATTCAGGCTCAAGGTTGTACGGGAGAGGGACTGCAGATCGGACCGAAACCCGACCGCTGTTTGAATGCAAGTCGTGCCGAGCATCGAAGCAATGACCAGTCCAATGATGAGATAGACGAGACGTATCCGTTTGGTTCGCAAGTTGCGCACCCATCTCATGGTGCATCCGCCCCTTTAGGTGCTAATTTATAAGGTCTGGTGTAGGCCATACTTCCTATTTCGACATCCGATTTACGAAATGTTAGCAGAAAAAAGCTGTCCTCCGTTACCGGAAGGACAGCGCAGAACCAACCTCCGTCATGATTAGGACGGCATCGTTTTATTGAGCAGACGATACAGCACAACCAGGGCTTCGGCCCGGGTAGCTGTAGCCTGAGCGTGAAAGGCCCCGTCCGGCGATCCGTTCATCAGCCCGACTGCATCGGAGAGACGAATGCTGCGGTAAGCCCAGGCTGCTATCGTGTCTTCATCGGTGAATTTTGCTCCTGCCGGGAACAAGATATCCTGCTGCCGGATGGACATTTTCAGACTATAGGCCCTCATGATCATCACGGCCATCTGCTCGCGGGTTATCGTGGCTTGGGGCAGGAAGGAGCCACTGTCCGATCCTTCGATCAAGCCGGCTGACAAGGCCTTGGCCAAGTCGTAGCGGTACCAGGCATCTCCGGGCACGTCCGGAAACGATACGGCCGCCGACTGCTGCAAATCCATAGCCCGGGACAGCATGGACACGAACTCTGCCCGTGTGATCGGCTCATCCGGCGAGAAGCGGCCTTCCCCTACGCCGCCTGCGATCTTCTTGGTGGTCATGATGGCAATGATCGGCTCAGCCCAATGTCCACGGATATCCAGATAGGCCTGATCCTCTTCGAACACTCCGAACAATCCCATGGCATCGGTCCGGAATTCGAAGCGGTTGCCAGTCTTCAGCTCCCCTCCGAGGAAGGTCCAGGAACGGGAGGCTTCGTCATAACGGTAGGCACCCAGTTTGGATGCTTGCCGGATGCTATGCGGGTTCAGCTTGAATGCGGCGGTTATGGGCCGATTCCAGCGGGCCGTATCCTTGCCGACCGATTCCAGAGACAGCTCGAAGGCAGCGATGTCCCTGCTCGTGGAGGTAGGTTTGACGTTCCACTCAGAGCGCAGGGTCAGGTCGGCAGGTTTGACGGTCAGAACCACGGCGGCATCCTCTGCCGTCTGGGGGAGTACATTCGGCTTGAGCGCTATATCTAGCTCGTTGGTTTGAACGAGCAAGGTTTTGCCGTAATCCCCTGCGGCTTTCCATAGCTCGGGCAAAACCTTGATCTCAAGAAGCGGACGCAGCTGATTGGCTGTGCCGTCAACCGTTACAGCTTCGCTGCCTTTCGCCTGAATAGCTGACTTATAAGGAGACAGCGCCAGCTCGATCTGTACTTTCTTGATGCCGAACGGCTCTACGAGCCTGTCCGTATTAGCCTTGGCGATCGGCTGGATATCGAAGCTGCCGCTGCTGCCGCTAGGCACGGTCGTGGAGGTGGGCCCCGCACGCTTGATCGTGATGTAGTAAGGCTGGATATTGCCATTCTGAGCAGTTACGCTAATGACAAGCGAGGTTTGGCCTGTTTCCATCGGCTTCTTGTTGACGATGGTCGTACCGTCCGGGAACGACTTGCCGTTAACTTGCAGCGTTGCCTTTCCCGTATCGCGTACGTAGGCCGTCGTATAGATGTATTGAATCGGATAGTCGACGTATAAGGTATATTCCGTCGTATCCGGCTGGAAGGAAGGGTACAACCGTCCGGAGCTGAAGGACAGGCTGCCCAGTGCATCATCCGAAGATCCGTCCAGCCGCGTAATCTGAATTGTGTAGCGCGTAGGTTGCGAATTCGGCGCTTCAACATCCAGGACTATGGTATTGCTGCCGACGCTTAAGGAGACCTGATAGCCATCGATGCTCATTCGGTTGCCATTAACGGTGATCCTGGCCTGGCTGTCTGCCGCTGTTGCCCAAAAGGTGATTCTATCGGTCGAGAACGGAACTTCTACCGAATACCTTGTCTGGGATGGAGAGAAGGGCAAGCTCAGACTCGGCGAGGTCGAGATGGATTGAAGCTTGGTGCTGGAGCTGTAGGTCGCCTCGCTGACCGATGCGCTCATGCGGTCCGGGCCGGAGGGAGCAGCCGCTGCCGGGCGATCCCATAGAACGAACAGCATGGCAAGCATCAGAAGCGCCGCCGTGAAATATTTGGTTAGGTTAAAATGAACCATACGAACCAGCGCCTCCTTATGGCTTTTCCTTCATATCGTCCAGATATTGGCTTAGCGTCTTGTCCTCCCGGAATTCGCCCTGATAATAAGGCGTCTTGCCATCGCTGCCGAACAGCTTGCCGTAGCCGTGCTTCCAGTCGTTTTTGAACTGGCCTTCATAGGACAGCACGCCGTTCTCGGTATAGAGGCGGCCGAATCCGTTTTTCTTCCCATTCTTAAAGGTTCCCTTAAATCGGAGCGTTTTGAAGGCATCATACATATCGCCTTCGCCTTCCTTCAGGTCGTTCTTGAAGGGTCCTATGTAGACCAGGCCATTCTCATAGGAGTTGCCCTGTCCCTCGCGCAAGTCTTTCCTGAACTCACCTTCGTAGACGAGCGTGTTGTTTTCGTAAAGACGGCCCTGACCCTCGCGCAGGCCTTCGCTGAGCTCGCCTTCGTAGATCAGCCAAGCCAGACCCTGCTGCTTGTCCAGTGACTTTGGACCATTCTCGTTCTTGTAATCATGCAGCAGCATCACAGCACCGTAGCCGTGGGCCAGACCGTTTTGGAAGAGGCCATATTGCCGGTATACGGCGATCGGCTCGGTTTCTTTGCCTGCGGCGAAGCGTCCTTCATACATGAGCAGCGATGAGCTGCCATTGAAGTCCTTGCCTGTATAGGATTTGTCATACGTATAACGGCGGCCCAGACCGGACATCTGGTCAGCCGACCATTCGCCTTCATAAGCGAGCACGCCGTTCTCATAGCTCTTGCCGCGTCCGTTTCGCTTGCCGTCCGTCACCTTGCCTTCATACACGAGCTGTCCTTTGTTGTCATAAAGCTTGCCCGTTCCCGTAAGCCGCCCCTGCTCGAATTCACCTTCGTAATAAGGAACAGATTTGTTAGCCGCTCCTTGCGAGGTCGCTGTCCGGGTTTGGGTCTCGTCATGCATGACGCCGTTGCCGTGAGGAGTACCGTCTGATAACTTATCTCCTACATACAGGTAGCGATTACCTTGCTCCAGCAGGATCCCGTTGCGGTAACGGACCTCTCTCATCTCTGTTGTTTCCTTGGCATCGCGGATCAGCTCGCCCTTATCATTCTTGATGATCCATTCCAGCTTACTGAGCTTGTAGGCGTAGCCGCTGCCGTCCTTCTTATCCTTGCTCCAGCTGCCGATATATTCGAGCTTGCCTTGGTCATCATAGGATTTCCCGGTGCCAGAGCGGACATTGTCTTCCCATTGTCCGTCGTAGACCTTGACCGTTTTGGCTTTGGTCTGCGAGTTGTTCTGTCCGTCAGTCGGGGAGGCATCGGTTATGTTCTTCGCCTCGATGTATGCGACCCCATAGCCCTGCTGCCGATTTTGTTTCATCTCGCCCGAATAGACGATGAGGCCCTTGTCATCATAGATGTCCCCCGTGCCTTCCATCAGGCCATTGACCCAATCTCCATGGTAACGGGGCCGTCCTATGGCATCCAGCAAAGTACCTTCACCCGATTGATGTCCGTTTCTGAACTCTCCATCGTAGACGGAACCATCCGCCAGATACAGCTTGGCTCTCCCCTGGGGCTGATCGTTGCTGAATCCGCCTTCATAACGAAGCTGACCATTCGTATAGAGACGCCCGCCTCCGCTGAGCTTATTCTGGCTGAAGCTGCCCTCGTACCATAGCTTACCGTCGAGGTACAGCTTGCCGTCTCCATGTCGCAACCCATCCACCGTGTCTCCTTCATAGCTCAGTCTGGTATAGCCATAACCGAGCGTCTCTTGAATGGAGGTGGAGAAGGAGGGTTTTATATAGAGCGTGGATGTGAGGGAGCTCCACTTCAGCTCCTGACCGAGCGCTTCTGCTAATGGCTGCACAGGAATCCATAGAGTACCGTCCCGCGTTATGGAAGAGTCCGTGAACACAAACGGATGATCGTCTACCGTCCAGATGGTGCTGCCCGGCCTATGCGTTATAACCGACTCTTGCAAAGCGGCTTGAATCACCTGCTCTTCCGGCTTCCAGGCTACCGTGTAACCCAGAGCCTCCAGCACAAGTCGAGCCGGCGCAAAGAAAGTTGTCCCGGCCCCGCCGCCGCGGTAAAAAGGGGAGTCTCCCTGGATCACCGTACCGTTGATGACCAGCTGTGGCGAGCTGTCCACAGCGGCCGCTACTGCTTGGGGAGTTAAGGCCATAGGGCTCAGCGTATACGGACAAGCGAGAGCGGCAGCTGCTAGCGATAATAAAACCATGCGATGGCGCACAAAGATCTCTCCTTATGTAAAAAGGCTTAATAAATGTCGAATTATGTAGGTAAATTATCGAAATTATGAGTCTATGGGCATATTTATCCCTATTATATCAGCAAACCCGGGATTCGAATATGAGAGTTTTGGGCATTCCTGATAGACCAAAAATCCCGCTAAGCCCCCGGGTAGGGGCATGCGGGATTTTCATAGAGCAGGGCAGAGATCAGGCTTCGTTGCGGCGGGTCATCTGCTGCCAGACGGAGCCCTCTGCGGCGTGTCCGCCTTCGATCCGTTCCAGGGCGATGCGCGCCTGCATACTGACCTCGAACTCGGGGTCGGCCGCCGCCTGCTCCAGCGCAGGGATGGCGCCCTCATCACCGGCCTCGTACAAGAAGCGGGCTGCCCGCCAGCGTACGAGCTTATTGGTGTCGGTCAGCGCACCGATCATCGCATCCTGCGCTGCCGGGTCTCCGATATCGGATAACGTATCGCCTGCCGTGCGGCGTACCGATGCGGAGCTGTCCTGCAGAGCGCGGTACAAGTAGGGGAGAACGAACGGCTCCTTCAGATCGCCCAGGTAAACGGTGGCCAGACGCCGGACTGCGGTCTGAGCATCGTCCAGTGCTTGCGTCAGCAAGGGGAGCGTCTCGGCCGAAGGCTTGATCTGCTGCAGCGCCGCATAGCGCAGCTTCCAGTCCTCGGATCGGAGCTGCTGCTCGGTTTCCTCGTAGGACAGCGTGCGGCGTGCGGCGGAAGCGACTTCCTCGGCACCGGCAGCCGAATGTCCTGCTGCGGCCTGCACGATGAGCTGCTCCAGACGCTCGTCATCGTAGGAGGCATCAACCTCCTGCACGATGGATTCGAGCACATCATCCAGCTCGCCATAGCGCGTATCCCAATCCTCAAGCGAGCGCTCCTTGATCAGATTGGGCGAGGCGGAGGCGGCCCGTACCGCAGCTTGAGAGAAGCGTTCGGGCAAGGCTGCGCGTTTCTCTTCGTAACCGGAGGATACCCTGATCTGCAGCGGGATTCCTCTGAAATGCTGAAGCTTCACGATAACCTCGCCGAAGGATGGGGCATGCTGGCTGTCTGCGGAAGCTTCGCTCGCAGGAACAGCAGAGCCAGGAGACGCGTGCTGCCCGGAAGGAACAGTCTCGGCTTCCCCGAGGATGCGGCGTGCACTGGCAAGAATCTGCTGCCAGTCCCCCTTGGGTACGCGGTCGATCGCGATAAAATCGCTGGCATGATACAAGCCCCGTACCCCTTCTATGCTGAGCAGAAGGTTATAGGGCTCGGGAGCATCTGCGGCCTGCTCTCTCGTATAGGTTAACCGGACGGAATCGTCCAGCTTCTCGGACAACGTAATTTTCATGCTGTTGGGACTTGGGGTAGGTTCAATAAACAAGATTGCCATTGGCCAGTCCTCCTTTTCCTATCAGTATATCGCTTATGCCTCGTCAATTCAAAAAGACCGCCAGCTCCGAAAACGGGCTGCGGTCTTCCAGCGAAGCACGAATTGCTATGGATAATTAGTCCAGATCAAGCAAATTTCTTTTTAAATAATTTTCATCAAGCGCCTTCGTCAAATCGAACACCGTATGAGCCAGGTCCAGATTTTCGAAGGCGTGCTCACAGGCATCGCGGTAGGCCATCTCTTCTTCATAGTTGGACATATACAGGCTGATCTGTTCCGGCGAATCGCCGCGCTCCTGCTCCCGCAGCTGTACCGTGTCGCGGTCGGCATAGATGAAGATCCGCACAACCCGTTCGCCGTAGGCTTTCTTCAGCATCTCCGTCCCATAGCTGTTCAATACCAGATACACCGCTCCGTATTGTACGAGCTGATCCGTTACATCGGCGTCCTTAATCCCGTAACGGTTGCCCCCGATTTCGATGACCTCAATAAACTCGGTGTTGGCTTCCGCTGCGGCGAATGCCTCGGGAGTAATAAAATGATAATCCTGACCTTCAACTTCGGATAAGCGGGGCGGGCGGGTCGTATACGAGATAACCTGCTTGATCCCCAGTGTACTTCCTGACATTTGAGCCACCGTTCTGCGTCCGGCACCATTGGGTCCGGTGAATACAAAAATGAGTTCTTTGTCCTTCAGTTCGTACATGGAAACCCTCCTTCGAAGACATGAAGTGCAGTTCCTTGCCGCTAGCTACATCCTTAATATTACATGACTTCTGGATTCAGGTAAAGGTTTTCACAGGGCAAGCAGGGGAGCCAACGGGCTTCAGAGACCGATGGCTCCCCTGTCTGGAAGGTTCCGTTAGGAGATATAAGCTATGTCCGGTTCTGCCGCACCCCGGCTAACCGAGGCTTAACGTCCCCGGCGTCCGCCCGGTGTCCGCCCCTGCCGCTTGCCACCCGGTGAGGAACCACGGTTGGCGCCTTGCTGTGAACGTCCGCCCTTGCCTGCAGACCTGTCCTGCCCCGCGCGTCCGCCTTGCTGGGCGAAGCCGTCACCGCTGCGCGGGCTGCCGAAGCGGGAGCCTGCGCCTTGAGCGTCGCGACCGCGGGAAGAGCCTTGCCCCGCGCGCCCGCCTTGCTGAGCGAAGCCTTCACCGCTGCGCGGGCTGCCGGAGCGAGGGGCAGCGCCTTGCGCACCGCGACCGCGGGAAGGGGCCTGGCCCCCCCGCCTGCTTTGCTGAGCGGAGCCGTCGCCGCCGCGCGGGCTGCCGAAGCGCGACCCCGAGCCTTGCTCGTCATTGTCACGTGGAGCCGGGCGCTCTGCGCGGCCGGAGCCTGCGCTGCCGCGCGGGCGGAGCTGCGTGAAGCTGACGGTCTCGCGGTCCGCGGTGAAGCGCGGACCTTGAGCTTGTCCGCCGCGACCTGGCGAGGCGGCGTTGCCGCTGCGTCCTGCGCTGGCGTTACGCTCGCCGCCTCGTCTTCCGCGTCCGCCTGCGGGGGCTTCACCACGACGACCGCCGCGCACGCTGTCCCGGCGGGAGCCGCCGGAGCGCGCTGCTGTTCTGGAGCCACGTCCGTCTCCTTCGCTGCGGTCTCTTGCAGCTGGGCGCTCAGGGACGTCATTCTGCTGGACAGGGCGTCCGGAACGCTGCTTGGACAGCGTAGCTTTAATGCCGCGCTCAATCAGCGCGACATGCTCCGTATCGTGAGGCGAAGCCAGTGTAATGGCCTTGCCGGTTTGTCCGGCGCGGCCGGTCCGTCCGATCCGGTGAATATAATTTTCCGCATCATGCGGGATATCATAGTTAACAACATGAGTGATGCCTTCAACATCCAGACCGCGTGCGGCCAGATCGGTGGCGATCAGCAGTTGGATTTTGGCATCGCGGAACCGTTTCATGACCTGTTCACGCTTGGCCTGGGTCAGGTCGCCATGCAGCTCGTCACATGAGTAGCCACGTTCCGCAAGCTCCGCTCTCAGCTTGCCTGCGCGCAGCTTCGTCCGACAGAAGATCATGGCCAGGTACGGATTCTCTTCATCAATAATCTTGCACAGCGTATCCAGCTTGCCGCGGTCCGTCGTCTGGATGACCAGTTGCTGGATGCCGTCGAGTGTCACACGCTTTGCTTTGACCTCAATCTCCAGCGGCTTGCGCATGTAGGCTTTGGCGAGATCGCGGATGCGCTGCGGCATGGTGGCGGAGAAGAGCAGGGTTTGCCGGCGTGAAGGCGTCACCGAGATAATCTCCTCGACCTCAGGCAGGAAGCCCATATGAAGCATCTGATCGGCTTCGTCCAGGACGAGAACCGACAACTTATGCAGGGCTACCGTCTCACGGCGGATATGGTCAAGAAGACGTCCGGGTGTCGCTACAATAATATGTATGCTTCCCTCCAGCTTGCGGACTTGCCGTTCTACATCTTGTCCGCCGTAGGCAGAGAGCACGTTCAACCCTTGAAGCGGGGCCCAGCGCTGCACTTCTTCGGTGATCTGGATCGCCAGCTCGCGCGTTGGCGTTACGATGAGCGCTTGAACATGGGACTTGGAAGCATCAATCGTCTCCAGGATCGGAAGCACGAAGGCTAGCGTCTTTCCGGTACCGGTTTGAGCCTGGGCGATCAGATCTGATCCGGCCAGGACCGCAGGGATCGCTTCCTTCTGAATAGGGGTTGGCTCCGTGTAGCCGAATTTCAGCAAGGCTTCAGACAAGGACTCGTTCACGCCAAGAATGGCGAATTCGTTTTTCTTCATTATAATATCTCCTAAATCATAATTTGTTGGGCCAATCTATTTCTTCTTATTAAAATGCATTCTACAGCAAGTAGGCACAAAAAGAAACTGCACAACGCCGCAATCTAGCGGCAGATGTGCAGTTTAGGCCATTAACGCAGCTCCCGGCCGTTAGCCTCCGCCTGGTTCGGAATTGTCGGATCGGTACCGAAGGTACGCTCCATCATCTCGATAAAGTGGCCCTTGAACGGCTCAAGGGATCGTCCGTGCCAGCTTTCCTGCGCCATACGGTTGAATTCGTTGACGATTACGCGATTGGCCGAAATATAGACATCGGCTGCGGTGGGCTGGAGGGATCGGATCTTCTCGGCAATCTTCTGCTTAAATAAATGGGACAAGTGCTCGTGATGCATCTCCGTTTCTGCGCCGTTGGCAGTAATCAGATCGTTGGGATCGGCGTAATCGCTCAAGGGCGTGTACGGATTGTATAAGCCTTTAACGAGACCGTAGTTATTCGTTTCCGTCCCTTTCACATCGCCGCCCCGGGTGCCGCTGGCCGTACTGTCAATTGTAATCGCCGTATACGCGATATTGTCGCCCATCATCACGATAGCGCTGCTGACTCCGTCCATCGCGGCTACCTGGTCGGACAGGAACTGGTTCATCTCCAGCTTGGATATCTTGTGACTGACGGGGGCGTACTGTTGTGCCGTCTGGTAAGCGCGCGAAGTGTCCTGCCGGGGCATATCGCGCTTGCTGCCGTAATTGTTCGCACTGTTGTAATCATAGCGGCTGAAGCAGCCCGTCATGAGCTGGCAGATGAGCAAGACCAGTGCCATGGAGATGAGCCGTCTGGTTCTCATTGCGGATGACCTCCTTTTGTACGGAATAGGATTCGGCGTTTTGTAAACGCTAGAAGCTGGGGAGGGCAGATGATGCATCCCAAGCTTAGGATGAGTCTGTGCGGGGGATTTGATGCGTTCGTGTCCCGACCAAAAACATGCATAAAATAGTTCCTTTATGGAAATAAACAAGTAGAGTCTCTTATGTGGGAGTCAGGGGCTGGAATAACGCTTTCAAAGGAGGAAAAAGAGATGTTCAGATGCCCAAAAACCCGCATAAATAAAGAAAAAATCAGGAGTTATGACCGTTTTGTGAACTTCTCCAGATTCATTGACAAAAAACAGGGACGAATTTATAGTTAATATGGTGATTAGGTTCATTGACATAAAAATGACCTATTTTGTTCGAAAAATACTTGCTTTTTAAGGTGGGATTGAGAAGATGATTCGATGGCAAAATCTGTGGCGATCTATCCCTCTTTTTGGGTTGATGATGCTGCTGTTAACGGGGTGTGGAGATAATACGATTTCCGCCTTGAAGCCAAGGGGTCCGGTAGCCAGAGATCAGCTGTTCCTGATGAAATTAAGCTTCTTCATCATGATCGCGGTCGTCATTGTAGTATTTTTGCTTTATTTTTATGTCTTGCTTCGCTTCAGAAAGAAAAAAGGCGAGAAAGACATCATCCCGAAACAAGTGGAAGGCAGCCACACGCTGGAGATCATCTGGACCGTTATTCCGATCATCCTGCTTCTCGTGCTCGCTGTTCCGACGGTACAATACACATTCAAGCTTCTGGAAGATCACCGAGACAACAAGGATGCTCTGCACGTCAAAGTAACTGCGCACGCTTTCTGGTGGCAGTTTGATTATCCTTCGCTTGGTATTGCAACAGCACAGGATCTGGTCATCCCTACAGGCAAGAAAATTGCATTCGAGTTGACTGCATCCGACGTGAAACACTCCTTCTGGGTTCCTTCGCTCGGCGGTAAAATGGATACGAACCCTGGATTGACTAACGTCTATTATCTGGAAGCGGATGAAGCCGACACGTTCCTCGGCAAGTGCGCAGAGCTATGCGGCGCATCTCACTCCCTCATGGACTTCAAAGTAAAATCGATGGAGCAAGCCCAGTTCGATCAATGGGTGGCGAAGATGAAGACGCCGGCTACCATTCCTGCGGATGCCAGAGCAGGCGAGCAACTGTTCAAAGATAACTGCCTCTCCTGTCATGCGGTTAACGCGCAAGGGCTTGGAGCAGGTCCGAATCTGAATGGTTTCGCTTCCCGTGAGAAAGTAGCAGGTATCCTTCCTCATGATCCGGAGAAGATCAAGGAATGGATCAAGGATCCCCAATCGATCAAGCCGGGCGCCAAAATGCCTGCATTCTCGGAAGGCGCTCCAAATGTACAAAAAGCGCTCAAAGATCAGGAACTTAACGATTTGGTTAAATATTTGAACTCGTTGAAGCTGCCTCAGTAACGAGCATCAAGGAAAAAGGAGGTTAAATACGTGGCTCATGCGCATTCGGTAAAACGTCACACCGGGCTGATGGACTGGCTGACAACGGTTGACCATAAGAAAATCGGAATTTTGTATTTGCTGGCAGGCGGAATTTTCTTCCTGCTGGGCGGACTTGAAGCAATCTTGATCCGTATCCAGTTGCTTTACCCGGATCAGAAAATTTTCATCGGCGACACCTTTAACCAATTGACGACTATGCATGGAACAACGATGATTTTCTTGGCTGCAATGCCAGTTATCTTCTGTTTCATGAACGCTATCGTACCGCTGCAGATCGGTGCACGCGACGTAGCGTTCCCCTTCGTGAATGCACTTGGTTTCTGGTTGTTCTTCTTCGGCGGCTTGCTGCTGAACACGTCTTGGTTCCTTGGAGGAGCTCCTGCTGCAGGTTGGACGGCCTATCCTCCGTTGTCAGGGATCGTGGATAGTACGGGGGCCTTCAAGGGCGTCGACTTCTACGTACTCGGACTTCAGATTGCTGGTCTCGGTACGCTTATCGGGGGGATTAACTTCCTCGTTACGATCATCAACATGCGTGCTCCGGGCATGACGTATATGAGAATGCCGATGTTCACTTGGGCATCGTTCATCACTTCGCTTCTGATTTTGTTCGCTTTCCCTGCCATTACGGTAGGTCTCGTCGAGCTGATGTTCGACCGGATTTTCGACGGCGCCTTCTTCGATGTCACGAAGGGCGGTAACCCGGTACTATGGGAACATATTTTCTGGATCTTCGGTCACCCTGAGGTGTACATACTGATCCTTCCTGCATTCGGTATTATCTCTGAGATTGTTGCCACATTCTCGCGCAAACGCTTGTTCGGATACAGCTCGATGGTATTCGCTACAGCTCTGATCGGTTTCTTGGGCTTCATGGTTTGGGCGCATCACATGTTCACTACAGGTATCGGTCCCGTCGGGGATGCGATATTCGGGGTAGCGACGATGGCGATCGCTATTCCGACCGGTGTTAAGATCTTCAACTGGCTGTTCACACTGTGGGGCGGTCAAATCCGCTTTACAACAGCTAATATGTTTGCTACTTCCTTTATCCCGACATTTACGATGGGTGGAGTAACGGGTGTCATGCTTGCGGTTCCTGCAGCTGACTTCCAGTATCATGATACGTATTTCGTTGTCGCTCACTTTCACTATGTTATTGTCGGCGGCTTGGTTCTGGGCTTGTTCGCAGCTTCGTACTACTGGTGGCCGAAGATGTTTGGCCGTCTGCTGAACGAAACGCTCGGTAAGATTCATTTCTGGACGTTCTTCATCGGCTTCCACATGACCTTCTTCCCGCAGCATTTCCTTGGATTGATGGGAATGCCACGTCGCGTATTCACCTATCAGCCGGGTGTCGGGCTTGAAGAAGGTAACTTTATCAGTACAATCGGCGCTTTCCTGATGGGTATCGGTACACTCGTGTTCCTGATCAACATTATGGCTACAGCTCGTAAACCGGCTACGGCTCCGGCGGATCCGTGGGATGCACGTACGCTGGAGTGGACGATTCCATCCCCGGCACCGGAGTACAACTTCAAACAAACTCCACTGGTACGCGGATACGATGCGTTCTGGAAAGAGAAGATGGCAGGCAACAAAGAGATGACGCCGGCCGAACCGCTGGGTTCGATTCATATGCCGTCACCATCGATCCTTCCGTTCCTGATGTCCCTGGGCTTGTTCATCGCAGGCTACGGATTTATGTACCATGTCTATGTGGTAAGTATTCTAGGAATCGGGTTTACACTGGTTTGCATGTTCTTCCGTTCCGTCTTTGATGATCACGGGTTCCATATCGAACCTGAAGAGCTTACAGATAAGGGGGCTAAGGCATGAGTGCAGCTCATCACGAAGTAGGCGGTGCCCTGCCGCCCCACGCAGAAACAGCAACACTTGAAGGCAAAAATAAGGTCCTGGGTTTCTGGCTGTTCCTGGGCGGCGAGTGCGTATTGTTCGGTACGCTCTTCGCCTCCTTCATCGCACTGCGCAACCAGGTACCGGATGGTCCGACTGCTGAGCATCTGTTCCAGCTTGACCTCGTTGCAATCTCGACGTTCATCCTGCTCACGAGCTCGCTGACCAGCGTGTTCGCGACGATGGCTTTGCACCGCGGCCAGTTCCAGAAGCTGCAAGGTTGGATGTTTGTTACCGTATTACTTGGCCTTGCGTTCCTGGGCCTTGAGATTTATGAGTTCGTTCACTACGTACATGAAGGCCATACGTTCTCCAAGAGCGCCTTCGCAACATCGTTCTATACACTAGTCGGTTTCCATGGCGCGCACGTTGCGTTCGGGGTGCTCTGGATTTCATTGCTGATCATCTCAGGCTTCAAGAAAGGCCTGACAACTGTTACGGCTCCTAAGTATTATGTGGCTGGTCTGTACTGGCACTTTATCGACGTTGTTTGGGTGTTTATCTTCACGGTCGTTTACCTGCTCGGAAAGGTGGGTCCATAAGATGGCGAACCAACATTCTTCTTCGTCCGCAGGCGATCATCGTCACCGGTTGGAAGGACCGCGTAATCACTACGTTTCGTACATTATCTCGATCGTGCTTACGATGCTTTCGTTCGCTGTCGTGCTGTACGGAGGGTTGGACCGTTCGTTTATCATCTGGTTCCTAGTGGGCTTGGCCCTCATCCAGATCGTGTTCCAGTTGGCCTATTGGATGCATATGAAGGATCGCGGTCACTTCATTCCTATCGTGGGATTATGCTTTGGATTTTTCGTTGCTTTGACGGCTCTTGCAGCCGCGGTCTACTGGGTTTGGTGGTAATAAGGTTCGTACAAAGAGGCGGCTTGTCACTTGTTGAAAGCCCCTCTTTTTTACCGTTATAGGAAGCTTGTTAAGTTGTTTTGCCTTACTTTGGGAAAAAATTCACGAATCAGACACAGCTCCGGAAGGCTTCCGGGAAGGAAGGAGTCATTCAATATGGACAGTACCAATGTCGTCACACATGCGGGGCATACAGCTGCCGGATCTTTCGCTGAATTGTGGAATCCCGGGCTGCTGGTCCTGCTGCTCTTGGCAGGTATCCTGTATACGCTCTGTATGAATAGCTGGCGGTCCCGATTCGCGGAAAGCGAGCCGGTAGCCCCCAAGCTGCAATTGTATTTCTGGCTGGGGATTATCTCCTGGTATGTAGCGGAAGGGTCGCCGCTCGCCTACTACGGTCATCACTACTACTTCAGCCTGCATATGCTGCAGCAATCGATTCTTTATCTTGTCATGCCGCCTCTTCTGCTGATTGGTCTGCCAGGGTGGCTCCTTCGTCCGCTGCTGCAGGGTAAGGCGACTCAATGGATCGTGCGTGTGTTAACGAATCCGCTGCTCGCTTTGTTCTTGTTTAACTTTATATTTTCGGTCTATCATATCCCGGTCATTATGGATGCGCTGATGGCCAATACAGCGCTGCTGACAGCCTATAGAGTTGTGTTCCTGTTCTCGGCCTTCCTGCTCTGGTTCCCGGTCTTCTGCCCGCTGCCAGAGTACAACCGGATGTCCGAGTTGAAAAGAATGGCTTATATCTTCCTGAACGGAATACTTCTGACACCTGCGTGTGCGCTCATTATTTTCGCAAAGGCTCCGATGTATGCGATGTATGCGGCTGTCCCGGAAAATCTGCTGCTGCTGCCTATGCTTGATGATCAACAACTGGGCGGAGTGATTATGAAGATCGTACAGGAGATCGTGTACGGGTTTGCGCTGGCGTATACGTTCTTTCGCTGGTACCGCCGCGAACGGAAGCATGACGAAGAAGAGGATCTGGGGAGCGATGGGTATTTACAGGCAGCGGGACATGCGAACCGCGTCTAAGTCTTACCATCTCCCAGAGAAGCGAATAGTGGAGGATGTTTCATGAAGCTTTCCATATTATTGCCTACCATAAGTACCAGCTTCATAGTCATCAGCGCGATTTTTGTCGCATTTGGCTGGTATCATATTGTGAAGAGAAACCGGCGGACCCATGAGAAGCTGATGCTGTGGGGCGCAGCGTTTGCGCTGGCATTCTTTCTGATCTATGCGAGCCGTACTATCTTTGTCGGAAACACCAGCTTCGGCGGCCCGGAAGAGCTGAAGCTGGCGTACCATCTGTTCTTATTTTTCCATATTACGCTCGCTACATTGGCTGGCGTATTCGGAATCGTAACCCTTCTGCATGCCTTCAAACAGCGCTGGTTCAAGCATAAGCGAATCGGACGCATCACAGCGATCATGTGGCTGCTTACGGCTCCTACAGGAGTCGTGGTCTACATACTGCTGTACGTCCTGTATCCAGGCGGCGAGACGAAGCCGATGATTGATGCGATATTCGGGCTGTAAGGCGGAATGATTACGCCGGCAAGTAAGACCTTCCTCTCCTAGGGGGAAGGTCTTATTTGTGCTTCCACCACACACCAGCGCACTCGGGCACGACGCTCCAGCCCTGCTGCTCGACGGTGCTTGCCAGCTCCTCCCCGAAGAAAAACCGGGTCAGCTCTGCGGCCTGTTCCACGCTATCGAAGGTATAATCTAGGCGTACCCAGTCATGAAGGAACCCATATTCCTGCTCCAGCGCCCGGTAATAGGGTTTCAGAAATTCCGGCGGGCTTGGCTCGGTAAAGCCCGTTCCCATCGTTTCGAACAGGATGATCGTTCCACCAGGCTTGGTTACGCGATCCAGCTCTTGCATCATCCTGCTCAGATTGTCTCTCCACTCCGGCATGTCTGCATGAGCCAGATAGCAGAGACTCCAGCCGGAGACGGCCAGATCTACAGCCTGGTCGGCCACCGGAAGCTGGCGGTGGTCCGCCGTATAGGTTTGCAAGCGGGAGCTGAGCTGCTGGCTGGTCAGGCGCTGCGTGAGTACGTCCAGCATCGCTGGGGATAGATCGGTGGCAATGATGGAAGCTGCCTCGGGGGCGAGCTCGCAGGTCAGGCGGCCTGAGCCTGCTCCCACGTCGAGAAGATGCCGCCCCGCATAAGGGGCGATGCGGTTGATAATCTCGGACAATCCGGGCTGCTTGGAGATCATCAGCTCATACAAATCGGCTTGCTGGGTATAGATATGTTCATGATTAGGCATTCACAGCACTCCTCTCTGGACTTGCTTCCAGCATAAGGCTTAACGCTGCGTTAAGGTCAAGTGAAGATATATAAAGCGGACTGAAAGACGGCGCAATGTGGGCGTTTAGAGGGTAGAAGAAGTTCCGGCTGGATCAAGAAAAACCGCCAGGCAGTTCACTCCTGGCGGTTCGATATTCGGATTATAAAGGCTATTTCAGGGCGCTGCCGCCGAACATAAAGCGTTTCTCCCAATGCTTGCCGCTGATCGTATCGATTCGGACACCGCCCGAATCCTTGGAGTATGTATGCATAATCTTGCCGTCCCCGAGGTAGATGCCGACATGACTGATTCGCTGATTGGACTTATTGGACGGATACGAGGATGAACTGCTTCCACGGTAATCCATAAAGAACATCAAATCGCCCGGCTTCAGATCTTTCCAGTTGGTCGTCGTTTTGCCGATCGACTTGACGTAGCTTCCCTGGCTGCGCGAATCGCCCGGCAAGGTAATGCCGGCCCCTTCCTTGAAGGCCTGACGCACGAAGGCGGAGCAGTCGAAGGTTTTGGTGCTGTTGCGGTTGGAGCCGAATTCGTAAGGGGTGCCCAGGTATGTTTTTCCGGCCGCAATCACTTTATTCCGCACAACGCTGGAATCACCGGCTGACGGCTTGGGCTTGGTCGTTCCTGATCCAGTATCCGGGTTGGAGCCGTTCACCTTGATGTATTTGCTGCTAGTCGAGACGTAACCGACACGTCCGCTGGCATCCTTAACCTTATACCACCAATCGTTCACTTTGGATACGATATCGACACGTTCGCCGCTTTTGAGGTAGCCATAGCTGCTTGCGCCGGTATCCGGCTGGCTGCGGAAGTTGACACTCCCTACAATGGTGCCGGTGGCAGCCAGCGCTTGTCCGGTGAAAGTCCCCAGCGAGCCTAGAGAAATAGCAGCAGCAACGAAAGTGACAACGATTTTTTTGTTCATCATGGAATACCCTCCTGAGATTCTGGTTGTAATAACTCTGGATGTGGCCGCATGTTTTGGGTGCATAGCATGCGAAGCCTGGCGAGTATTTGACAAGGTTGCGTACGACAATTCACAATGGAACAAACTAGATACAAAGGGAGACGGAAATGACATGGATACTTGGACATGGGGACCGCTTGTCCTGCATCAATATCTGGTAATTGTCTTGGCTGCGGCGGCGATAGGCTACGGTGTGCTGAATCTGAGACTTCGAAGAAACCCGGAACGCGCTGCCATTTCTTCAGCGGCGATGAGCGGGGCTCTGATCTGGCTGCTGGTCTGGAAATGGGGCTGGGTGCTCACGGATATCCAGAGCATCTGGAACAACCCGCAAACGCTGCTGTACTTCAGTGGCGGCCGGTACGCCGCCTGGCTGGCTTCTGCCGCTGCAGTCATCTATGTAGGGATCTCCCTGGAAAGGCGCAAAATCGGCAGACCCGTTTATAGCGATTCGCTGCTGGCGGCAATTTTAGGGGGGTATGTGGGATACTTGGCCCTATCGGCAGCTCTGGGAGGGAAGCCGTCTATTGCGGAGATATCCGGCGCTGTGCTCGGCATAGCCATCCTCATCGTATGGCTGACAGGAAGCCGGAAATTCTCACCCAAAGTGGCGCTGCAAAGGATGCTGCTGTTCGGAATCGGCTTCGCTGTTCTCATCACGGTATCCGATCAATTGAAGGACAGAGGGGTGAATCTGATCGGGGGAGAAGGGGAGATTGGGCTTAGGGTCGGCCAGCAGGCTCCGGATTTCACCTTGTCCCTGCTCAGTGGGGAGGAGGTCAAGCTGTCCGATTACCGGGGCAGTGTGGTCTTTGTTAATTTTTGGGCTACCTGGTGCCCGCCCTGCCAGGCGGAAATGCCGTATATGCAGCAGTTTTATACAAATAATGAAAAGGATCGAGTCGTCATTCTAGGTGTGAATGAGACGCAGACAGAAGCGAGTCTGCCGGTCGTGAAAGCGTGGGTCGAGGAGTGGAAGCTGACCTTCCCGATTCCGCTGGACCGGACAGGAGAGGTGGGCAAGCTGTACCGGGTTCAGGCGTACCCGGCTACCTTCGTGATTGATGAAGAGGGAATTATCCGTCAAAAGCATCCCGGCCCGATGGATGAAGGGATGCTGGAGTCGGCCTTGCGTGCCATCCGCGGCAAGAAGTGAAAAATCTTTCTAATCAGGGTGCAAGCTCATTTTCATTTGCCAATGAAATCACATACATGATACCATGATTCTATTCATAGGTCATATATGTTGATCATGACACACTTTTATGCCGAAGGAAGGGAATAAGCATGGCACAGACCAGTATCATTTTGCGTGTGGAGCTTAATCATGAGTTGGTATCGTTTGGGGATGTAGCCGCAACGATCAGTAAAGCAGGCGGAGATATTACATCGATCGACGTTATTCGCCCGGGCAAGGATTCTTCCATCCGCGACATTACGGTCGATGTGGCAGAGTCTGAGGAAACACAGGTTGTCGATGCACTGAAGCTGCATGATGGCATCAAGCTGATCAACGTTTCCGACCGTACCTTCCTCGTTCATCTCGGCGGCAAAATCAACATGCAGCCGAATGTGCCGATCAAAAACCGCGACGATTTGTCCCGGGTGTACACGCCGGGGGTGGCCCGGGTATGTACGGCTATTCATGAAAATCCGCGCAAGGCTTACTCCCTTACGATAAAAAGAAATACAGTTGCTGTCGTCACGGACGGAACGGCTGTGCTGGGCCTTGGTGATATTGGCCCGCATGCGGCTGCTCCTGTTATGGAAGGGAAGGCTATGCTGTTCAAGCAGCTCGCCGGCGTCGATGCGTTCCCGATCTGCCTCGATACGAAAGATACCGAGGAGATCATCCGGACGATCAAGGCGATCAGTCCGATCTTTGGCGGCATTAACCTGGAAGATATCAGCTCCCCACGCTGCTTTGAGATTGAAACCCGGCTTGCCGAGGAATTGGATATCCCGATCTTCCATGACGACCAGCACGGGACAGCCGTTGTTGTGATCGCCGGCTTGCTGAACGCACTGAAGGTTGTGGGCAAACGGATTGAGAATGTCCGTGTCGTCGTCAACGGCATCGGAGCCGCCGGGGTATCCATCTGCAAAATGCTGCTGGCTGCCGGAGTTACCCAACTGGTGCCGGTGGACCGTGAGGGCGCGATCGTCCGCGGGGGCACCTATGAGTACCCGATGTGGCAGTGGCTGGCTGAGCAGCCGCAGGTACAAGGGGAGCCGGGGACGTTGAAGGAAGTGATCGTGGATGCCGATGTGTTCATCGGCGTATCGCGCGGCGGCCTGCTGAATGGCGACGATGTGCAAAAAATGAAGCCGGATAGCATCGTCTTCGCCATGGCTAATCCGAATCCAGAAATTGCGCCAGACGAAGCGATCCCGCATGTACGCGTCTTCGCGACAGGACGGAGCGATTATCCGAACCAGATCAACAACGTGCTGGTATTCCCGGGAATCTTCCGCGGTGCGCTCGATTGCCGGGCACGGCGGATTAACGAGCCGATGAAGCTGGCGGCTGCACGCGCCATAGCCTCCGTAGTCACGGAAAGCGAGCTTAACGAGCAGTACATCATCCCGAGTATTTTCAATGAAAAAGTCGTCACCAAAGTGCGCCATGCGATTATCGAAGCGGCGATCTTAACCGGTGTAGCCCGGAGGATCCCGCCGGACTTCAGATAAACGATTAGTAGCAATATTCATCGCTCGGCCATTTCAATGTGGCAATGAAAAAAACGGTCAATCTTCGCTTGAACGAAGATTGACCGTTTTTTCTATGAAGCGGTGAGCTTATTAGTCGGAAGAGCCTGCAGGCATAGCTTCCGGAGAAGTCAGCTTGTCGTAGAACTCAACGTAATTGTCTTTGTTGTCGCCGGAGCGTAGAGCCATCGCGGCACGTGGATGATCGTTCAGTACACCTGCGATCATGTAAGGAATGATGTATCCCCACTCCCATTTCTCCCGCATCGAGATCATATGCTTCTCAATCAGGCCAAGCACGGGGCGAACATCGTATTTGGAGTTTTTCAGATGGCTGACGATCAGCTCAGTCGGGCAGTTACCTGCTGCGCGGCCCATGCCAAATACTGAGGTGTCGAGGAACTCGACGCCTTTGCTTGCGCCCATGATCGTATTGGAGAAGGCTAGCTGCATATTGTTATGCATATGCAAGCCAAGCTTCTTGTCTGGAAGCAGGCGTTGGAACTTGGAGACGAGATAGTCGATGTCCTTGTAATCCATGCTGCCGTAGGAGTCTACGATGTAAACCACGTCTACCGGACTTTTGGCGATGGCTTCGAAGGCTTCGTTCAGATCATTCTCCATGACATGGGTAAGAGCCATGATGTTGATGGAGGTTTCGTATCCGAAGTCATGGAACTTTTGCACGAGATCCAGACCTTTATCCACGTCTTTGATGTAACAGGCTACGCGAATCAGGTCGAGCAGGCTCTGGTCGCGTGGTAGGATATCCTTCTCGTCCACACGGCCGATATCAACGAGTGCGGACAGCTTCGTGCCCGTTTTGTTCGGAATGACTTCCTTCAGAAAATCTTCATTGAGAAAACGCCAAGGACCGGCATCTGCGCCCTTGAGCAGTTTTGCAGAGTTCTTATAGCCGATTTCCATATATTCAACGCCGGCTTCGCTCAGTCCATAATACATGTCCTTAACGAATTGGACGCTAAAATCCCAGTTATTCACTAATCCGCCATCGCGGATCGTACAATCTAAAATTTTGTGTTGATGTTTGCTCATGACAATACCCCTCTCCAAATTCACCAAACGTCCTTGCAGCTTTTGGGCTTTTAAGCTTTTAAGTGATAAAGCATGTGTGTTATTTATTAATATTACACAGGCCGCACTATTTGTCAATGATAACAAATAGTACGGCCTGTGGCAATTAAACTTTGCCTATCCGGCATGGCCTGCAATAGGGAAAGGGAAGTAAACGCAGATAGGCGCTCCATCCGGGAGATGGAACGCCTTGTCTAGGGACAACCTGTATGTCGGTTAGGCTTGGTGCCTCAGGATGGTCAGGCTTCCGATCAGCGGGAGTGGCTTGGTATAGCCATTTACCGCATTCAGGATGCCGAGGATCGCCAGCACCAGAATCCCGAGGTTGGCTAGCGGGACAAGCAGCAGACCCAGCAAAGGAATAAGGCCTAATACGATATTGCATGCAATTGCGGTCAGGAGCAGGACGAGTCCTTGGTTGCTATGGTACATGGCGAAGGGGGATTGTCTGGCGGCCAGCAGCGGCAGGAAGAAAAGGATGTAAGAAGCGGCGGCGACGGCTTTATGCGTCTTAATATCTTCCGGTGACGATTGGGGCGTATCGGCTTGATCGGGTGGAGGGATGGACATCCGGTAAGCACTTCCTTTCGAACATATAGAATAGATGGGGCAGGGGACGCATGACATCAACCGTTACCATCCTATGCGTGTCCTCCATAGAGTATGAATACGTAGGAAGAATAAGCTTCCCGTGACGGGGCAAGCTAACTTGAACCATATATTTCTTCGGGAGGAATCGATAGACATGAACGGTACTGCGCTATTTTTTCAATTTGCCACCAATCATGAGGCTTATATGGCTTTGGATACCTTGGAGGAGCTGGGTTACCGAGCGAGCTTGCATACGGAAACGGATCGTACGGTGCTGCACATCGATGTCGGACGCCAGGATCTGACATCCGCCCTGGAGATTGGCCAAGCCCATGGGGGCCGGCTGATGGAGACTGATGAGGCGCCGAGCGAGACGGTGACGTTCGCGATGGCTTACGATCCAGAGGGGATGATCTCTATTCCGGCTCATCTGATTAACGAGGAAGAAGAAGGCATCCAGACGGATACATCGGCCTCAGCCTACGCTAACCGTTCGAGCGGTTCCTACAACGATAACGATCCGGAATTCGACCCGTCAGGGAGTGATTATGACGGATTTGATGCGGGGATCCATTTATAGAATCCGCTTGAGCTGCTCCGTTTACGTTGGACGGCCCCTACAACATTTGATCGGGAAAACAAAGTTGCCCTGCACCTATTTTTATAAGTCCGGAAAACACTGTTTCTCTAGACCCACTCAACTTTCGTTTGTTATGATAAATGAACTTTGAAAGAGAAACGTTTTTCATGCGTAGGATGGAGGGAATGAAACGCCGTGGATACCGCTTATGATCACTTGAAAGAGGGCGAGAAGGGCGCGTGGGTCAGCATCGTCGCTTATGTTCTGCTGTCCGCTTTGAAGATTACCATAGGCTATATAACCGGATCGGAGGCACTGGCTGCCGACGGTATCAATAACTCGACAGATATTGTCGTTTCCCTGGCGGTATTGATTGGGCTGCGCATCTCGCGCAAGCCGCCTGACCGGGATCATCCCTACGGCCACAAGCGTGCCGAAACGATCGCTTCGCTCGTTGCTTCGTTCATTATGGCGGCAGCCGGCATACAGGTTGTGCTGCAGGCCGTCCAGAGCTTTTGGGGCGGAGTTCACGAGGCTCCGAGTATGCTTGCGGCCTGGGTCGCACTCGCTTCTGCGGCTGTGATGTGGTGCGTGTACTTATACAATAGCCGCCTCGCCAAGCGTATCCAGAATCAGTCGCTGATGGCGGCGGCCAAGGATAACTGGTCGGATGCGCTGGTCAGTATCGGGGCAGCTGCCGGTATTATCGCATCCCGGTTCGGCTTTCCGATCCTGGATCCAATTGCAGCCTTGGCTGTAGGTCTCGTGATTCTGAAAACGGCCTGGAGCATCTTCTCGGAAGCCTCGCACACTCTGACGGACGGCTTCGACGATAAGCGGCTGAAGGAGTTCAAATACACGGTTAAGGAAACGCCCGGCGTCAAGCGCATCAAGGATATCCGCGCAAGAATCCACGGCAGCAGTGTGCTGCTCGATGTTGTCGTCGAAGTTAGCGCTGAGTTGTCCGTGGGCGAGAGCCACGATATCAGCGACGAGATCGAGCGCCGGATGCGTGATGAGCACCATATCGGCAATGTTCATGTGCATATCGAGCCTTATGAAGAGCAAGAGGAGCGGTGACCCTGGAGGTCGCCGTTTTTTTTGTGAGTAGGGTCGGACGAGGTATCTCGAGCCGCTGTTGCTCTAGAAGATAGTTCCACTCTGATCGAAGCTCTCTCATTCACCCATTATGATTGCGATAAGATGATGATGCTTCCTGCAACGATGATTCGCCGGTTGATTCAAGTGCTGGACAATTAAAAGAGAGGCGTCATATCGCCAATCTGAAAGTAAAAGGCTGTGTTCCTGGGAGCGGGAATCATCCGCTTCCAAGGAACACAGCCTTTCTTTTTCTAGAAAATCTCTATTACATGCTTTTTAGGTTCCCAGATTCCGCCTTCAACTCGGCCGCATGCAGCCCTGCCGTATACCCTGTCGTAAACGCCGCTGTGATATTATAGCCTCCGGTATAGCCATGAATATCCAGAATCTCTCCGCAGAAGAAAAGCCCATTCTTGCACTTGGACATCATCGTCTTGGGATCGAGTTCCTTCAGATGCACGCCGCCCCCGGTGACGAAGGCTTCCTCGATGGATAAGGTTCCCGAGATTTGGATCGGGAACGCCTTGAGCAGCGCAGCGAGCTGCTGCCACGGCTGCTTGGGGATGTTGTCGTACGTCGTATCCTCGCGCAGACCGGACTTCTTCAGCAGGATCGGAATCATACGCTCCTGGAGCAAGCCCTTCAGGACGTTCTTGATGGCTTTCTTAGGCTCCTGCTCGGCGAGCTTCATCGTCGCGGCATATAGTTCATCCTCGCTTCGCTCAGGAAACAGATCGAGTGTGATCCGGACAGTCGGTACCTCGAACTGCTTCTTCAGCTTGACCACGAACTGGCTGCAGCGCAGAGCTGTGGGGCCGGATACGCCGAAGTGGGTGAAGATCAGATCGCCTTCATGCTCGACCGCCTTCTTTCCCTTCGGACTCCAGACAGACACCGTTATATCTCGCAAAGACAGTCCTTGCAGCTCTTTGCTCTGGATAAACGCCTCACGGGAGACAAGCGGCACCTCGGTCGGGTAAAGCTCGGTAATCGTATGCCCAGCCTCCTCCGCCCACGGATAGCCGTCTCCGGTGGAGCCGGTATGGGGGACGGACTTTCCCCCTGTGGCAACGATGACGCTCGAAGCCTCAATAACCTCGCCCGACTTGAGCCGTATACCCTTTACCTGGTCGCTGTCATACAGCACACGGTCTACCGGGCTGTTGACCCGCATCTGAACGCCTTGGCTCCGGGCGCGGTTAATCAGCGCCTCGACGACGGTCTTGGCCTTGTCGGAGACAGGGAACATCCGTCCGCGGTCCTCTTCCTTCAGCTTGATGCCCATATCCTCGAAGAAGCGGATAATATCCTGGTTATTAAAGTGAGCGAAGGCGCTGTACAAGAACCTCCCGTTGCCGGGAATATGCTTGATCAGCTCCTCGGTCTCCTTATTATTCGTCACGTTGCAGCGTCCGCCGCCGGAGATGCCGAGCTTGCGGCCCAGCTTGTCCCCCTTGTCGATCAGCAGTACGCGCGCTCCACGGGAGCTGGCGGAGATACACGCCATCAGCCCGGAGGGCCCGCCTCCGACGACGATCACATCATAAAACATAGAAAGCCTCCTAGTCATCCGGTTAAGTAAGTGCTTCTTATTATACACGAGCGAATAGGCCGGCCCAAGCAGCGTCTGGGCTGCCTGAGCCGGCCTATTACAAGAGAGCGCCTTCCTGACAAGTCAGGATCAGGCTGATTGTGACTGGCTGTGTGCTTGCAGATTACGGACGGTCAGGCGCGAGATGCGCAGATCATCCGTTTCTTCGATCAAGAATTCGAAGGATTCGTCATACATAACCGATTGCCCATGCTTCGGCGGAATTTCAACCTGCGCGTACATCCAGCCGCCGATCGTATCGTAATCCTCGGATTCGATCTCCAGTCCGAATTGGTCGTTGACTTCGTCAATCAGCATCCGTCCATCGATCGAGAAGGTGAATTCGTCGCGCTTCTCAACACTTGGACGCTGGTCCGGGTCGAATTCGTCCTGAATTTCCCCGACGATTTCTTCCAGAATATCCTCGATGGTGACCAGTCCTGCCGTGCCGCCGTATTCATCGATCAGCAGGGCGATCTGCGACTTCTTGCGCTGCATCAGCTTGAGCAGATTGCTGATCGGCATCGAATCGGGCACCTTTGTGATCGGCCGCATGATCGTGCGCATGTCGGACAGCTTGCCACGCGCCTTCATCAGATCCTTAATATGCACGAAGCCGATAATGTTATCTTTATCCGGATCGCACACGGGATAGCGGGTCCGCATCTCGTTCAGGGCGATGTCCAGGTTCTCGTCAAACGACAGATTGGCATACAAGCAGCCCATCTCGGTACGAGGAATCATAATCTCGCGGGCGTTCGTCTCCGCAAATTCAAATATATTGTCGAAAAGAGTAAGCTCCGTGTTGTCGATAAAGCCGCTCTTGTGACTTTCTTTCATCAGAACGCGAATCTCGTCTTCGGTATGTGCCGACTCATGCTCGTTCGTAGGCTCTATACCCACCAGACGCAGCATCCAGTTGGATACGCCATTGAGCGCCCAGATAAAAGGGAACATCAGCTTGTAGAACAGAATCATCGGCGCGGCGGTCCACAAGGTGACCTTCTCCGATTGGCGGATCGCATAGGTTTTGGGAAATTGCTCGCCGAGCGTAATATGGAAGGCAGTGATCAGGCTGAAAGCGATAATGAACGAGATGACATGCACCACAGTCGGGCTAAGCTGCAGCCAATCCTTCAATATAGGCTCCATGATCTTGGATATGGTCGGTTCTCCGACCCAACCGAGTACGAGCGAGGTAAGGGTGATGCCTAGCTGGCAAGCAGATAAATAAGCGTTAATATTGCCGGTAATCTTCTGGGCAAACTTGGCGCTCATGTTGCCGCCTTGCGCGAGCGTGTCGATCCGCGAATTTCTTACTTTGACGAAGGCGAACTCCGCGGCTACAAAAAAACCGTTCAGCAGCACTAAAACAAGAATTAAAACCGCGTTAATCAGTAAAGGTAACGGGTCACTACTCAAACATTCCCTATCCCCTGCGTGAGGCGGATAGGTACACCTCCTTGGTAAACCGAATATGTGTGGCGTTAGAAATAGATCATGCCTTACCCTGTATTATATCGAAACGGGAGAAGGCGCTCAAACCTCGTGCAAGGTCACTAGGGGTACATTCACGATGCAGGGAGCCAGCTTTGTATGACTATTGCCCGAATTTCACCCGATGCCCTTGAATTTGCGCGATTTCGTGGGAAAATGGGGTAAGACTTGTCTTAAATATGTTCGAATCCCTATTTAAGGGAATGGCAGGCTTGCATTTCTATCGAAATCGATATATAATAGACAAATCTTATTATCCTCCATATATCCTCCATAAGCGTCAATTCCTCAGCTTTTAGATGTCGTTTTCCCACATGCTGATCCGACAAGTCTCAAGAATTTCAGGAATTAGAAGTACATGGCGGTTTAACTGATTCTCACTGGCGCGGTCTTCGGAGCCGCAAGGATGGAAGAGAGGCAGGGCTTTCATTGTTTTAGTTGTAAGAGGAATAAAGGTAACAACAAATAGACTTTGTACGGAGACAGCCGTTCGGAGTCTATTTTTGCATGTCTTTTTACCAGAATCGGACTGTTTTTCCAACAACCTTATAGTTCGGCAATTGAGCCGAAAAGTCCATACTACGACGTACAGGGTCTTTGGTCGTATAGGGGAGGTGGAAAGGCTATGAACCGAGCAATCAGACAAATCCTGAGGGCAGCGGTTACAGCGGCCGTGGCTATTCCGATGCTGCTTATGGGTTGCGGGTCGGGCCCCTCAGGCGGGCATATGCCCGTTATAGAAGACCAAGCTGGAGCGCAGAGCAGAGCTGTTCCCTTTGTAGAGGAGGAACGGGTAACAACGGGTCAGACGATGCTCGCGGAGTTTGGAGCCTCACACTATGAGCCCCAGCCAAGGGAAAGCAAGAAGCAGGAAGCTTCACAACGTCAGGTTCACGCTGAAACACCTGTCGCCTACCTTACCTTCGATGACGGGCCTTCCGGCCATACGGGAGCCATTCTCAACATCCTGCGTGAGCAGGGGGTACCGGCTACCTTTTTCGTCATTGGTAAGGAGGGGGAACGCCACCTGGAATCTTATAGACGTATCATTCGTGAGGGACATGCTCTTGGCAACCATACCTATTCCCATCAGTATTCGACCATCTACAGGTCAGTGGAGGATTTCAAGGCCGATGCGGCCAAATTGGACAAACTGCTGCTGCATGTCACAGGCACAAAGCCGGGAATTCTCAGGTTTCCGGGTGGCTCCAACAATAGGCTGAGCTGGCGGGCCGGAGGGCGTCATATCATGGAGAAGCTCACCCGGGAGATGTCGGACACAGACATTCCTTATTTCGACTGGAATGTCAGCTCAACGGATGCGGCGGCGGCCGTCATGTCCAAGCAGGCGATCGTGGATGCCGTCAAATCCAATAGCGCAGGCAAGCGGCAGATTATCGTGTTGATGCATGACACCGATCCCAAGACGACGACGGTCCAGGCCCTTCCTGATATCATCGCGCATCTCAAGGAACGGGGGTATGCCTTCCGTGTTCTGGACAATCACGCCTTCCGCTGCCAATTTCTGCAGCAGCCGTCTTGAATGAAAGCGACCTATATCTATGCATACTAAGGAAAACTACGAGGAGGTATAAACAGATGGCCAAGCAAAACCGGGAAGAAGGCAGCTCCAAGGAGCAGCTGAAGCAAGCAGAGGAACAGCCGAACAAACAACCGGCAGCCTTCGATAAAAAGCTGAACGGACCCAATCGCCCCTCCGTATAGGGGGGATTTGTAAGGAGGCAGTCAAGTGAGGGACAAAGCCCAGGAGAACCACCAGGACGAAGCAGGCTCGTCCTATCAAGAAGTCAATACGGACATTGCGTATAACCGGAAAAACGATCCCGAGCTTGACCCATTCGAGATCAACTTCCGCCCCGAATACACGGCGGGGCGCGGCCCGCATGAAGCATTCGTCAATGAACACGGCGTGCTAATCGGTGATCATGAGTATCAGTCGGAGCAATCTCCGCTGGAGCAGTGGAGTAAGAACACCGATCCGGCCACGATGTCCGGTGACGACTGGGTGCATCCTTATAAGGACATCGGGTTTCATAGCGCAGAGAACCGCGAATGGTTCGAGGAGGGCATTGCGCCCCAATCCTCTTCTTTTCAGCATGCAGACCAGGATGTGGCGTACGATGCATTCCCAACCCGCGAAGGCGAGCATGAGGAGCCGGAAGGGCTAAAGGGTCAACAGGCTGCGATTAGCGACGAAAAGTAAAGCTAATCCGTCCTTATAGGTCGGAGAATCACGGTAACCGGTCTTTGCTTTCATCGGGTAGCGCGAGTATAATGAGGACATATGATCGTTTATAAACTCTTATGTTGATAAAGGAGTGAGACTCTATGTCCATGTCATTTGAATCTTATATGAAAGATATGGTTCAGCCGATGCGCGATGAGCTGACCAGAATCGGCGTTCAGGAGCTGCGTACTCCCGAGGAAGTCGCCGGAGCGCTAGAGAACCAGCAGGGCACGGCACTTATCGTCGTGAACTCGGTATGCGGCTGTGCGGCCGGCCAATGCCGTCCAGGTGTGGCCAAAGCTCTGCAGAACGAAGTAAAACCGGATCAGCTTTACACCGTATTCGCAGGTCAGGATAAGGAAGCAACGGCCAAGGCCCGTGAATTTTTCGCTCCTTACCCGCCATCCTCCCCGTCGATTGCACTGGTGAAGGACGGGCAGCTCGTTCACTTCATCCAGCGTCATCAGATCGAGGACCGTTCGGCTGAGATGATCGCCAATGATTTGATCGGTGCCTTCGAAACCTATTGCAAGTAAAGGCGCCGAGATGCGCTTAAGAAAGCCTGAAGCTTTTTGCTTCAGGCTTTTTTGTCGTCTCCGGCTGGCTGTTTCTGACGGGTCAAGAAATAAACGAAAACGTAATCTCGCACACATATTTCAAAAAATCGTTGTGGTAAGCTTTTCTTACATAGGAGTCCATGTCCAGAGAATGTCCAGAGTTGTTCTTTATAATGGATAGACATGAGAGAAATACAGCTCAGCTTAGATAAACTGTCCAGTATCTCTACCTCATATGCACAAGGAGGTTGATGAGAAGTCGAATTCAACGCTTTGACGGGAATATTATCAAACTCAAGTATGGATGGTAGACCGATGAAGATTAGCCTGATTGTGCTAGCTCAGCATTTTAGATTAACGGTCCAATGCATCGACAGGATCAAGATGCATACATCAGGTTCTTATGAATTGATCCTGGTCAATGACGCCTGCACGGACGAGCAGTCCGGATACTTGGAGCGGCTGTACGGCGTTCGAGTGCTTTCCAATGGAGGCCGGGGAGTGGCCGCCGGATACAACCTGGGAGCTTCAGCGGCTTCGGGCGAGCGCATCGTATTCCTGCGCGATCAGATGATGGTGACGGACGGCTGGTTAGAGCAGCTGTCAGCTTGTCTCGACCAGTGTCCAGATGCGGGTATGGCGGGGCCGAGAATGAACGATGTGAGCGGTCCACAGCGTGTCCCTATCTTGTATAAGTCCTATGATCAGCTGGATCAGATCAAACATGTACTGACCATGAATAAGCAATTTCAGTGGAATCCGGTGCCACGCTTGGTGGGCTTGCTGTTCATGGTGACTCGCCAATGTCTGGAGCGGGTCGGCGGGTTCGATGAACGGTTCGAGGTCGAGTCCTATGAGGACGATGACTGGTGCTACCGGGCGGTGACTCAGCGCTACGGTCTGTATATGGCGGAAGGCTGCTTCGTGATCCGGGTAGAACCGCCGTCCCTGTTTCCAGAGGAGCCCGACTGGTATGCAACCCGCCTGACGCTGAACCGGGCCAAGGCCATCATGAAATGGGGCTTTGATCCGCAAGATGCACTGCATCGCCTGACCCGACAAGTTACGGTCAGCTTATGCATGATTGTCAAGAATGAGGAACTGACGCTGGGCCGCTGCCTATCCAGCGTTCGAGGGCTTGTCGACGAGATCATCATCGTCGATACGGGCTCTGAGGATCGGACCAAGGAGATTGCCGCTGCCTATACCGACCGGGTCTATGATTTCAAGTGGGTGAACGACTTCTCCCAGGCGAGGAACTATGCATTCGGTTTGGCCACTCAGGAGTTTGTATTGTGGCTTGACGCAGATGACCGCTTGGAGCCGGAGGATGCGGAGCGGTTCCGTAAGCTGAAGGCATCGCTTCCCTGGGACACCGATGCGGTATCCATGCACTATAATCTGAGCCGCGACGGGCAGGGGAGAGTAACCGCCAGCTTGCGGAGGAACCGGCTGGTCAAACGGAGCAACGGATTTCGCTGGTTCGGAGCTGTGCACGAATATTTGGATGTGGCTGGCAAGGTGATCTACTCCGATATCGGCGTCACACATGACCGTAAGCACCAGCAGTCGGACCGTAATCTGCTCATTTATGAGGAAAGACTGTCACGGAGCGAGCAGTTTACAGCACGCGATCATATGTATTATGCCAATGAGCTGTATGATCATGGGCTTTGGCAGCGTGCGGCCGAGCAGTACGACAGGTTTCTGTCGCTGCCCGATGGCTGGGTGGAGGACCGGATACTCGCTTGCGGCCGGGCATCCGATGCGTTGCACCGGCTGGGACAAGCCCAGGAGGCCAGAATGAAGGCTCTTCAGTCCTTCACCTACGGCATGCCTAGGGCGGAAATCTGCTGCAGGCTGGGGGATTACGAGCTGAACGCGAATCGGCCGGAGGAAGCGGAATTCTGGTACAAGCTAGCTGCAGAGGTTCGCCGTCCGGCAGATCCGAATGCCAGACTCGATCTAGCGAGCTGGACGTGGGTTCCTCATCTGCAGCTCTGCGTGTGCTATGACCGTATGGGGCTGTACGAACAAGCCTACCGGCATAATGAATTGGCGGCGGGCTATGTGCCGGAGCATCCCAGCGTTCTAGCCAACCGCAACTATTTGGAACAACAGTTATCTTTAATTTCCCAGGAGGCGTAATTCATGAGTCCAGTAAGCCAATCCAAAACAAATAAAAAGCACGGCAAGGCCCTTTTCTATAAGAGCTCAGTGGCGTTTATGCTCTTGAGCCAGATGCTTACGCCCGTAGTTCCCTACCAAGGCAGCGGTTTAGCTTCGAGGGCTAACGCGGCATCCTTCGGGGATATCGACACCTCTTCATGGGCACATAAATATATTGCCAAGCTGTCGGCTCTGGGTGTCAACGTCGGAGATGAAAGCGGTAACTTCAATCCGGACGCTCCGGTGACGAATCAGGAGGCTGTGGTGATGGTGCTGCGCTTCCTCGGCTATGATGCGCCGCAGTCCGCCGAGGGCAGTCTGCCGTTTACGGTGGATGCCTGGGCACAGCCATGGGTCAAGCTGGCTCTGGATAAAGGCCTCCTCGTCACAAGCGAGGAAGTGAAGCCTGTGGGCGTTGTCTGGGGGAAAGAGCCGGCCAATCGGGAGTGGCTTACCCGCCTGGTGATCCGCGCGACTGGCAAGGAAGCCGAAGCCGCTAAGCTGAATAGCTTCGCGCCTGCATTCGCCGATGCGGGATCAATCTCGGACTGGGCCAAGGGCTATATCAATGCGGCGATTAACCGCAATGTCATCTCCGGCTTCCCGGATAATACGTTCAAGCCGAAGAAAGTAGCTACTCGTGCGGAATATGCGGTTATTTTGTCCAATTCCGAAATCTTTGCTCCGGTGCGTTCTGACCGCATCACAAGAGGCCAAGTGACAGAGCTGGGCAACGGTTCGCTGGAGGTCAAGAGCAGCCAGGGCGAGACGGTTCGCTTTACTCTGGGGCCGGACGCTGTGCTTTACGGAGTAGACGGCATCGGCAGCATCGCGTCTGGAAGTCTTGTCACTGTTATTCATAATGGAAATAACGCCAGCTTTGTTGAAGTGATCGGAGGAGCCCAGCCTGGAATTCCAGGTGCGCCTGGAGCCAAAGGGGAAAAAGGTGATACCGGTGTAACGGGTGAACGTGGTGAGAAGGGCGATCAAGGAGCCAAAGGTGACTCAGGTTCATCCGGCGACCGCGGAGTCACCGGCGCTACAGGAGCAACTGGTGCTACCGGTGATATCGGTGTAACAGGTGCGACAGGACCTCAGGGGGCCCAAGGGATCCAAGGTATAACAGGAGCCACAGGTGCGACGGGAGCAACGGGCTTGACAGGAGCGACCGGAGCTACAGGTGCGCAAGGTATTCAAGGGATTCAAGGCGTGACAGGAGCCACGGGGCCGACCGGAGCGACAGGAGCCACGGGAGCGACAGGACCGCAAGGTATTCAAGGTGTCCAAGGTGTGACGGGAGCCACAGGAGCGACCGGAGCTGTAGGTGCAACGGGTGATACGGGAGCCACAGGACCGCAAGGTATCCAAGGTGTCCAAGGTGTAACGGGAGCCACGGGAGCGACCGGAGCTGTAGGTGCAACGGGTGATACGGGAGCAACAGGGGCGCAAGGTATCCAAGGGGTTCAAGGTGTAACGGGAGCCACGGGAGTAACAGGGGCAACAGGTCCCACGGGTATCGGTTTAGAGGGCGTTACTACCTACACTCCGGGAACCAGCTATTCCGTCGGTCAAGTCATCACACACAACGGCAGCTTATATATTGTAACGGTAAACGCTCCTGCGAGTGTTCCTGGAGTTGTACCGTCTGACTACACGCTATTGGTCGGTGCAACGGGGGCCACGGGAGCTACGGGAGCAACCGGACCTCAAGGGATTCAGGGGATTCAAGGGGTAACAGGAGCCACTGGAGCATACGGAGTAGACGGAGTAGACGGAGTAGACGGAGCAACAGGTGCGACCGGAGCGACAGGAGCAACCGGCGCTCAAGGGATAACAGGTCCAACAGGTCCAACAGGTCCAACAGGAGCAAAAGGAGACCCTGGAGTAGGAGCAGGCAGCATCATTCCATTCAGCTCGGGTCTGCCCATTACGATGACAACCATCGTAGGCGGACAGCAGGGGACATCAAGCTTGGTTGGTTTCGGCAGCTCGGTAACAGGAGTAAGCATAGTAGGTGGGACGATCGATCTTACTGGAGCAGGAGGAACCCTTCTAAATTTTGCATTCGTTGCTCCACGCGATGGAAAAGTGACCTCGCTCTCAGCTTATTACAGCTCAACGGCAGCCTTATCACTGATCGGCAGCACAGTAACTGTCAATGCACGGTTGTATAAAGCTCTCCCAGGCAGTAATACCTTCAATGCAGTTGGCCAAGAGGTTGCGCTCGCACCGGCTATGACAGGTCTCGTGGCTATAGGGACAACCAGTAATAAAGAATTTACTTTCAATACTCCGATTCAGGTAAATAAGGGAGAGCGGCTGCTCCTGGTGTACTCGGCTACGGCTACAGGTATCACTCTCATCAATACGGTGGCAGGCTATGGCAGCGCAGGAATAGTCATTGAATAACTGAATGCTCCGGAGGTATAGCGTCTGTTTATAGTCAAGTTTTGAAACAAAGAGATCAAAATTAAGGGAAGTGGATCTATTGGCAGGAAATACAGCTTCACTGAAAAAAAAGTGCCTCTTCCTGGCGCTGATCGTCCTGCTGCAAGGCTATTCTCCGCTGCTGCCGGCTGGACAGGCCGAGGATAGCGGCGGCCGAGGATTGCCGGGGAGCAAGACCATCCCGTTCACTGCAGCAGAGATGGACTTGCCTTCCATCGGCCTTAGCTTGCCCGGTTCGGATAGCCAGACAGATGCTGGGCCTGCAGTCACTCAGCAAGTATACGGGACCGGTAGCGTGGTTTCCGGCGTGTACGGCCCGGCCCAGCCGCTGCCAGACCTTGTGCCTCCGACTGCGCCCGAGCTGAGTCTGGCCGGCCGTACCAAGACCAGCGTCAGCCTGTTGTGGACATCCGCGACTGATAACATCGCTGTTGCAGAGTACGAGGTTTATCAAGACGGCGTGTCTGTGACAAGCGTAACCTATGGTCAGACAGCCTTTAAGGTTAACGGATTGACGTCCGGACAGACGTATACATTTGCGGTGAAGTCGAAGGACGCCGCTGGCAACGCGTCCGAGTTCAGCAATGAGCTGAAGGTTACGACAGTGGCCGCAGATCGTAAGCTCGTCTCCCCGATCGTCATGGGCAGCAGCCATGCGATGCATACGGTGGAAGTTCAGCCGGATGGCACACTATGGGCCTGGGGCAGCAATGAAAAGGGCCAACTGGGCTTGGAGCAGACCTTATTCAGCATGAAGCGTGTGCTGGTCCAAGGATTGCCTCCGATCACTGCTGCCGCAGTCGGGCAATATCATACCCTGGCACTGGCTAAGGACGGAACGGTCTGGGCCTGGGGCAGCAATGAAGCGGGACAACTGGGGGACGGAACGCAGGAGAACCGGCTGAGGCCGGTTCAGGTTGCGAGATTGACGAATGTCGTAGCTGTCCAGGCTGGCGAAAGCCATTCCCTAGCTCTGAAGGCGGACGGAACCGTCTGGGCCTGGGGCTTCAACAGTTATGGACAGGCGGGGGACGGAACGACCGTCAACCGCGCGGTACCGGTTCAGGTTCATGGACTGGACGCAGTGACGTCTATCTCTGCAGGAGGGTTTTACAATTTGGCGGCGAGAAGCGACGGAACAGTCTACGCTTGGGGCTTCAATGGCTACGGGCAATTGGGCGACGGGACCACGACAGACCGTCACGAACCGGTTCGGCTCAGGGGGCTGGACGGGATTTCCTCGGTGGCCGCCGGGTTGATTCACAGCATGGCCTTGAGGGAAGACGGAAGCGTGTACGCGTGGGGGAATAATTCCACAGGCCAGCTCGGGGACGGAACGGCATCCGACAGCCGTACTCCCGTACAGATCCAGTCTCTGGACTCCGTCGTTTCCATCTCGGCAGGGGCTCTTCACAGCATGGCTCTCAAGGAAGATGGGACCTTATGGCTCTGGGGGGCTAACAACGAAGGCCAGTTGGCCGTACAAGGTGAGGCCCAACGATTGTTTCCGGCCCAGCTTGATCTGGGGGGAAGCGTCGTAGGCATAAGCGCGGGGTACATGAGTGGCAGCGCCGTCCTGGCCGGTGGCAAGCCCGTTGCCTGGGGATATAACGATTACGGATTGCTGGGCAATGGGACGAACGTGAAAGCCTTCGCTCCTGCCGCCTTGAATCTGGAGTCCTTCACTAAGTAAGCGTTGATGCAGACGCTCTTCCCAGAGCGAGAAAACATCCTTCCTGGCGGAGCAGGGCTTCCGTCTGAAGGGCAGCGAGTTCCCGGCAGAGGCCGGGAACTCTTTTTTTGGCTGGCAGCACCGACTGTCTGTCCCTAAGTGCTCTTATCGCTTATGATAGAGCAATCTTGACATGGCAGTTTTTCCTTGAGCCGTCCTCGTGGTATACTTGTAAGCATAATTAACAACGACGGGAACAGCCCCGGCTGACCGTTCATCACGTGACATTCGGACAGGAGTGGGTATGATGAGTTTGCAGCAGGAGATTATAGCCAAGCTTGGCGTACAGCCGCAGATTGATGTGGAGGCCGAGATCCGCAAGCGGGTGGATTTTCTCAAGGAATACATAACCAAAGCCGGAGTGAGCGGGCTGCTGATCGCCATTAGCGGCGGAATCGACAGCGCTGTCGCAGCCGGACTATGCAAGCGGGCCACCGATGAGCTGACGGAGGAGAAGGGCCGGGAGTTCAAGACGGTCGGCGTCTTCCAGCCTTATGGGCAGCAGATCGACATCTCGGACAGCTACGCGGTGGCAGAAGCCTTCGACCTGAAGTACCGTGTGGAGACCAATATCGAAGAAGCGGTCAACGAGATCGCATTGGAAGCCGAATTCGGCTTGAAGTCGATCGGGGTCCATCAGCACTTGAGCCGCGGCGGCAAGGGAAATGTGAAAGCCAGGACGCGCATGGTCGTTCAATATGCGCTGGCCTTCGAATTGAATCTTCTGGTCGTGGGAACGGATCACGCCTCCGAAGCGATCACAGGCTTCTACACCAAGTATGGCGATGGGGCGGTCGACATCACTCCGCTCAGCTCGCTGAATAAGCGGCAGGTACGCGAGTTGGCCCGGAGTCTCGGCGTTCCGCAGAGCGTGCTGGACAAGGCGCCTACGGCCGGCTTATGGGAGGGCCAGACAGACGAGCAGGAGCTGGGTATCACCTACGGCGACAACAGCGACTACCTGGAAGGTAAAACGATCTCCGACGAGGCCCGTGAGAAGCTGGAGAAGCAATATCTCAAAACCGAGCATAAGCGGGCTAGTATTCCGGGCATCTAAGCATCGGTACGAACCACCGCGCTGCAAGCGGGCCACACCGCGGAGCAGCCCGGTGGTTTATTTGTACGAGACCTGCCTTGTACCCTACGAAAAGACTGCCGAAGCAGCAGCTCAGAGAAAGGAAGGAGGGGATCACGATGATCATTGGAGTGGGATCAGACCTGCTGGAAATTGAGAGAGTTCGGAAGATTCTGGAGCAGGAAGCCGGAAAGCGCTTTTTGGAGCGGATCCTCACACCCGGTGAACGCAAGCTGGCTGAGAAACGGCAGAGAAGGCTGGCGGAATTTGTTGCCGGGAGATTTGCTGCCAAGGAAGCGGTGGTCAAGGCATTCGGCTGCGGGATAGGCAAGCTGATTTCCCTTCAAGATATGGAGGTGCTCCCCGATGCGTCGGGGAAGCCGGTATGCAGGCTCAGCGATGCGGCCTGGCAGCGCCTCGGGCAGTGCAGCCTTGGAACCGCCTCAGACGGCGAAGGGGTTATCATTCATCTGTCCATTACTCACAGCGAGACAATGGCTATGGCGTATGCCGTCGTGGAACAAGCAGGCCCTTCACATCGTTAGCTAGCCTCATAGATACAGAAAAAGGGCTAAGCCTCAGCAGGCTTGCCCTATTTGTGTTAGGCGGGTAGCGGAACGTCACGGATTGGGACGTTCCTAACAGCCTGAGAAAAATGTTCTGTCGTTGCTTCGACCTATTTCAAGCCTGCGAGCCAATCGGCCAAGCCCTGAATTTCCTCGGGCTTGAGCTTGCCCTGGAAGCCAGGCATCCCGTTGCCTCCGGCCTCGATCTGCTTCACGATCTTGTCCTTCTCGAGGCGTGCGCCTACATGCTGCAGATTGGTTTTGGGCCCGACGCGGCCCTCCAGATTTGTGGCATGACAGGACAGACAGGATTGCTTGTACAGCGACTGAACCTCGCTGGAGGCTCCAGCCATCGCTTCCTCTGCCGTCATCGTCTGGCCGGCGGACTTGCCGCCTCCGAACGGCTCCGGACCATTCTTGGCCGAACAAGCCGTGAGCAGCACCATAACCGTCATGCCTGCCAAGGCCCATCTTCCGGCAAGCTTCCAATTCTTCATGTGCGGACTTCCCCTCTATTCCAAAGTTGCAGCATTCCTGCCAGTACGAGCAGGCCTGCTCCACTAAAGCCGTCGAGCCAGACAGGCCCGAAGCCGAGATACTTCCAGCCGACGATAGCTGTCAGCGCCAGCTGCCAGACAGCGAGAAGCGCCACCGGCTTCCCCAGCGTGCGGCTCAGTCCCCCGTAGACCACGGCTAACAGTAATCCCTTACCTATGTACCAGTCAAGCGGCTCCAGCGCTCCAAGCCGGGTGAGAAGCAGCAGCAGGAAGACTCCTGCGGCCGTGTAGAGAGCAGCGAGGCTCCAGTGCTTGCTTACGCGCGCTGGCTCTTGACCTTCAGCAGGGGCCCGGCGTCCCCGATCTGACCGACTCCCAGCACTCTGGCGGTACCAGACGAGCGCAGAAGCTGCCAAGGCGACCACGGTGAACAGGGCAGACGATACAGGCAGCACCCGGAATTGCTGGAGAAACAGGCAAGCGGCTGACAACATCCAGGCTAAGCCCCATATATACAAATAAACGGCGTAAGAAGCCCCGTCCGCTCTCGCCTGCATGCGCGAACGGCTGCGGATGTCTCCGGGCTGCTGAGCCTGATGGCTTTTGTTCCTGGAGAATTCGACTTGCTTCATGGCCTGCACCTCGCTTTCGTTGACTCATGTTTTGAGCGTACACATTCCGGCCTTGTAAGTCAAACATCCAATCGGTGACGGAGGTCCGTCCATGGCCTATAATAGAGGGGTAGAGATGAAGCCATTCATTCAACCTAAAGGAGACATCATGGAACGAACCCTGCAACAACGCTATTTTTCCACGGAGCTGCTGAACTGGTACCGCCAGCACAAACGGGACTTGCCTTGGCGCCGCAACCGGAACCCGTATTATATTTGGGTATCCGAAATCATGCTGCAGCAAACCAGGGTGGATACGGTTATTCCGTACTTCCACCGGTTTATCGATAAATTCCCTACGATTCAGGCACTGGCTGAGGCGCCGGAGGAAGACGTGCTCAAGGCCTGGGAAGGTCTTGGCTATTATTCGCGCGCCCGCAACCTCCAAAGCGCTGTGCGCGAGGTACACGAGCGCTATGGCGGAACGGTGCCCGATACCAAGGAAGAGGTTTCTTCGCTCAAAGGGGTCGGCCCTTATACAACGGGGGCCATTCTAAGCATAGCCTATGACAAGCCGGAGCCTGCGGTCGATGGTAATGTGATGCGGGTACTCTCCCGTTATTTCCTCATCGAGGACGACATTATGAAGCCGAAGACCCGGGTACGCATGGAAGGTCTGGTTCGTGAGCTGATTCCCGAAGGGCAAGCCAGCGATTTCAATCAGGCACTGATGGAGCTGGGCGCTCTGGTCTGTACGCCCAAGTCCCCGCACTGTCTGACCTGTCCGGTCATGGCTCACTGCGACGGGCGCGCAGCGGGTCGTGAGGAGACGCTGCCAGTCAAGACGAAGGCCAAGCCGCCCCGCCCGGAAGCACGTGCGGCTTTGCTGCTGGAGGGGACGGGCGAGCATGCCGGCAAGCTGCTGATCCGTCAGCGTCCGGCTGAGGGGCTGCTCGCCCGCATGTGGGAGCTGCCCCACACCTTGATGCCGGACGATGGGTTACCCGGCCCTGCGGGGCTGGCGATGGCTCACGAGCGTCTGGCCGCACATATCGCCGAGGACAGCATAGGCATCGGCGGATTAACTTGGATGATGCAGGCCGAGCATACGTTCAGTCATATTCACTGGAAGATGGACGTGTATACGGCTAGGCCGGAGGAGCTGGCGCTGAGCCTGTTCTCCGGGGCATCCGCGGTGCTCCCGTCTCATTACCGCTGGATCGGTCCGCAGGATATGGAAGGTTATGCATTTCCGAATGTATTTATCCGTATCTTGAGCGCGTATTTCGAACAGAGCTCCGTCCCGCATCCACAGTCATAGGATCGCCGGAAACCAAACAAAGCCCCCGTATTTCGCTCTATGAGCGGATGACGGGGGCTTTGGCGTTGAGAATAAGAAAGAGAGCGGACAGATTAATAGATCAGTTTCTTCAGTGCTTCGACGTTTCGAACGGAAATATATTTCTTGTTAATTGAAATAATCCGGTCTTCCTGAAGCTCCTGCAGCACCTTGGTCACAGATTCGCGAACGGTGCCCACCAGATTGGCGAGCTGCTGGTGGGTTAGCTTGATGTTGATCAGCGTACCGCTGGCTTTAGTCTGGCCGTATTGCTCGGATAATTTAAAGATAGTCTTGATAATTCGGGTGCGCACGTCCAGGAAGGTGAGGTCGTAGATTTGTTCATTGGCTTTGCGCAGGCGCTCCATGGTCGTTTCCATCAGGCGCAGGCACAGCTTGGGACTGCGTTCCATAAAAGCGTAGAACTCAGAACGAACCAAGGTATAGATGGAGCAGTTGTCCATCGTCTCCGCTGTGGCCGACCGTTGAAGCCCTCTCTGAACAAGGGCCATCTCACCAAAAAAATCCCCTTCATGAAACAGGGAAAGAATGATCTCTTTCGCATTGTCAATGCGGTATACCTTGACCACGCCGCTTTGGATCAGGAAGAATTCGTCGCCGATATCTCCTTCGAAAAATAAAATGGTGCCCTTCTTATACTTACGTTCGACAAACAATGGGGCGATGGTTTCCAACTCCTCCACCGCTAAATCCTGGAACAAGGGCACATGCTGCAGGAGTGGGACCAGCTTGTCCATAGGCTTCACTCTTTCCGGATACAGTCATGATTGGTTATGCTATAAATTATATCCTGTATTTCCCCGATATACCAGTGTACCGTGATTTAAAATAATGTGAGTAAGCTGTGTCCGTTAAATCGGACAAGCGGCTTGAAATTCAGGCCATCCGGTATATATGGCCCCTAGGAGGTTGGACATTGAAGTACTTTACTATCTTTGCATCTAGAAATGATACGAATGATATGGAAGCCGTCATCAGAGAGGTGTATACGGGAAAGCACAGCATCGAGAAAACCGGCCATGATTACACAGTTACAAGAAAGTCGCTATTTAACAGGTGGAGGATCATGCTTAGGGTTCTCAGCGAGGACACGAATTTGGACTATTTCGAAAGCAATATTCCTGGCATGATGGGGTTTTATGACCATATTCCCTTTGCTGATGAGCATCGGAAGAAGCTCGTGCTTACGCAAATTTCCGCATTGAACACGATGATTGCGATCGAGGCGGAAAAGGAGCTTGGCGATGAACCATTCAGACTGTGCAAGGAACTGCTGTCCAAGATTGGGGGGATTGGCTTTTTGCAGGACGGGACGCTGCTTGATTATGATGGACAAGTCATCGTATATCCGGACGGCTCTTCAGGACCGGCAGACTTCCATCCTCGGGCCTGTACCCGCAAGATCAGAGGCGAGGAGATAGAATCCGAGGAAGGCGAGCGCAGAAGACAGGCTTCGATCCATGAACTGCGCGAACGAGGTATCCCATACCTGGACACATTGCCGCAACTTCCGCCAGTAAGTGAGTGCAGGTGGAAGTCCCAGGAAGAGATAGCCAGAAGAGCGGTTGCTTTATTGATCGTGATTCAATACGCCTGTGATGCGGCCAACGGTGGCGAGCTTGACGAGTCCAAGGCGTTTGTGATGGGCTTGCTGAGCAAATACGGCGTAGAGGATCAACTGACCGAAGATGAACGCCGTCTGCTGAGCGAGGAGCAACCCGACCCGCAGGAAGCCGTCAATATCGCTTGGCAGTATGAAGCTTATTGGCCGCTGATCTGGGCGCTTCAGCTGACGGATTCACTTGACTTTCCGGATCGTATTTGCGATAGCAGCTATGCGATCGAGGCTGTCTCCAAATGGGGCTCATTTGAGGAGCTTTATCGCCAGACGGCTTTGCGCAGTCGTGAGGATATCCTGGATGCGGCTGACAAGACATACCGGCTGCACTGGGCCTGCGTAAACAGCCGGATACAGGGGCAAGACGCTCCGGCCGGTATGATAGAGAGTATTGTTATGGAGAGACGCAGGGGCTTGTTCTGGATGGTCGGCTGTGGAATGGAGGATTGGGATCATATCCCGATGGACACTTAAGCGAAGCGGGATGGAGGACCTGCTTGACCGTATGTTCAGATGGGATGCAGGCCTGTCTCTTTGGATAAACAAGACAAAAAAGACATGACCGCAATTGCGGTTCATGTCTTTTTTCAAAGCCTTGTAAGATAGATTACTTAACAGCAGCTTCGTAACGCTTGCCGACTTCTTCCCAGTTTACAACGTTCCAGAAAGCAGCGATGTAATCAGGGCGTTTGTTTTGGTATTTCAGGTAGTAAGCATGCTCCCAAACATCCAGACCGAGGATTGGTGTTTCGCCTTCAAAGATCGGGCTGTCTTGGTTAGGCAGGCTGTATACTTTGAGCTTGCCTTCTTTGGATACAGCCAGGAAAGCCCAGCCGGAACCGAAACGAGTTGCGCCTGCTTTAGCAAAATCTTCTTTGAATTTATCAAGGCCGCCCAGCTCAGCTTCGATCGCATCAGCCAGCTTGCCGGTTGGTGCGCCGCCGCCGTTTGGTCCGATTGTTTCCCAGAAGAGGGAGTGGTTCGCGTGTCCGCCGCCGTTGTTCCGAACGGCTGTACGGATTGCTTCAGGTACGCTGTTCAGGTCGGAGATCAACTCTTCAAGGCTTTTGGATTGCAGATCGGCATGGCCTTCCAGCGCAGCGTTCAAGTTCGTAACGTAAGCGTTGTGGTGACGATCGTGGTGAATCAGCATCGTCGTTTCGTCGATGTGAGGCTCAAGTGCGTTGTTAGCGTAAGGAAGTGCTGGTAATTGATGTGCCATCTTGAAATCTACCTCCTAGAATTTGAAAGTTTCATGTTTATTATCGCTGATTTATGATATAAAATCAACATTTATGTATGTTAAGTATTCATGACCTGCAATTCGAGAGCGCTTGCTACTAATTACCACGTTCCTCGATCTCTTGAATCACTTGCCCTAATATTGCCGTTCCCTGCGCATTCAGCCAGGGGGACAAGTCGCTCATCGTGCGATAGTGGGAGCGAAGCTCGTCCAGACTCCACTGGCTAGCCTTCAGTTCGCTCAGCTCTAGCATGGGGCGAATAGCTGCCGTCGTCTGCCCGTTTGCGGGACTCATGGAATAGCCTCCTTTCCTTGTGGTGTAGGAATACCGGGTTATCGTTGCCACGTTAATCCGTTTTTATGCAACGGAAAAGCCCGGCTTCACTACGGTCAGGACGGGAGGCTTACTTGTTCCATCAGCCTCCGCTGGACGAAGAAGAGCTGCCGATTCCGCCATGGCTTGAGGCGCCGGACGATATGCCGCTGGAAGAGCTCGAAGAGCTGGAAGATTTGCCGCTGACCGAGCTGCTTCCTGCTTTGGACGAAGAGCTGGCGGATGAAGAGGCGCCGCTGCTCGCGGACGTGGACGAGCTGCTGCCGGAAGACGGCTTGGCGGCACTGCTTCCTGCCGTCGCGCTTGAGCCTGCCGTCCCTCCTGAGGCGGGAGAATTCTTGGAGTTCAAGCTGTTTCCCGCTGAGCCTGCACTCCCGGATGTGCTATCCGATGTCGTGAAGGTTCCGCTCCGCGTACTGGTTGTCGGCTTATTGGCCGTTGGGCTAGGAGGCGTCGTCGTACTGCTGGGGCTCGTTGAGCCGGGCTTGACGCTTGTTCCCGAAACGATAGAAGACGACGGGGCATGCTGAACACCGGATCGCGGGTAATATCTCGATGACCCCAGATAATAGAATCCACCGTTCGAACGGTTAATAGAGCCGCTGCCATCATCACAGTCGCCGTCTCTGTCTTCGTCACGGCAATAATCGTCAGGGATATCAGAAGCGGAGGAAACGGCTGTTCCGAGATTCGACGCTTCTGGGATTGTATTCGCTGACGGAGGAGCTGTATGGGAGCCTGGCTGTGCCGGGGCAGGGCTTGTCCAGCCATTACTCGGCACTTGGGGCTGACTGGAACAACCGGCTGCAGTGGTCAGGCTTGCCGCCACGAACAAAGTCAGCAGCCTGGTGCTGCTTCCAGACGGATGCTTCTTCTCTGTATTCACTTGATCACTCCATTCGCAGGCGCTCGTAAGTTACACCATACATACGCAAACAGCGGATGATAGTTGCTAAGGAGATGGAAAAAAGAAGCGCCTTGCAGTCGCCATCGCTGAAGGTTTGCAGGTATAATGAAGACTGAACGCTTGCTATCTATCAGGATGACCGGATGGTATGTCCAATTTCGTATAAGGAAGGCCCTAGGCATGCGATGTAACGCACCATTTTCTCCCCTCATGCTTCTTATGTTTATTCTTCTGCTGCAGCTTGGCAGCTTAATACTGCCCTCCCACATGGTAGCGGCAGGTAATACGAGTCCGGCTGCGGGGATGAACATCCCTGCAGCTCCAGATTCGGTCACGGAGCTTCGGGGACCCTGGACATTCGTCAGGGACCGGCTGCTGGAGCCTGAGGACTTCAAGAAGGCGGCAGATCCGTCGGAGCTCGGCCCTGCTTATGTCGTGTCGCTTCCTCATGACTGGGGGCGGCCTGGCGACGAGTCGGCTCCGGGATCGCAGGGGTACGGTACGTACCGGCTGCTGGTCAGCTTTGATCCCGAAGGGGACCGGGATGTTAAGGCGCTGTACATTCCTGCGGCCGCTTCTTCATATAAACTGTGGATTAACGGCGGGCTGCAGGCAGAGATCGGGAAGGTCGGCACCTCCAGGGGAGAGATGCAGCCCAAGAACTATGCCCGGGTTTACTATTTTCAGGCGCAGCCAGGCATGAATGAGGTGGTCTTGCAGGTATCCAACTTCGTGCAGCGCAAGGGCGGGCTGTGGACGGAGCTGTACATGGGGGATGCGCCCGCTGTGACCCAACTGCGCGAGACGAATATCGTGAAGCAGCTCGTCATCTCGATCGCCCTGCTGACACTCGGGGGCTATCATCTGGCGCTCTTCATGCTGCGCAAGCTCGACCGTCTCAGTCTATTGATCGGCGTATTTTGCACCCTGCTCGCCTTGCGCTCCCTGCTGCTGGGGGATACGCTGCTGGTCAGGTTTTTTCCGGATATTCCATGGGAGCTTGCGGTCAAGGTCGAATATCTGGCACCTTATTGGGGGATTCCGATCTTCGTATTGTTCATCCGGCTGTTGTATCCTGCTGAGATGCCGCGTCGGGCAGCTTACCTCTTATCCGCTGCGGGATTCGCCTTGTCGCTGGTCGTGCTGCTGTTCCCGGCCCGTATCTTTACCTATTCGCTGCACACGTTCCAGTTCTACATGATCGGTATATTTGTATATGTTACCTGTATATTCATCCTGGCGATCTGTCGGCGCAGGGAAGGGGCGCTGCTGAATGGGCTGTCGTCGCTTGTGATCTTTGCCGCAGCGCTGAACGACATGCTCTACTACAGCGGTGTCGTCGAGACGGCGGACTTCGTTCCGTACGGGGTTATGCAGTTTATGATTGTTCAGACTCTGATCGTTGCGCTGAAATTTTCCAAGGCTTATTATAAAGTAGAGAAGCTTTCGGACGAACTGCTGGTGCTCAACGCAACGCTGGAGGACCGGATTCGAGACCGGACGAAGGAGCTGGAACGGAACCGCGACCAGCTCGAGGAAGTGAACAGGCACCTGAAGCAGGCGGAATCGTCGAGGCAGCGGCTGCTGGCCAATATTTCGCATGAGCTGGGGACGCCGATGACTTCCGTGCAAGGCTATCTGAAGGCGATGCTGGACGGCTTCATACGTCCAGGCGACCGGTCATACCTGCAGATGATTTATGATAAAGTGGTGCTGGTCAGCCGTCTGGTCCAGGACCTGTTCGATCTGTCCAAGCTGGAGGCCGGGAAGTCAACCTTCCACTTTACCTATGTGACCGTCGATGATTTGTTCCATGATTATATTGGTAAATATAGATTGGATGTCGAGAATCGCCAGCTTCGCTTCGATCTGGTTCCTCCCGATCCGGCAGAGCTCGGAGGAACTCCGCTGGTATCTGTCGATCCGTTCCGGATTCAGCAGGTCATCGGCAATATCATTTTCAACGCCCTAAAGTTCACCCCGCCCGGCGGTAGGATCAGTATCCGTGGGACCGTCGGGGTCAAGCCGGATCATCCGCTGGAAGGCATGCTGACGATAGCGCTCAGCGATACAGGAGCGGGGATCGACCCGTCCGTGCTGGACCATGTATTTGACCGCTTCGTGAAGGGGAGCGGCGAGCTCAGCGGCGAAGGCTCAGGTCTCGGCCTTGCGATCGTGAAGGAAATTATCCAGATTCATGGAGGAAGCGTAGAAGCGGAGAGCCGTCCTGGGAGAGGCTCGACGTTCCGCTTGACACTGCCGGTTGAAATTTTACCCGAGGAGTTGGATTGATGTGCAAGAGCAACGGATATTGCTTGTTGAGGATGACAAGGAGATCAGCGCGCTGATCCAGCTCTATCTGGATTCGCACGGTTATCGGGTACAAACATCGAGAGATGGCAGGGACGGGCTGCATCAATTTGTACAAATGTCTCCTGATCTTGTGCTGCTGGATATCGGGTTGCCGGGTATGAACGGACTGGAGCTGTGTGAGAGCATCAGACGGGTGTCCAACGTGCCGATTATCTTTATAAGCTGCAATACGGAGAACGAGGATATTATCCGCGGTCTCGGCCTGGGGGCGGATGATTATATGACCAAGCCCTTCGACCCCAAGGTGCTGATCGCACGGGTCGAAGCCAATCTGCGCAGAGCCCCGGTCTTTCACCGCTCGCCGCCGCCTCCCAAGCTCAGTGACTACCGGAAGCTGACATTCGGAGGTCTGGAAATCGATATCTCCAATTATACGGTCCGCTTGAGGGGCGTACTGGTGAACGTATCGACCAAGGAAATGCAGATTCTGTTGTTTATGGCCCAGCACCCGGATCAGATTTTTACGGCGGAGGAGCTGTACCGTCAGGTTTGGGGGACCGAAAGCTACTCCGACACCCGCACGGTGGTTGTTCATATCAGCAGCCTGCGGAAGAAGATTGAGGTTCACCCGTCAGAGCCACTGCTGATCCAGAATGTGAGAGGTTACGGGTATAAGTTTAATTCCCATGCTTAGCTGCACTCAGGCGTCTGACTACACCCAGGGGTTTGCGGCCAACCGCTCCTCAAGAATCCGAGTCTTCCATACCATAGAATGGAGGGCTATATTTGTTGATTTGCGTATGAAAACGAAATCATTGTAACAAACGTTCGTGAAAACGCTTCATTATAAGCGTTTTCACAGAAAACTTAAAAAAATCTTCAGAAATTGATATTTTTTTAAAATGTTTAGCAGGAATTATAGCAGGATTTGTCGTATTTTATAAATACCATATAGAGTGGTTGGGGAGAGTGCAGCATGCTGGTAACTTCTTATCAAGTTCGTTCTTTTCAATTGTCGGATTCTGTAGCCGTCACCGAGTTGTTTAAGAATGTGTTGTCGGATGCCTGTTATGATGAGACTATGGCCGCGTTCGCCCGCCAGTTATCCTGGGACAGCGAACTGATCATGGTCGCGGAAGAAGATGGGGAGATCGTCGGCGTAATCGTCGGTACGATCGATAAGCAGCAAGCCTATTATTACCGCATTGCGGTCGATCACAGCTACCAGCGCCGGGGAATCGGACAGGCCTTGATCGAAGCACTCCGCGGACGTTTTGTCGGGCGCAAGGTTCAGCGTATTATGGTCACGGTCGATGTCCATAATGAATTGGTGCTCCCGGTCTACGAGAAAGCCGGCTACCAGGCCCAAGATTTTTCCAGAGCGTCTCACCGTCTGAGCATCGTGAACGGATAGACGAAGCCGCATGGAGCCAGCCATAAGCTGGCACAGAAAAGTAAGCATAGCGAGGGGCGCAGGGGCCGCTTGCTATGCTTTTTTTGTTAAGGAGTCGGCGTGCTGCTCTTGAAACCGTTCTTGCATACGTTTATGCTAGTAGCAAGAGATGGAGCAACCGCTTGGAACCGGATATGCGCTGCACTTATCGCATGGCCTGACTGAGCAGAAGGGTTTGAACCTCATGGAGACCTTCGAGACTTATACGATAAAAAGCTTTAAGCACGACGGCCATCTCCATCGGATGTGGCTGGAGAACTGGCTGGTACCCGATCGGCTGCTTCACGAATCCCACAAAGATGCCATGTATGTGTTCATTAACAGCCAGACGAAGATTGTCGAGGCCGATGGCAAGGAATGGGTCAGCCGGGTTCCGGGTGTATCTTTTTTTATACCGGGCGAATGGTTCAATATCGTCGCTTTAATGGAAGAACAGGGAGTTCGCTACTACTGTAATGTCGCTTCCCCCCCTTATGTCAGCGGACGGGTCGTGACTTACATCGATTATGATCTTGACGTGATCCGTCTGCCTTCCGGCGAAGTCTATGTCGTCGATCAGGAAGAATACGAGCGTCACAAGCAGATGTACCATTATCCTGAGATTGTCGATACGAAGGCCAAGCAAGGACTCGAGCGTCTGCTGACGCTTGTACGTTCCGGTCAATCGCCGTTTGAAGACGATCAGGTGATGCGTTACTACCAGGCTTGGTTGGATCGGGATTCGGAAGGGTGAGCAGTGATGACGGAAGCACGGCCAGATCATGCCGAAGATAGAGGAGTAGGCCGCGAGATCTGGGCATGGGTGAAAGCCTTGCTCATCGCACTGATCGTCGTCACGCTGGTCCACCAGTTTTTGTTCCATGTCTCCGCGGTTAGGGGAGCGTCCATGCTGCCCACGCTTCATGATGGCGAATGGTTATTCATCAACAAAACAATTCACTTCCTGAAGCCTCCGGGCCGCGGTGATGTCGTGGTGCTGCGAAGTCCTGAAGGAACCGAGACGGAATCGCCGTTTCTGGTGAAGCGAATTGTAGCTGTTGCGGGGGATGAAGTCCATGTCAGGAAGGGCAAGCTGTTCGTAAATGGACAGGAAGCGGCTGAGCCTTATACCGATTCGACCATTCAGGACGGCCGGTTTGAACCGCTGACGGTAGATGAGGGCTATGTATTCGTGATGGGCGACAACCGCAGGCGGTACGCCAGCAACGACAGCCGCAGCTTCGGCACTGTTCCGGTCACGCTGGTGGTGGGACGTGCGGAGTGGGTGGTATGGCCTTTCCGGCAATGGAGGAGTTTGTAGATGACGCGAGAACTATGGGAAGGGATGGACTGGTATGCGCTGCGGGAACAGCTGCGCCAGGTCGCACCGGAGCTTGGCGTCGATAAGATCGGCTTTGCGAGCGCCGAGCCGTTCTCTGAGCTGAAAACCATATTATTGAAGCATCGTGAGAAGGGGTACGAATCCGGGTTCGAGGAGAAGGACATTGAGAAGCGGGTAGATCCCGCCTTGTCGCTGGAAGCGCCGCGTTCGCTGATTGCGATTGCGGTGGCCTATCCGTCGAAGCTCCAGAACCCTCCCCGCTCGGAGCCGGGCGCCTATCGCGGGATGCTGTCTAGATCCGCCTGGGGGCAGGATTACCACCAGGTGCTCCGCAACCGGCTGGAGCGGATCGAGGCTTGGCTGCAGGCCAGAGTGCCTGGGGCTCGTATGGTGAACATGGTCGATACAGGCGCCTTGGTCGACCGGGCCGTGGCGGAGCGCGCAGGCATAGGCTGGAGCGGGAAAAACTGCGCGATCATTACCCCGGAGTGGGGCTCGTGGGTGTATCTTGGGGAGCTTATTACCAACCTTCCCTTTCCGCCTGACGAGCCAGTTATCGAGAGCTGCGGGGATTGTACGATCTGTATCGATGCCTGCCCGACTGGTGCACTGGTAGGGCCGGGTCAATTGAATGCCAAGCAATGCGTCTCGTTCGTCACCCAGACCAAGGGAATGATCGAGGATGACGAAATGAAACGCAAGATTGGCAACCGGCTGTATGGCTGTGACACCTGCCAGATTGTGTGCCCTAAGAACAAGGGGATTCACGCGGGGCACCATCCGGAGCTTCAGCCTGATCCGGAGGTCGTCAAGCCGTTGTTGAAGTCGCTGCTGTTCATGTCCAACCGCGAGTTTGGCGAGCGGTTCGGCTCCAGCTCGGCCGCCTGGCGGGGCCGCAAGCCGATACAGCGCAATGCGGTGCTGGCGCTTGGCAACTTCCGCGATGCGAGCAGCGTACCGGAGCTTGCACAGCTTCTGCTGGCAGATGTGCGTCCCGAAATTCGCGGTACGGCGGCTTGGTCACTGGGACGCATCGGCACGGGGGAAGCGCTGGAAGCCCTGAGACAGGCTTCGGAGCGGGAGAAGGACGAGGCGGTGCTCCGCGAAATTAACAAGGCAGCCGGTACGCTGGAGGCTGGAAGGGTATGACACGGCGACATGACGACGAATACGATAACCTATACGGAAGTAGATTCTCCGATAGGAGTTCTAACACTTGCTTCCTTCAGTGGAGCCTTGTGCCGGGTGGGATTCGGAGGCTTCGAAGCCTCCCGGGATAAGCTGGAGCTATGGTCTGACCGATGGTTCGGCACCCGGAGCTGGCAGTATGCTCCAGCGGCGCTAAGCGAGGCGAGCGCAGAACTGGACGCTTACTTTGGCGGGAGCCTCCAGCAATTCTCCGTGAAGCTGGAGCTGAGAGGAACTCCCTTTCAAGTCCAGGTTTGGGAAGCATTGCGGACCGTTCCCTACGCGCAGGCGTGCGCATATAAGGATATTGCGTCCCAGATCGGCTCTCCCAAGGCTGTCCGTGCGGTAGGCGGAGCGAATAACCGCAATCCGGTCCCGATTATTGTACCTTGCCACCGTGTGATCGGCGCTGCCGGCGCTATGGTGGGTTACGGTGGGGGACTGGGGATTAAAACATTTTTGCTGCAACATGAAGGGTATTCGTCCGGGGGGATCGGCCAATGAGATATGTGCATATCGAGAATGTGGAATCAGGACAGTATCTAGGTCGAACGATATTTTCCGCGAATGGATCCGTGCTGCTTTCCGAGGGCGTCCAGTTGACGGTGTTCATGATCACGACACTGAAGCGGATCGGTGTTACGATGATTTATATACAGGACAAGCAGTTTGAGGACGTGGAGATTCCTGAGGTTCTATCGGAGGAGACGAAGCGAGTCGTCATGAAGCAGATGAATGACACGTTCGATTCCATCCGTTCTGGCAAGGAATTCAATTCCAAGCAGCTCCATCAGAGCATCGACACCATTCTGGAAGATGTGATGTCCAATCGGGAGGTGCTCGTCCAGCTCTCCGATATCCGAACCGAGGATAACGATATGTATGTGCATGCGATGAATGTATGCATCATCTCGACGCTGATCGGTATCAACATGGGACTGGCACCGGCTCAGCTCCGGGAGCTCGCGATCGGGGCGCTGCTGCATGATGTAGGCAAGCTGGAGCATATCACCGACGATATGTCCGACGACCCCAAGCGTCATCATACATGGAGAGGCTTCGATGTGCTGAAGCACAAGCGGGAGCTCAGCCTGCTGATCGCGCATGTCGCTTTTCAGCATCATGAGACGCTGGATGGCCAAGGCTGGCCCCGTCAGCTGTCCGGCGAAGAGATTCACTTGTATGCCAAGATCGTAGCGGTGGCCAATACGTACGATAAACTGCTGTTCGACCTGTCGGAAGGAAAGCGGATGCTGCCGCATGAGGCATGCGAACGAATTACGGCCATGGCCGGTAAGAAGCTGGACCACGAGGCGGTCGTCCAGTTCCTTAGGACAGTGTCGGTCTACCCGACGGGAACATCGGTCCGTCTGACGACGAGAGAGACGGGGGTTGTCGTAGGCCAGCACCGGGGGCTGCCCGGCAGGCCGGTCGTCCGGATTGTGAAGAGCAGCGGCGATGATCTGGACGTGAAGGAAGTGGACCTCGCCAAGCATACCACCGTGTTTATCGAAAGTGTGCTGATGTAGGCAGAGGACGGCGAACACCGTTTGTCACCTGTCGAGGGACATGTTATGATGAGGGAATGATAACCGACTAATTTTGGGGTGGGACGATTCATGTGGTACGCGTTGACGGCTGTGCTGGCTCTGATTGCGGGCGGTGTAGCAGGTTTTTTCATTGGGGTTGCTTATTTGCGCAAGCAGCTGGAGAAAATGCAGAATGATCCGGCTATGATCCAGCAGATGGCTAAGCAGATGGGGTATAACCTCGACAAGAAACAGATGCAGAAGATGCAGAAGATGCAGACGATGATGAAAAACAATAAAAAGTTTCGTCCCTAGCCCCGGAACCCAATCCGGCTAGCGGCATTGCACGGGCCTGCTTGTCAGACCCGTAGACGGCGTATGGAGAAAGAGGAGAGAGTCATGCCGGCCAAGGAATATAGAAACAACCGTGTAGGCGAGAACAGAGAACTAATCGAACATCATGTCCGTGAAATTTTGCGCTTGATCGGCGAGGATGTCGACCGTGAGGGTCTTCTCGATACGCCGGCTCGGGTGACGCGTATGTATGAAGAAATATTCGCGGGCTACGAGGCCGATATGCATGAGATTCTCGGCGTCGCGTTCGACGAGAAGCACGAGGAGCTCGTCATTGTCAAGGATATTGTCTACTACAGCCAGTGCGAGCATCATATGGCGCCGTTCTTCGGCAAGGTGCATATCGGGTACATTCCTAGCGGGAAAATCGCGGGCCTCAGTAAGTTCGCCCGTCTGGTCGAAGCGGTCACACGCAGGCTGCAGGTGCAGGAACGCATTACATCGGAGATCGCCGATATCCTGATGGAAGTGCTGGAGCCGCATGGCTGCATGGTCGTCGTAGAGGGCGAGCATCTGTGCATGTGCTCTCGCGGCGTGAAGAAGCCAGGCAGCAAGACGGTCACGTCGGCTGTCCGCGGTCTGTTCCGCACGGACGCCGCTTCGCGCTCCGAATTTCTGGCGCTGGTTAAGGAATAACTGGATAGAACGTAGAGGTTAGAATCATAGAAAGGCTGCTTCCCCATAGCTGCGGTAATCCGCATCAGGGGGAGCAGCCTTTTTCTGTAGCTGTGTAGCCTGGAGAACCACCCTCTGGCGATCAGAAAGGAGGCCAGGCGATGGTACGGGCGGCGGCGAACCGTTCGTTCACATGATCCCAGTTCACCGTATGCCACCAGTCCTCAATATACTTAGGCCGTTCGTTCTGATGCTTGAGGTAATAGGCATGCTCCCACACATCCAGCGGGAGCAGTGGAATAACGTCCCACTGGGACAGATTCTGATGCTTCTCAGCTTGCAAAATTTCCAGACGGCGGCTGCGCGGGCTCCAGACGAGGATCGCCCAGCCTCCGCCCTCTACCTTGTCGGCGGCCGAGCTGAACTGCTTCTGGAACGCCTCGAAGCTGCCGAAGGAGTGGCGGATCTCCTCTGCGATCGGACCTGTGGCTTTGCCACCTCCTCCGGGCTTCATCACATTCCAGAAGATCGTGTGCAGGTAATGCCCTGCTCCATTGAAGGCGAGTTCCCTCTCCCAATGCTTGACGAGGTCAAAGTCGCCGGACTTGCGCGCCTCCTGCAGCTTCTTCTCGGCCTTATTCAGACCGTCGACATAGCTCTTGTGGTGCTTGTCGTGATGGATACGCATCGTCTCGGCATCAATATAGGGCTCCAGGGCATCGTATGCGTAGGGCAGCGGAGGCAGGCGATGCTCGCCGATCGGGACTGCCTTGTGACCTCCTGCTGAGGCCGGGTTTGGCTGGGGAGAGTGATGCTGGACGCTTTCTGTCTGGGCAGCGGCCGGTTGTTGCCCAGACCCGCCCCCCTTGGGAGCAGACTGATTCGTCCAGGTGCCCTCAAGCGTAGCGGTAGGCCGGCTTCCTTCTTCATGAGGTGACAGATGGATATGTACCCGGGCTTCTTCTTCCTGCTCTTGTTCACTCACGGGTTCGTAGCCAGCGGTAAGCGGACGTCCTTGGCCGGGCGGCGCGGCAGCTGGGACCCCGGCTGTGCCTTGTTCTTGGACAGCCTGGAGTACACCTAGGAAATATTCCGACTCGCGGATAATGTGCAGGATGACGGTCTGTACAACGGGGCTCACCTTAACCGGCGCACTATGATGCAGGATCTGGAACAAGTGCTGAATAAATGTCTGGGATTGCACCGTAGAGGTGACGAGCAGTTGATGGATATGTGCGTTTAGCTCAGGCGATGGGGACGAGGGATTGCGGACAAGCGCCTCGATCCAGCGGATCGCCTCGGCCTCCGTCTGGGCAAAGACGCCTTCCCATTGTTCAAGCAGCTTGACATACTGGGGCTCCAGTCTAGGCACAAGCTCTCGGATGACGACTGTGTGCTCTCTCTCCTGCATCTTCCAGAACCGGATCTCCTCCAAAATCCGCAAGGGCAAGAGTGCTCCGTAAACGACAAGCATAATAAAAAAACCTCCCCGAGTTCTTGACTTTATCCCGCTGACGGTCAGGTACGGTTGTACCGTCACGTGCCGGCCGGCCGGGATAAAAGCTCCAAGAACAGTCTATGCGGAGAGGCTTGTGTGATATGCGGGATACTCTAACGGGACTTGCCGTATTTAATCGGTTCACCGGCAGAAGTAGACAGCGTACGGAGGAAGCCCGTTGTCATCTGCAGGTAGGCTTTCTTATGTGCCCGGTAGATCAGCTCATGGCCGTCATTCTCAAGCATCCAGAGGGCTGAGCCGGAATTTTTCTGCTGATGGGCATAAATATCCTGGACCATCTCGTAGGGCGCGCGAACATCCTGTTTGCCGTGAATGAAGAAGATCGGCATGGAATAGGCCGTTTGTTTAATCGTCTGGTACGGAATCTCGTTGAAGCTGACACCATTAATCAGCGGGAAAAACATATGCACTAGCGACTGGGAGAACTTCGGCACATTGGCGACCTGCTTCATATTGTGATAAAGCGTGCTGGGCTCCAGGATGAAGGTGCTATCCAGGATCATGCCGTCGATGTCCTTGGACTGGAGTGCTGCCTGCAAGGCGGTTCCGGCTCCCATGGAGAAGCCCCAGACGTAAACGCGTTCTGCGCCCCGGTCCTTGGCATACTTGACGGCTCCGAGGAGCTCCTGCGATTCGCGCAGTCCGCCCGTCACATTCCACTTGGGCTGCACATACCCGTAATCGAACATAATGACATTATAGCCCTGCTTGTGGGCGGCTTTGGCCAGGTCGTAGAGCGGCACCCAGATTTCCTCGCGGTTGCCTCCATAGCCATGGGAGAAGACAACGGTCTGACGCTTGGCTTCGGCGCCGTCGATAGCGGATACCGACGGGATGTACCAGCCCGACAGCTCAGACGAACCGTTGAGACTCGGGAACGTAATATCCTCATAGGCTGCGCCGAAGGCGGCGGCCGGATTGGAACGGAGCGGATCGATATGAGGCCGTCCCAGCGTCCAGGCCACGTAGGCGTGGAAGGCGATCGCAAGACTGAACAGCAGTAGCAGTACGGACAGGATGCCGATCAGCCAGCCTTTGCGGCGGCGGAGAAACGAGACGCGTCGGGAAGCGATTTCAACAGAGCCGGGATGGAGCGGCGCTGGAGTCGTTGTCGGTGTATAAGGATTGGTTTCCATAGCGAGCCCTCCAATTCACTGAGATGTCTGTGGGCGACGGACGATAGAAGGCTGAACGTTGCTAGGCATGGAAGACAGGCATTGCCCGACAAGAAGAGCCAATTGTCTGAAAGTTCTTATTGATTTTATAGTAAATCCATAGGGACGAATCGTCAATGAGCCGCGAAAAATGTAAACAATCTGTAATCTGAGCGTAACAGAAGCAGATCCTTGAATGGGAAAGACCGGATATAGGAAATCGGCGAAATATCGGGTATAATAGATTTCAACTGGTGAAACCGATTTTCGGGGAGTGGAAAATGGATGGAAGATGGTAAATTAACCGTTCGTGCCGTGGAACGAGCCCTGGATATATTGCTTTGCTTTACTCAGGCAGAAGACTTAAGTCTGACAGAAATCGCGAGCCGTGTAGAATTGCATAAGAGCACGGTGCATCGGCTGCTGGCTTCGCTGGAAGGAAAGGGCTTCGTCATACGCGACCCTGCGTCAGAGCGCTACCGCCTCGGCTTCAGCGTCTGGGAGCTGTCTGCGAACCTGACGCATACCGACGACCCGGCGTTGCTGCTGCTGCCGGAGATGGAGCGGCTGCGCGACGTGCTCGGCGAGACCGTCAGCCTCTATGTACGGGACGGCATGGAGCGCGTCCGCGTGCAGGCCGTGCAGAGCAACCAGGCGATCCGCCGGGTAGCTCCGATCGGGGCACGCCTGCCGCTGTATGTCGGCGCGTCGAGCAAGGTGCTCGTCGCGTTCGCCGAGCATGCTGAGCAGGAGGCGCTGCTGTCGCACGCCACCTGGCCGGCATCGTCTCGCAATGAGGCTTATCAGCAGCAGCTCCGTGAAGTTCACGAGCTCGGCTATGCCACGAGCGTAGAGGAGCGAGAGCCGGGAGCGGCCGCCGTATCCGCTCCGATCTTCGACCGCAGCCACCGGCTTGTTGCCGCGCTGGCTTTATCCGGCCCCTCCAACCGGTTGACGGTGGAGATGATGAAGGAGCATGCGCCGGCGCTGCTGGAGGCAGCCCGCCGGATGGGCAAGATGCTGAAGTAAACGGGGTTAGGACGGCCTAGCTAATTCCGAAATTCATACAAAAAAGACAGTGGAGCTGCTGCTCCACTGTCTTTTTGTATTCATAATCTTAAGCCATAATCTGGCGCAATACCGTCTGCAGAATACCACCGTTGCGGTAGTAGTCTACATCCACGAAGCTGTCCAGACGGACGATCGTGTCGAATTTGAAGGTCGAGCCGTCTTCGCGGGTAGCGGTGACAGTTACCTTTTGCCCAGGCTGAACATCATTGGACAGGCCTGTGATGTCGAATGTCTCGCGTCCGGTGACGCCGAGTGAGCTCCAGCTTTGGCCTTCGGCGAATTGCAGCGGCAATACGCCCATACCGACCAGGTTGGAACGGTGAATCCGCTCGAAGCTTTCCGCGATGACAGCTTTGACGCCCAGCAGGAACGTACCTTTAGCCGCCCAGTCACGGGAGGAGCCGGTGCCGTACTCTTTGCCTGCGATGACGACGAGGTTCGTGCCTTGCTCCTGATACTTCATGGAAGCATCATAGATCGACATGACTTCGCCTGTAGGCAGGTAGGTGGTTACGCCGCCCTCAGTGCCTGGAGCAACCTGGTTACGGATCCGGATGTTCGCGAACGTACCGCGCATCATCACGTCGTGATTACCACGGCGGGAGCCGTACGAGTTGAAGTCTTCCTTCTTCACGCCATGCTCGATCAGGAACTTACCGCCAGGGCTGTCTGGCTTGATGTTACCTGCTGGCGAGATATGGTCCGTAGTGACGGAGTCGCCCATCAGCGCAAGTGTTTTCGCGCCGCGGATATCGGCGATATCGTTCAGCTCCGGCGACAGGTTGGAGAAGAACGGCGGGTTCGCGATATACGTAGACTTCTCGTCCCACGCATACAGGTCGCCTTCCGGTACTTCGATCGCATTGAAGCGCGGGTTGGAACGGAACACGTCCGCATATTTAGCGCGATACAGGTCAGGGCTCATCGCCACGCCCATCGCGTCTTGGATTTCTTGGGAAGTCGGCCAGATGTCCTTCAGGTACACAGGCTCGTTCTTCTGATCATAGCCGATTGGATCGTTAGCCAGATCGATATTCACCGTACCTGCGAGCGCATAAGCGACGACAAGCGGCGGCGAAGCCAGGTAGTTAGCTTTGACTTGAGCATGAACGCGGCCTTCGAAGTTCCGGTTACCGGACAGTACGGCAGCAACGGTCATGTCGTTCTCAGCGATCGCTTGGCTCACTTCATCCGGAAGCGGACCGGAGTTACCGATGCACGTCGCGCAGCCGTAGCCGGCTACGTGGAAGCCCAGGGCTTCAAGCGGCTCGATCAGGCCAGCTTTGGTCAGGTATTCGGTAACGACCAGGGAGCCTGGCGTCAAGCTGCTCTTCACGTAGCCCGGCTTGCGGAGACCCAGCGCGACTGCTTTCTTCGCTACGAGACCGGCGCCGATCATAACGCTTGGGTTCGACGTATTGGTACAGGATGTGATCGCCGCGATGACGACTGCGCCTGTGCCCATTTTGCTGATATCGCCGTTCTTATGAGGAACATCGACGAATTGCTCGATTTTCTCGTCAGACAGCCCATAACCGCCTTTGTCGATCGGCGTACGAATGATGCTGTTGAACGATTCCTTCATATTAGTAAGCTCTACACGGTCTTGCGGACGCTTAGGACCTGCCAAGCTCGGTACGACGGAAGCCAGGTCAAGCTCGATGACGTCGCTGAACACAGGGTCCGGCGTAGCATCCGTACGGAACATGCCTTGTGCAGTGTAGTAGGCTTCGACCAGAGCGATCTGATCTTCGCTGCGGCCTGTGCCGCGCAGGTAGTTCAAGGTTTCGCTGTCGACTGGGAAGAAGCCGATCGTCGCGCCGTATTCCGGAGCCATGTTTGCTACCGTTGCACGGTCAGCCAGGCTGATGTTGGAAAGACCGGAGCCGTAGAATTCAACGAATTTGCCGACAACGCCTTTTTTACGGAGCATTTGGGTGACAGTCAGAGCCAGATCAGTTGCCGTAGCGCCTTCGTTCAGCGTACCTGTCAGCTTGAAGCCGATAACCTCAGGGGTAACGAAGTACAGCGGTTGTCCGAGCATCCCGGCTTCCGCCTCGATACCGCCGACGCCCCAGCCTACGATACCGAGACCGTTGATCATCGTGGTGTGGGAGTCCGTACCTACGAGGGAGTCCGGATAGACGAACGTTTCACCGTCAACGGTCTTAGTAGCCGCTACGGAAGCAAGGTACTCCAGGTTAACCTGGTGAACGATACCGGTATCCGGCGGTACCGCACGGAAGTTGTCAAACGCCGTTTGTGCCCAGCGAAGGAAGCGGTAGCGCTCTTCATTGCGCTCAAACTCGATTTTTTCGTTGAATTCCAACGCATCCTTCGAACCGAACGCGTCGACCATGACGGAGTGGTCGATAACAAGGTCGACCGGTACGAGCGGGTTGATGCGCTTCGGATCTCCGCCGGCTTGTTTCATTGTATCTCTCATGGCTGCCAGGTCGACGACGACAGGCACGCCTGTGAAGTCCTGGAGCACGATACGTGCTGGGATGAAAGGAATTTCTTTGTTGGCGTCACGCTCGACAGCCCAGTTAGCAATTTGCTTCACATGCTCGGAAGTGATGGCTTTGCCGTCGAATTGGCGGACAGCTGCTTCCAGAAGTACTTTAATGGAGAAAGGCAGGTTGTTGATCTTGCCTTCGCCCTGTTGTTCAAATGCCGGCAAGCTGTAGTAGTTGTAGGATTGATTGCCTACGACGAGCTGCTGGCGGACCGAAAACTGGTCTTTGTTGGACATGGTAGCTTTCCTCCTTGAATCGGTTTTGAGCTTCGCGAGTTCTGGTTTCATAGGATGAAACTCGATTTCACAAAATGGCCTTACCCTTAGTATACATGCTTCGGGCCCTCTTCGTAAAGGCTGATTTGTATCATTTTTGCCGGGTCTGGCGCATACGTATGGGAATGAATGCTCCGTCTGTTAAGCGGATAAGCAGCCCGCACCCTGCCGCTGCTTGGCGAAGCACAGCTAGCTGACGAAAGGGGATTGGCAACCATGGCTTGGAAGTTAACCCTGTACGACTATATCCACCATCGCAACCTGATTGATATCGATTATTCCGTCGAGCCGCTGCTGCCTTTCGTGCAAGACGGCGGATTCCTTCACCGGCAGGCTTTGCTGCAGGCCCGCCGTTCTGATACGGATCGGGAACGGAAGCTTATTCCCGTGAAAAACGAAACCCGACTTATCATCGATCGGGTAGACGAACAGCCCGGCAAGACGATCGTCGATGTGACGCTGAAGCGCAAAGCCTTCGCCCGGATCCGGGAGATCGAGCAGGAAGAGCTGCGCATCGAGCGTGAACGGGTCACTCTTCACGAAGGGCTGGACGGCTGGTCCATTATCGGCGTTAAGCTGCTTCAAACGGAACAGACACCTCGGGTTAAGCCTCCTATGCCCGGGGGCTGGGTGGAAGTGGAGGACCAGGCGCTAATCGAAGGAGAGATGCGTGCTCCTTCCGTTCCCTTCCTCAATCGTGAGGTGGTTCATGAATGGCAGAATGCTCCTCGGGGCACCTACAACCGCCGCGCTGCAGCAGACTACGCGGATCAATGGTGGGACAAAGGCAATCCCAACTACCTGACCTTCGAGGTGGATTGTACCAATTATGTGTCTCAATGCCTCTTTGCAGGCAGAGCGCCTATGAACTATACTGGTAAAAGGGATTCGGGCTGGTGGTATAAGGGCCGCTCCGGCACCCAGGAGCTATGGAGCTATAGCTGGGCGGTAGCCAATAGCCTGCCGTTTTACCTGACGACGAGCCGTCTCGGCCTCCAGGGACGGGAAGTTTCCTCGCCGCAGGAACTCGATCTCGGCGATACAATCAGCTACGATTGGAATGGCAATGGCAGGTTCGAGCATTCCACGATCGTTACGGCCAAGGACCCGGATGGCATGCCTTTGGTCAATGCCCATACGGTGAGCAGCAAGCACCGGTATTGGAGCTATACGGATTCTTACGCTTGGACGGACAAAACCCGATACCGGTTTATCAAGATCGACGAACGGTTTTAGAAGGCTGTCTCAAGATGGCACCTTCCTATCGTTCGCTTTTCTTCAGATAGCCATGCACTTATTTAGCGGCAACCGACATCATTTCTTATCATTGATACGATCCGGAGGTTCATATGAGCAATAAAATTCGCGTAGGCTTGATTTACGGGGGTAAATCCGGCGAGCATGAGGTTTCCCTGCAGACCGCTCTGGCGGTTATGAAGGCATTTGATTTTGAGAAGTATGAGGTAACCCCTTTTTACATAACGAAGGAAGGGCAGTGGCGTTCGGGAGCAGCGCTTACAGGTCCGGCTGAGACTGTGCAGTCTTTGAAGTTCGAGGCTTCTGTTGAGAACGCGCTGAACGGTTCGACGCTCCAGCCCATATGGAACTCCATAGGCAACTCGTCTCTCACTCAGACGCCAGGTGAGGCGGCTGCTTCGCTTGATGTTATTTTCCCGTTGCTTCACGGAACCTTCGGCGAGGATGGTACTATTCAAGGCCTGCTGGAAATGGCCAATGTCGCCTATGTCGGTGCCGGGGTTCTTGCATCATCTGTCGGAATGGACAAAGTGATGATGAAGCGGGTTTTCGCTCAGGATGGATTGCCCCAATGCGTATTCCGTCATTTTACGAGAAATCAGTGGGAGAAGGACAATGCGTTCTTCCTTATGGAGATTGAGGTTTCCATCGGTTATCCATGCTTTATCAAGCCTGCGAACCTCGGCTCAAGTGTTGGAGTCAGCAAGGCGAGCAACCGTGAGGAGCTGATCGGAGCAGTTAATGAAGCTTTCCGTTTTGACCGTAAGGTCATCGTGGAGGAATTCGTTAACGCGCGTGAGCTGGAGGTTGCGGTATTGGGCAACGACGATCCCCAAGCTTCTGTGGTGGGAGAGATTGTCTCCTCCAGTGAATTCTATGATTATAAGGCCAAGTATGTCGACGGGAAGTCCTCCATGATTATTCCGGCTGAGATCTCTCAAGAAACGTCAGAGCGTATTCGTGAGCTGGCTGTTCGTGCCTTTCTGGCGATCGATGGCTCCGGGTTGTCTCGCGTCGATTTCTTCGTGCGCAAGGAAGACGGCGCCGTCTTTATTAACGAGATCAATACGATGCCGGGCTTTACGCCGTTCAGCATGTATCCGCTGTTATGGCAGGAGAGCGGCAAGCCTTACCGCGAGCTGCTGGATGACCTGATCCAGCTTGCCGTTAAGCGTCATGGGGAGAAGCAGCGGCTTCAGTATACGTTTGACGTGGAATAGGGCCTTGCGTCCGCATCCCGCTTGCTTTTGGCTTCCGGCTTCCGGTATGCTAGTCTTAAGAAGAACAGGCGAAGGGAGCGGGCTTATGGGTTTTCAAACCGAGTTTAATTCCGTATGCAAGTTTAAATCGGAGCAGGAGCTGTACGAACTGCTGGAGTACGGCCGCGGCAAAATGGTCAAGAGCGGGTTCCGGGTGTTCCCGACCGGCCAGAAGGTTATCGCTTATTCCCTTGATAATCAGGCCATCGCAATTGTCAAAATTATCGCTTCGATTGCAGAGATTAACTTTCAGGGCGAAGAGGTGACCCAGGTCGAGATGGATCTGGTCCGCAAGCTAAGCGATGAGGAATCGCGTGTACAGACGGCACTGGCGCATGAGATGTTTTTCGGCGACTCTGAACGTTCCTGATTATAGATCACACATCATTTCGAACATCCCGAACCGCAGCGGCGATCGGGGTGTTTTTTTGCGTTCATTTCATGAAGGGCATACTTTTGCAGGGTTGGGCAAACTAGGGGAAAGATCACGCTGAGATGAGGAGTGTGAAGGATGCATGCTAGTTCGGCTGGGTTATGTGGCCATGTCGGTTCTCGTCAAGAACGCTTCACCCTCCAAGACCATGACTTATTCGAGCTTCTCCAAGCTGGATGACCGGGAGGCTGCCCTGCGCAAGCTGGAACGGCTCTCCCATGAGAATCTGGCCAATACTCTTCGGCTGCTGAGGCATAACCGGGCCCATGATATCGAGCTGTACCGTTGCTCGTCCAAACTAATCCCCTTGCTCGGCCACGAAGCGCTGGGAGATTGGGATCCCATCGACAGACTGGCGGATGCGTTCGCGGATATCGGCAGCTATGCCAAGCAGCATCGGATGAGGCTAAGCTTTCATCCGGATCATTTTACCGTGCTCAGCACCATGCGGCAGGACGTGCTGAGCCATTCGGTGGCCGACCTGGAGCGCTATGTCCGCATGCTGGAGGCGATGGGGCTGGATGCATCGGCCAAGTGCAACATTCATGTTGGCGGAACCTATGGCAACAAGGACACAGCCCGGGAGCGGTTCATCCGCCATGCAGAGGCGCTTCCTGTCCGCATCCGGGAACGGCTCACGCTGGAGAATGACGATAAGACATTCAATGCGCTGGAGACCCTGGAAATTGCGGAGCGAATAGGTGTCCCGATGGTGCTCGATATCCATCATGACCAGGTGAATCCGAGCGGTCTTTCTGCCGTGGAGCTCTGGCCTCGAATTCAGCGAACATGGGAAGGTCAGCTGGAGCAGCAAGCCCCGGATCGAGAGAGTGAACCGGCATCGCTCCCGCCCAAGATTCATGTATCCAGTCCCAAAACCGAGAATGACCCGCGGGGTCACGCCGATTACATCGACCCTCCGATCCTATTCTCATTCCTGCGGGAGATTGCTGCAACAACCCCCAGATTGGATATCATGCTCGAGGCTAAGATGAAAGACGATGCATTGATGCGTCTGATGATCGCCGCCCGCGACGAGCCGGATGTTACGATCCGGACACAGGCGGCTTTCGAATTGAACTAAACCGGCGCGCTATCCGACAAAAAAGGGCTCTTGAAATCTTGTTCGAAATCAAGTACCTTGATTAGGAAGAACATGTACGAGCTCTATTTTTTGCCAGGAGAGGGGAACGCGGACAATGAGTTTGGTAGCTGGAAAAAATATCGTCGTTATGGGCGTAGCCAATGACCGGAGTATTGCTTGGGCTATTGCCCAGTCGTTAGCTGCCCAGGGTGCACGACTTGTATTTACTTATGAGAACGAGCGGGTTGAGGAACGTGTACGTAAGCTTGCTGACACCATCCCGAATTCCTCGATTCTTCCTTGCAATGTGACGGTCGATGAGGATATCGAGCGTCTGGCTGACTCGCTTCGCGAGCAATTTGGCGTGCTGCACGGTATTGTGCACAGCATTGCTTTCGCGAAGACCGAAGAGCTGGAAGGACTGTTTGTCGATACATCACGCGACGGATTTGCTTTGGCGCATGACATCAGCGCTTACTCGCTGGTGGCTGTGGCGCAGCGCCTGCACCCGCTCATGACTGAGGGTGGCAGCATCATGACGATGACTTACCTGGGTGCCGAGCGTGCAATGAAGAATTACAATGTCATGGGGATTGCCAAGGCGGCTCTGGAAGCGAGCGTTCGTTATTTGGCTAATGACCTGGGCCAATTCAATATCCGTGTTAATGCGATTTCTGCGGGGCCTATCCGTACGCTTGCTGCCAAGGGAATCAAGGATTTCAATTCGATCCTGCGTACCGTGGAAGAGAAGGCTCCGCTGCGCCGTACGACGGAGGTCGCTGAGGTTGGAGATACCGCCCTATTCCTCATGAGCCATCTGTCCCGCGGAATTACCGGCGAAGTGATTTACGTCGATAACGGCTATCATATTGTCGGCGTATAAGCACCGAGTAGTATGAAGCATGCCAGTCATCTGTCCGAAGGACGGGGGCTGGTTTTTCTTTTTTTATTGTTTTTGGGGAGCGAAGTGAAACATCACGCGATCTAAAGCGTATAATCATTGAGAATGATATAAGGGAATGATAATGAATGTCTAACAATGACGCTATTATCGGCAGCAAGAGCTTTACGGCCGTAGCCATCAACACGGCTTCCAAAACGGGCCAATGGATTCAGAGCAAACTTGGCGATTTTAACTCCTTACATACGAAGTTTTCTTCTCATGATCTGGTGACCGAGGTGGATAAAGGTGCCGAGAAGATGATCCGGAAGCTGATTCATACCCATTTCCCTACTCATGCTATTCTGGGTGAGGAAGGTGTGGCACCAGGTCCGAAAGCCGCATCTGCAGCTTTGTCACAGGTTCGTGACGAGGAATACTTATGGATTGTCGATCCTCTGGACGGTACGACCAACTTTGTGCACGGCTTTCCGTTCTTCTCGGTATCCATTGCACTGGCTTACCAAGGAGAAATCATCGTCGGCGTTGTCTACAATCCGGTTCATGACGAACTGTTCGTGGCAGAGAAGGGGAAGGGAGCTTATCTCCACGGGAAAAGGATGCAGGTATCCGCAGAGGAAAAGCTGTCTGACAGCTTGATCGCTACAGGCTTTCCAGCTGACCGCGAATTCGCATTGGTTGAAAATATGAAGGGAATACAGGCGCTAAGCCCTCAAGTCCGGAATATTCGTATGGCCGGTTCGGCGGCCCTGCATCTAGCCTATGTAGCGGCGGGAAGGTTAAGTGGCTTCTGGGAGATCGGATTGAATGCCTGGGATATCGCTGCAGGAGCACTGCTTGTGCAGGAATCGGGAGGCAAGGTCACAGATACGGCCGGCAATCCGTACGGCTTGGATGTCCGTCATGTCCTTGCAACGAATGGGCCTATTCACCAAAGCTTTCAGGATAGTCTTGAGCAAGCTGGGGCAACGGCCCTTTAATAGTAGGTGTATAGAGAGAGGCCTACGGGCCTCTTTTTGTATTACTTATATATAGAAGCAAGATAAACGAGGAAAATAAGAATCTAAAAATAGTTGTTGCTTTTATAGAGTAGTCATGATATATTCTATTTCCGGCCAAGACGGCGGAAGAAAATACTGGGTCGAAACACAGCAAGCTAAAAATTAATTTAAAAAAAGCTTGCATAAACCTAGAAGAGTGTGTTATATTATAAAGGTCGCTTTCGACGGAACAAGAAATTTGAAGTCGAAAAACGGCGAGTGAAAATCAATTGCCCTTTGAAAACTGAACAACGAGTGAGTGTTAAATAGAGAATGAAAATTCTCGCTAGCATTACTTTTGAGCAAGTCGAACAAACCTTGTAGTCATTTCGACCTTCGGATCGAAAAGAC
>NZ_JBBPCC010000018.1:0-159916 GCF_038070315.1 Paenibacillus filicis | reverse complement strand
GGGCCGTGTTAGCGCGGCCCGAGGCGCCGTCGCGGGGCTGGCTGCGCTGTGGGCGGACCCCGCGCTGGCCGCGGCGGTCGAGGCCGCGGCAGGCATCGCCCGCGGAGCGCTGGAGCGCGGGCAAGGCGTGCGCCTGGCCGTGAGCGACGGCCGGACAGGTGCTGTGGAGGCGCCGCCGCATGGGCGAGGACGTCTCAAGCCTGTGCTTGCGGCACTGGCTGGTGTACCGCAAGCTTTGCCACGGCCCGAGGGCTTCGCCGAGCTCGTGGCCAGGGAAGCCTTGGCCGCCGGCGGTGCCGGGGTCACGGCCGTCACGGCCCGGCCGGATGCAGGCCTCGCAGCCGTCCTGCGGCGGCTGAAGAAAGGCTCCGTGCACGTGGTCTGCGTGTACGGGCCTTGGTGGCCCGGCGGCGAGGGCGCGCTAGGGAACTGGCGCAGAGAGCTCGAGGCGCAGGGTTGCGCGGTGACCGTTGTGCCTGCGGAGCGGTCCGGGACGGACCAAGGGGGTGCTGTCTATGCCGTTACCTCCTAGCAGGAACGGGAGCTCTCTGTTAGCTCCACGCCAGCCATCCGCAGCAAGGGGAGGACGAGGGCCCTCGTCCCCTAGACGCTGGCACGCAGCGGAGGTTTCCGGCCAGCCTGTGCGCCAGCCATCATGGCTGGCGGATGCGGTGCTCAGTCTGCTGCTGCTTCTGCTGGTGCTGGAATGGCTGTACCCGCTGCAGCAGCTAGCCGATATCACCGAGCTGTATGCGCTAGGACCCTTTATCGGAACCTTCGCCTGCTTTGTTCTGCTTGATACGCTGCGTTTCTCGTCTTGGGCTTCCTGGCTGTTCAAGACGATCTGGATGGTGGTGTTTACGGTATGGCTTCATCACGGTCAGAGCCTCCCCTCTCTGGAGGACTGGTCTTTATGGGCCCGGGAGTTTGCGGCCGATATCGGCGAAGGCCTGCGCGGCGAGCTCGGCGCTTGGGAGCCGTCTACCCGAACGCTGCTGTTTACGGCGGGGTGGTCGTTTTTTCTGTCCGTCGTGCAGTCACTGGTGCTGGACAGGAGACAAGTACATGGATTTGTGCTATTGACACTGGCTCTCCCTGTCGTACTGCAGACAGCCTTCGGGCTCGACGGCTTCCTAGCTGCCTGCCGCTGTGTGCTGCTAGGGCTACTGCTGCAGCTATGGCTCCAGCCGGGAATTTGGCAGCGAGGCTTGCTTCAGATCGGGTCGCATAAGTCGGCCTTGCTACAGGATACGCCTCAGGGCGCCAGCCGGGCCACATGGTGGTCGGGACTGGTTCCGGGAGGGCTTGTATTGGCCTTCGGCCTGCTCGGGGCGCTGCTGCATCCGCAGCAGGCGGTTCCTCTGGACTGGTCCCGGTATATGGCAGCATGGCAGAACGGCCTGCATGGTCTTTCCGCGCTGGCGGGGGAGCAGACACTTGCGCGCAGCGGGTACAGCTCGGACGACAGCCGGATGGGGCAGCCGCTGAAGCTGGATGACAGTCCGGCCTTTACCGCTGTCACCGGTCGTCTGACCTACTGGAGAGGTGAGACGAAATCCGTCTACACGGGTCAGGGCTGGGCCGAGCAGGAGGCCGGTGCGGCGACCGGCTGGGAGCCGTCTGGCCAGCGGACGGAGCCTCCGCAAGAGGGCTGGGAGAAGGTCCGGCAGAGCATCACGCTGGCAGACAGTTCCTTAAACCGAATCCTATTTGCCGGGGGGGAGCTTACCCGGATCGTATCGCTGCAAAGCGCACAGGGCCGCTCCATTCCGCAGGAATGGGTGTGGAGAAATAAAGTCACAGATCGTTTCTCGCTGCCCGCGATGACGGAGCCGCTGGCCGCCTATACGGTGGAGGCGCGCGTGCTGACCGACAGAGCCATGCTGCAGCGGGAGCCTGCGGCGATGATGCCGGAGGACGTGCGTGCCCATTATACGCAGCTGCCTGACACGGTGCCAGCCCGAGTGGGGGAGCTGGCCCGGCAAATTACGCAGTCCGCCACCGGGGATCATGCCAAGGCGGAAGCCGTCGAGACCTACCTGCGGGAGCATTATACGTACGATACGGTCCATACCCAGGCCGTAGGCCCGGGAGAGGATCTGGTCGACCGGTTTTTGTTCCACCAGAGGTCCGGCTATTGCGATCATTTCTCCACGGCTATGGTGGTGCTGCTCCGGGAGGTCGGCATCCCCGCACGCTGGGTGAAGGGGTTTGTTCCAGGTGAGGTGACCAGCACGCGGGTAGAGGACGGGGAGACTCAGTATACCGTTGAGGTGAAGCGCAAGGATGCCCACGCCTGGGTGGAGGTATATAACCCGGACTACGGCTGGGTAGCTTACGAGCCGACTTCGGGCTTTGCCGGAGCAGCCGGTTTGGCCGCGGACGCTCCTTCTCCGTCAGTTCAGAAGGAGCGGTCAGCAGGCCAGTCCCCGCAGATTGCGGGACCGGACTGGCGCGTGTCGGCATTCGAGAGTCTGAACAACCTGCGGCAGCACTTGGTCTCGCTGACCGGGCAGGTTACAGCTGAGCTCACACAATGGCAGCATGCGGCAGCGGATGCTGGCTCGCAGTTGATGGTGTGGCTGCGCCAGCATCCGCTGACATCGATCCTAGCGGCGGCCGTACTCGCGGCCGGGGCGCTTGTGGCTTCAATGCTCAAGCTCCGCCAGCTGTGGCGGAGGAGCTTACCTGAACCGCCGAACCGTCCGCGCGGTGCCACCTCCCCGGCTTTGGCATCCGGCCCCGGGCTGTTCTACGGCCTGCGCATGCTCGCGGCCCATCGGCTGAGCGAGCGGCTGTGGCGGCGGGTACAGCGCCGTTACGGGCGCGCGGAGCCCTGCCAGACGCTGCGCGAGTATATGGCGACGCGGCCGCTGCAGGGCGCGACGCAGAGCGAGGCGCTGCAAGCCTTCCTGCGGATGCTGGAGGCGCAGCGCTACGCTGACCCGTATGGGGATCAGGGTGGCGTGTCCCCTCACACATTGCGAGAGGCGTGGAGGAGTCTGCGCCGGAAGGGATAAGGGTAGTAACGGAGCTTGGAGGACTGCTGCCGCTTAAAGCGGATATGCAGTCCTTTTGGCATTCGGCGCGGGTTCATACGCTGATCCGTGAGGTTGCCAGATGCATACAGGTCGACGTCATTCGACACTTTTCGGTCAAAGCATTGCCCTTTATCGAGCGTAGCCTTATAATAGGTGTCATTGAAAAAACGAACGCAAAAAGCAGGAGGAACGAAAAATTCATGGACAAGCCGAATGAAATTATTGTGGTGCTCGATTTTGGCGGACAGTACAACCAGTTGATCGCACGCCGTATCCGCGACCTGGGCGTTTACAGCGAGCTGCTGCCGTATAACACGCCAGCCGAAAAAATCAAGGCGCTGCAGCCTAAAGGTATCGTCTTCTCGGGCGGTCCTGCCAGCGTGTACGGGGAAAATTCGCCGCTGGTTGATCCGGCTGTTTATGATCTGGGCGTGCCGATCTTCGGTATCTGCTACGGCATGCAGCTGATGGCCCATCAGCTTCAAGGCAAGGTTGAGGCAGCATCGAAGCGCGAATACGGCAAGGCCGAAGTTGATTTTGCCGATGCAAGCGGCTTGGCGCATGGATTGGACAAGCAGCAGACCGTATGGATGAGCCATAGCGACCTCGTCGTGCAAACGCCGGAAGGCTTCGTTGTGGATGCCAGCACGGAGCATGCGCCGGTGGCGGCTATGAGCCATGCCGAGAAGCGCTTCTTCGCGGTTCAGTTCCATCCGGAAGTTCGCCACTCTGTGAACGGTAACGAAATGATCCGCAATTTCCTGTATCAGATCTGTGGCTGCGAAGGCTCCTGGAGCATGACGACCTTCATCGAGGATACTGTACGGGAAATCCGCGAGAAGGTTGGCGACCAGAAGGTACTGTGCGCCCTGTCCGGCGGTGTGGATTCATCCGTCGTTGCTATGCTGGTGCATAAGGCAATTGGCGATCAGCTAACTTGTATGTTCATTGACCACGGCCTGCTGCGCAAGGATGAGGCCGAAGGCGTCATGGATACCTTTGTTGGCAAATTCGACATGAAGGTTGTCAAAATCGATGCCCGTGACCGTTTCATGGGCAAGCTGGCCGGCGTAGAAGATCCTGAGCAGAAGCGTAAGATTATCGGCAACGAATTCATCCGCGTCTTCGAGGAAGAGTCCGCCAAGTTCGATGACTTTGCCTTCCTGGCCCAAGGCACGTTGTACACGGATATCGTCGAAAGCGGTACGGCTACGGCGCAGACGATCAAGTCTCACCATAACGTCGGTGGTCTGCCGGAGGATATGAAGTTCAAGCTGGTGGAGCCGCTGTCCGCCTTGTTCAAGGACGAGGTCCGCAAGGTCGGCGAGGAATGTGGTCTGCCTGAGGCGATCGTATGGCGTCAGCCGTTCCCAGGTCCGGGTCTCGCAATCCGTGTGCTTGGCGAGGTGACAGAGGAGAAGCTGACGATCGTTCGCGAATCCGATGCGATCCTGCGCGACGAGATTGCCAAGGCTGGTCTCGACCGCGAGATCTGGCAGTACTTCACGGCGCTGCCGAACATGAAGAGCGTCGGCGTCATGGGTGACGGCCGTACGTATTCGTACACCGTCGGTATCCGCGCCGTAACTTCCATCGACGGCATGACCGCCGACTGGGCGCGTATTCCTTGGGACATCCTGGAGAAAATCTCTGTACGTATCGTTAACGAAGTCGATAACGTCAACCGGATCGTGTATGACATCACGTCCAAGCCGCCTGCGACGATCGAGTGGGAATAGGTTGGGAATGTTTAATGTCGTCAATCGCTCGGAAGCCTTGATGCATAAGGGTTTATGGCGATGACGGCATTGATATTCCACGTACACCTGCAACAATAGAGTGCAAAAAATTACTCTCTTTTATTTGCGTTGTTTAGCAAATAGAAGGGAGTATTTTTTATGATAAAAATCAACGAGCTAATTGAGGGTTTCAAGCTAAACCAAGAAATTTTGGGCAGGGAGAAGAGATATGTTGATCTTTGCTTATTCCGATTGCATCGTTGGGAAAAGTTCACAACCAAAGTGCTGGGTGTTACAGCGTGTAGTTTAGTTTTTGAATACTACAAGTATCGCAAGCTGATAATCCGATTTAACTATCCAAATTAATCAAGGGCATTCTCATGAGGATGCTCTTTTTTGTTGTATTTTTAAGGGTACTTGGGGTGGGTAAATATCTAAAATTTAATTGTGGTTTACAGGAAATGGGTGAAACTATTCTACTCCGCGAGGTGTTACTAAATATCACTCCGTTGGACAGGGCTTTAATGTTATAATGGACATATATGGAAATGGGTTTGGTGAAATGAATGATTTTATCTTGAAAGTAGTGATACATTTTAATGATTGATTTTCTTAGAAATAAGGGAATTAAGGCGTACAACGAAATTATCGAGATAGCAGAACAACCAAATCTCTTGTTCTCAAATGACAGTGGTCAGCACAATGCGGAAGCTAACTATAATCTTTACACCATTCATAAGCTAAACAAATTCATTAAGAAAGACAGCGTTTCAGTTTGTGAATTAGAAAAGGCTTTTATTTTTATTGAAAACTCATGGTCGGCGTATTTGAATAAGCACTTTATGGATAAAACTTTCCTTTTTTACATTTGGGGAGATTACCAGATACCTGCTATTAAGTTATCAGTTGTTTCCTTTTATGAGGGCTTAGTGCTACCTTTTGAATGTACCTTGAACAAGGTGAAAAACATACAGGACGTACTGATTCAATACAAAGAGAAAGCACAGTTTGATGGTATTACAATGATCGAAACGGACGAATCAAACTTAAATGATTACGAAACAGGAAGTGACTACATATTGACTGTATATTCAAGAATCATTACCTGTTAGATTAAAACATGATTTTATGAAGTATCAGAGGTGTACTGATGAACATTTATGGGCATGTAAAAAAAGCCATATATGAACTTGAGAATCATATCTTCAATCTACAAGAGGTTGATAATATTTGTGTTTTAGAAGGTATTAAGAAATCGTGGGAGTATTTGCAAAAATATATTAAGAATATCTACCCCGAGTTTACCAAGTTCTTTCAAGAAAATATTGAAAAGCTAGAAGTAAATGAAATCCTAATCACTAAAGATATGATTGAAGAAGCACACACTACTTTCAAGAGAATGAAAAAAGAACGAATTGATGTAAAGATATTTATGCAACGCTATATCTGGGTTATTAATGTATTGCTAATTTTTAACAAACCGTTTGAAGAATCTTGTGATATGTGTCAGGGTCACTTATTTTACTATTACAATGAGACGCATGTGATTAAGATTTGTAGAACATGTTCAATGTCATTTATGTTGAATGGTGAAGTAATTTCACCAAAGAATCTTTCTTCAAACTTAAGGCCTGCAAAGAAAAATGAATTATTGAAAGTGTTATAAAAGAATAATCATTTTCACCATACTGAAAGCAGGTATATAACAGATGCCTAAATTAATATGTAGATGCGGTTTTATTCATAATCTAAGCAGCATCCCTGATGATGGATTTTTGGTAATAAGAGATAAAGACTATGAACCATTACTTGAACTAGAAAACACAAGAGAAGTTCTAAAATAGATCAGAATTGCCGCGAAAACCCGACGGGGCGCGTATTCCTTGGGATGGTGGAGAAAATCTCCGTTCGTATTGAAACGAAGTTGAGAATGTGAACTGTATTGTGTACGATATCACATCCAAACCACCAGCAACGATCGAGTGGGAGTAAGCCAACTTCACGAGTAGAGTACTTCTTCATGCTGTATGAACGGAACCAACCCGTTCCGGCTTAGGCCGGGGACGGGTTTTGTTAATTTTGGGTCTTTCATCCAGTGACACGAACGAACTTGGCGAAAGTCTGCAGAATGTTCGGAAAATGCATTGACATTAAAAGGTCCCCCTTTTAGAATGAAGGAAGACAAGCAAAGAATAACCGTTTCGTATAATTCCGGGAATCGGCCCGGAAGTCTCTACGAGATCACCGTAAATGATCTGGCTACGAACAAGAAGGCGCGCATCGCGGAAGCTCCGCGGAGTGCACATTCTCGTGAGCCCGGACCTCTGGTAATCGGGCTTTTCGTCGTTGTTCTGAAAACACTCTTTCTGAGGGGGATTTTGGAAAATGGATCGTTTTTTCAAGCTGAAGGAGCACGGGACGACCGTGCGGACGGAAGTGATGGCGGGTCTTACCACCTTCATGACGATGGCCTATATCTTGGCCGTGAATCCGAACATTCTCAGCGCATTCGGCTCTGGGGCTACGGGTATGGACTGGACGGCCGTGTTCCTGGCTACGGCGATTGCGGCTGGGGTCGTCACGATTTGTATGGGACTGTTCGTGAATTTTCCGGTGGCACTGGCACCGGGGATGGGCTTGAATGCTTACTTTGCTACCGTCATTCTGGCATCTAACGGGAAGTTTACTTACCAGATGGCGCTTACGGCCGTCTTTATCTCGGGAATTATCTTTATTTTGCTTACCGTGACCAAGGTTCGGCAGATGCTGCTCGTCGCTGTTCCTGACAGCCTGAAGCATGCCATTACGGTCGGAATCGGGTTGTTCATTACGATTATCGGCTTGAAAAACAGCGGCCTGTTGACCGTGGCTGTCGAACTGGTCAATGATGTACCGAAGGGCAAATATACAGATCTGCTTTCCTTCGAAACGGTGTTCCATATCGGCAGCATGCATAATGTCAACGTCTTGCTGACCATTATCGGCCTGTTCTTGATCTCCATCCTGATGGTACTGCGCGTGCGCGGAGCGATTTTGTTCGGCATCCTGCTGACGACGGTTATCGGGATCTTCATGCACAATCCGGACGGGTCGGCCGTTGTTAATCTGGCGACGCTCACAAGCAACCAGACGACTTGGGTGCCGGATCTGACCAAGCTTGCTTTTGCAGACTTTGATTTCGCCGGCGTGATGAATGCGGGGATCATCTCGGTTGTCCTGACCTTTACGTTCGTGGAACTATTCGATACATTCGGTACGCTGGTCGGTACGGCCAACCGTGCCGGGATCATGAAGAATGAGACCGAAGGCCGCAAGCGTGTCGGTAAAGCGATGATGGTCGACGCCATCGGCGTCAGCGGTGGCGCGTTGGTCGGTACGAGCACGGTGACGGCTTTCGTCGAGAGCTCGGCGGGGATCGCGGAGGGCGGACGTACCGGTCTGACCGCAGTAACGACGGGTATCTGTTTCTTGCTGGCGATCTTCCTCGCCCCTCTGGCGGCGCTGGTTCCAGGTGCGGCTACGGCAGCGGCGCTGATCGTGGTCGGCGTGCTGATGATGCAGTCCGTCAAGGAAATTGACTTCTCCGATCTCGTGTACGGAATTCCGGCGTTCTTCATCGTAGCGTTCATGCCGTTCACGTATAATATCGCCAACGGTATTTCGTTCGGTATTGTCAGCTATGTCGTGCTTGCTACCACGGCCCGTCTCGGAGGCAAAGGCCAGTATAAGGTACACTGGCTGATGTGGGTGCTCGCCGTACTGATCGTGCTGCGGTATATCTTTATTACGGAGTAGGCAGGTCTGGCCCCCGCGTTTCTTAGACAAGGAACGATGGGCGAATAGGTTCCTATCATCATTCACTCGTATTGCCAAGGCTTCGGTGTCCGACACGTTCGGGCATCGGGGCCTTTTATGTTTTCCGTAAACGGAAAATGGATATGTATTGCTTTTCGTTTCTACAGTCTGTATAATAAAAAACAAGTTGTAGAAACGAAGTGAAAGAGAGGTGTTCCTATGCAAATTACGAAGGCGGAAATGGAGATCATGCAAGTCGTGTGGGAAAGCGAGCAAAGGGTAACCACCAAGGAAATCGCAGAAAAATTGCCTGATAAAAAAATAACGACGATTCTTACCCTGGCTGGCCGGCTGATCGACAAAGGCGCTCTGCATGCCATCAAGCTTGGCCGCTCCCATGCTCATGAATATTGGGCGGCCATAAGCGAAGCGGAATATAAAAAAATGCAGACGCAAGGATTCCTGCATACCATCCATAACGGTTCTGCAAAAAGCCTGATTAGTGCCTTATTCCAGGACGAGAATCTGTCGAAAAAGGATATCGACGAGCTCCGAGAATTCATTAACCGGGAGGCCGATTCTCATGATTAAATGGCTGCTGATGGCCTCCCTATCCGGCAGTATCGCCAGCCTTTGTCTCATCCTTCTTAAATCTAAGCTTGCCGCCGCATACGGCGGCCGCTGGTATTATTGTGTTTGTCTGTCGGCCTTGCTGCTGTTTCTGGTGCCGATCCCTATCCCTATCCAGCTGCCTGCCCTCCTTCCTCAGTCCTTAATTCCGGAACAGGGCCCAACTGGATGGACCGGAAACCCGGTTGCTGCGACAGAGACGAAAGCTCCGTTAGCGCCGGTACCTTCCGACCCAGTTGTAAAGGCGGAGACTTTTCAATCTTCGGCGTTATCGGCGGAAGCCTGGATCCTGGTTATCTGGATCAGCGGTTTTGTTATCATGCTAAGCCTCTACCTGTTCAATTACTTTCGCTTCAAGCGCCAAGCGCTCTCGGGCATCCGAATCGACAGAGTTGGAAAGCTGGATGTGCGGGTCAGCGATTACGTGCATTCGCCTATGCTGATCGGCTTTATTAAGCCTCAGATTGTATTTCCCAATACGAAGATGACGGTAGAGGATTACCAGCTAGCGTTGAAGCATGAATCGATTCACCATAAGCAAAAAGACGCCTGGCTCAAACTATTTGCCGTGATCGTCAATTGCTTGCACTGGTTTAATCCGGTTTCTTATATAGCCCTGGCCAATATAAGCGAAGCCTGCGAATACGCGGTGGACGAAGCCTTGTCCAAAACGATGAAGCCCGTGGATAAGAAGCGCTATAGCGAAATGATCCTGCATTTTGCCTCCCAGACTTCTCCAGCCTTGAATAGCGGCCTGGCTCAGCCCAAGAAACAGCTGTATCGAAGATTTAAGCTGATTATGAGCCGGGGTCAAGGTAGAGGCCGGACAGGGGTCGGCATCGGAGCGGTCGTCATGATCGTGGCCGTATCCCTTATCTCATCCTCCGTGGTATTTGCGAAAGCGTCCCAGCCGGTTACGGAGTTCAGTGGAGGCATTAGAACCTATTACAATGTAAACGATACGCTGGAAGGAAATGTACAATCGACGTTCGGAAAGACGAGAATGGCCGTATTTGTAGGAGAACTATATATCGATAAAAATGGGTTGAGGGTGGATTCCTTAAACCGCTCAGAGCCCTATTACAAGGTGGGCATGATGTGGAAGGATAAGTCCGACGCCGTCGTTGCCAGCATGACTCAACAAACATTGTCCGTACAGGATCGGACTGTAACGGTTGCTTTCGACGAGAAGGCCACGTCATATAAAGACGACAGCGTCATCAAAAAAATGATCACGAACCAAATTGATTTTGAATTGACGTACACCAACAAGAGATTGAATGATGATCATACGGCATTTATCGACGAGGTGATCCGGCGCGGGGTGTATGTGATCTATGAGGTGCTGCCCGCCAAAGCGTTTAAGTTCTCTATATTTCAGACAGAAAACGGAGATAGGAATGGCAGCAAGATGCTGACGGCCTATGACAAGAAGGCCAAAATGACGGATATTTTCAATGATAGCGTGAAGCTCCCGAGATCTGTACTCGACCGGGAGACGGACGGTTCGGAGGGCATTCAGCTCGGTAAGTCCTTTACGTTGAAAAGCGGTGAAACCTTAGCCTTCGACGTGAAAGAAACGACGGATATGTCCCCATCGGTTAGCCTGGCTGTCATCGATGAGGCGACGGGTGAAGTGGCATACTGGAATCCGCTAGCACGAAGCGGCACACGATCTATCTTTACGCCAGGAGAGAACAGGTTAAACCGCTCGTTCAAGATCATCGCAAGCGGAGAAGCTGAGGACACGGCGAAAGTCGAAATTTTCACCTATCAAACAGGGAAAGAGGAGATCGAAGTATCTCCAGCTTATGTTCCTCCAGCTAACTTACGTCCAGTCATCACGCTTCAAAAGGAAGTCCCGGTTAGAAAATAAAATATGAAACTGGAGTTGATACCGTTGTTCCAATCCAAATGGAAATATAGCGCCCTCAGCCTGCTCTTTGCTCTAGCCGTCGGCGGCAATACGGCGTATGCGGAGAAGGATTTTTTCTGGTCGGAAGCAGTACCACTACCCTCATGTTCCTCCAACACGAATGGAACTTCTAATATGGGAGTCGTGAGAGATGGCAAGAAGATCGTTCTGGAACTTCCAACGTGTGAGGAAGCCAGGAAGAACCAGGTCTTGGTCATGGTCAACGGGCAATATCTGCAAGTCCATTTCGGCGTAGAAGGATGGCCCTTTATCGAGAACGGGCGAACTATGGTTCCGCTGCGAGCCCTTGCCGACGCATTCGCGTTCGAAGTAGATTGGGAGGCGAGCGAACAGAAGATTACACTTACGCGGGAAGGCAAGAGCATCGTCATGCAGATCGGAAAGGCTGAGATGCAAGTTGATGGGAAGAAAGTACAGCTGGAAGAGGCGGTTCCTCTGATTAAAGGAGGAGTGACCTTTTTACCGGTCCGACAGATTGCGGAAATCCTCGGGATTGAAGTCGAGTGGGATGGGGAAACAAGGACCGCGAAGTTTAAATGAGGCAGCCCTTGGTCGGACATGCTGACGGGATTTTCGTAAATTCGGCTTGTTGACATTTCCAATTGCGCGTCATATAATTATTAACAAATCAAAACGCAACGAACGGGAACAGTAACCGGCAACCTATTCAGAGAGCTGCGGCATGGTGCAACGCAGTATAGGGAACACGGCGAAGCTCACCCGGGAGCGGCCAGACTGATGGTCCTGCGCGCAGCGCTGCACGCTTTATGTTGAGGACAGCAGGTTTGGACGGTTCGCCACCGTGATCAGGCCTTGAGCGGACTTTGTTCGGGCTTTGCTGCCCATAGGAACAAGGTCAACAAGAGTGGTACCGCGATAGGAACAGCCTGTCGTCTCTTATTTTAGAGACGGCGGGCTTTTTTGATTTCAACGAACCCTCGGCTCGACAAACCGAATACGATACACGCTAAGAACGGGAACAGTAAGCGAAATTCGCCTGAACAGAGAGCTGCGGGGTGGTGCGACGCAGCAGGGGAATCGTCTGAAGCTCGCCCGGGAGCGGCGGAATTGATGGAGCAGCTTGTCTTGAGTTCGTAAAGCCGGAAGGCGGAACGGCGAGCAGCATGCATGCCCTAGATTCTGACGGAGCAGTCTCCGTAATCAACGTCCAAGCGGGATTGACCTCAAGGCGGTAGTGCACGACTGCCGGGAGTGTGAATCCAACAAGAGTGGTACCGCGGCATTGGCCCTATACAGCCTGTCGTCTCTTATTTCCAAGAGACGCGGGCTTTTTTTGTTAGCGAAAATAGACATGTGACCCTTAAATAATAACCCCATTTCAAGGAGGACTGTTCATTATGGAACACCAACAAACACAAGGATCTGCACCAATTATCCGGCCGATTACGATTTTCGACACGACGCTGCGTGATGGCGAACAAGCGCCCGGCGCAACGCTGACACCGGCCCAGAAGATCGTGATCGCCCGCCAGCTCGCGAAGCTAGGGGTCGATGTGATCGAGCCCGGCTTCCCGATCTCGAGTCCCGGCGATTTTGCGGCTGTCCAGCAAATCTCCCGTGAGCTTCAGACCGTCGAGATCTGTGGCTTCGCCCGCGCAGTTAAGGCGGATATCGACGCTGCCGTCAAAGCGACGCAGGACGCCGGGCGGCGCAGGCTGCACATGTTCCTGTCCTCGTCCAGCATTCACCTGGACTTTCAGCTGAAGAAATCCCGCGAGCAGGTCGTTGCGCTGGCCCGGGAGATGGTGGCGTACGGCCGGCAGTTTGTCGACGAGTTCGAGTTCTCGCCGATGGATGCTACGCGGACTGGCGATGAGTTCCTGTTCGAGGTAATCGAAGCCGTCATCGAGGAAGGCGCGACGATGATTAACATTCCAGATACGGTCGGTTACGCACTGCCGGAAGAGTACGGCGCTATGTTCACCCGCGTGATGAAGAATGTCCGCGGCTCCGACCGGGTCAGGTTCAGCGCTCACTGCCATAACGATCTGGGCCTCGCGGTAGCGAACAGTCTGGCCGCCATCAAGGCGGGAGTCAGCCAGGTCGAGGTTACGATTAACGGGGTCGGAGAGCGTGCGGGCAACTGCTCGCTGGAGGAGCTGGTCATGGCGCTGGAGACAAGAAAAAGCGCCATGGGCGCGGAAACGGGCGTGAAGCCCGAGCATATTTTCGCTACGAGTCAAATGGTCAGCCGTGCGATGAGCTTCCCGATCGCTTTCAATAAGCCGATCGTGGGCCGCAATGCCTTCCAGCACGAAGCTGGCATCCATCAGGACGGCTTGCTGAAGAACCGCAACACGTATGAGATTATGGACCCTGAGGCACTGGGGATTCCACGCAGCATGATCATCCTCGGCAAGCATTCCGGCCGTCATGCGATCAAGCATCGGGTGAGCGAGCTGGGTGTAGAGCTGGAAGGCGAGCAGATGGAAAGCTTCTATGCCGCTTTCAAGAAAATGGCGGACCGCCAGAAGGTCGTCCACGATCATCAGCTGCTCGAGCTGGTAGGCGCTGCGGTCAATCAGGTGCTGGAGCCGTTCGCACTCAAATCGGTCCAGGTCGTGACTGGGGATGCCGGTCACCGGGTCGCATCCTGCACGGTTCGCGACGAAGCCGCAGGTCAGGAGCAGGTCTTCATCGGAACGGGCGAAGGTCCGGTGGAAGCAGTGGTTGCTGGAATTAAGCAGGCGCTGCCATTTGAAGCGGAATTCTCCGATCTGGAGCTGTACTCGCTTTCTTCGGGTGAAGAGGCAAGCGGAGAAGCGATTGTCACGGTGCTGGCTCATGGGCAGTCTTATCGGGGAGTATCTGCACAGCGGGATATTATTATGGCTGCTGCTCATGCGTTCATGGCAGCCTGCAACCAGGCGGCACGGGATTGGAAGCAGCAGGAGAACGTACAGGCAACAGGTACCGCGGACGGAACGCCACATGTCGAAATTACAATTCCATAACGGGTGATTACCAGATCAGAGGCTGTGGACAAAAGTTGTCCACAGCCTCTGTGCATAGTGTGAATAACTCTGAAAAAGCTCATGAAATCAAGACTTGGAAGATCAGGTTTTCCCCGGAGGGGTGGAATAACTTTCGGGTCCCAAATCTGTGGATAATGTGCATAACTCTGTGGATGGCTAAAAAAAGTCCGATTTTTCAAGGCGAAGTGACATTTTTTTCTGGGGATAATCCTGTGGATACATGATAAATACCCCTGCGTTGTACACATGCTGGATAATGTCCTGTGATTTGGGAAAAGTACGGAGAAAATGGCGACTCTTCACCGTAGATGTCAGCGGACAGATGCCGAAGCGAGGGTAGTTATGCACAGTGGATATCTAGGTGTTACCCGTAACTGCAAGCTGTTGAAACAATTCCGGATTGTCGTTTTGGTACTGATGATGTCAGGAAATGCGCTTGCTTCGACAGCTTCCGCCACGGAGTGGGAAGGGGTGTCGGATACGGCTGTGAATGGTACCCATGTGACGGTCATCTCCCTGCCGGGCTTGTCCTTCCTGGAGCTCGAACCTGCGAGCCTGATGCGCTATCCGGCTCTGCGCAGTCTGGCGGCGGATAGTGACGTAGCGGCGATGAACGTCCGTTTGCCTGTCAGAGGAGCCGCGTCCGTCTACGCCACATGGGGTGCGGGTTCTCCGGCCGATGCCAGGGGGATCGCTGCGGGAAGAAGAGCGCGGCCTGACCTGCCATGGCTGCATAACGGGGCTACGCCCGAGTTGGCCGGTAAGGAAGGAGATGCTGGCAGCTATTCGAGCCTGAGCGCCCCAGCTATGTTAGAGCCGGCTCTCGGGGATAACGGCAGCTCCTGGACGGTACCTGGATTGGGGAGAATGCAGAAACGCAGTAGGCGAGGAGGCTTTCGGGCTGTACCGGGAGCGCTGGCGCAGCGGCTGGGAGATACAGGAGTCCGGACTGGGGTATGGCGTCTGGTCGGGACAGAAGAGAGGACTGAAGGTATAGCTGAAGGCCGGAGGCCATTCACCGCCGCGCTGATGATGATGAACGAGCAGGGGAAGGTTGCGGCAGGCGGAGGGGCTGCGATCGGGCAAGTGTCCTCGCTGTTGTACCGGAGCTGGAATCAAGTGGTTGAAGCTGCCGGAAATGAGCCTGCCGAGGGTCGTATCCGGCATGGCACCTTGAATGTCCTGGAGTACGATGGAATCGCAAGGGCATTCAGCCCACGAGGAGGGGAAGGGCAGGACGAGAGGAAGGCAGGGGCCAGACTGGATAAGGCGATGCTCGAAGCAGACCGGCTGTTGGCGTTCGTCCGTTCGGCAGTCACCGTACGAAGTCGGCAGCGCCCGGAGGAGCGGCAGGTGATTTGGCTCGTTAGCCCGGAGATCAATCCAATCGCGCAGCGGGCCAAAAAGCTGCTGACGCCCGTCTTGCGCTGGAGTCCGTCGCTGGATGGGGTATTCTCTATTAACACGGTCAGCGAAGCGGGCAAGCCTACCAGAATGAGCTCGGCCAGCACGTACCGGCCGGGTATCGTCGCTGCCGTCGATTTGGCCCCGTCGCTGCTCAGGGAGTTCGGCCTTCCTGCCTCCGCCTCTATGGTCGGCTTACCTATATACAGGCTGGGTAACGGGCAGGCTGACGGCCCCTTGTTGTTATCGTCTCATTCGGCATCATCAGGTTCCGTTCTGAACGAGCTTATGCAAGAGCTCGAAGGGTTGAGCTGGATTTATAAGCTTAGACCGCCGTTATTATATGGGCTGGTTGTGTTTGAGATTGTTATTATGGTAGCGGGCTTGTTCGCTGGCTGGGGACTTATGGGCAGAGGACGGATAAGGATCAGGTGCGTAAGCTTCCTCTTGCTGGCGATTTTGTGGATTCCGGCTCTGCTGGTTGCGATGGGGGGGACAATCGGCAGTCCCGTACGAGGGGCAGCGTTGGCCTTGCTGGCGCTAAGCTTAGGAATTGCCGGCTGGCGGCGCTGCAGCTCTCTCTACCTGCGGCAGGCTATGCTACGGGTATTAGCTGCCGCAGGCATCGGTACGTCTGTGCTGATCTTGGCGGATGCCATGTGGGGAGCGCCGCTGATGAAGCATTCGGTGCTGGGCTACGATGCGATGATCGGAGCTCGTTATTACGGCATCGGCAATGAGTGCATGGGCGTGCTGCTTGGCTCCTCGCTGCTCGCTGTGAGTATGCTGCTTGAGCTACGCCGCCGTCATCCCGCGCAGCAGCAGGAACGCCCGGCGCAGCGGGGAAAAGCTTATCTTGCCGCCTGGCCAGCTGTGGTCGCCGGGCTGTTGACGACCGGCACCCTCGCTGCGCCGGGGATTGGGGCCAACGCCGGCGGCGCGCTGGCGGCCGCGGCAGGCTTCGGCGTGCTGGCCGCTCGGCTGGCGGCCGGCGGGCCGCTGCGCTGGCGCGGCCTCAGTCTGGCGCTGGCGGGGCCGCTCGCCGCCGCGCTGTTCGGGCTGTGGCTGCTGAACGCCGCCGCTCCCCCCGCCCCTGCGGGGGGAAGCGGCTCTGCCGCAGCCGCCATGGCCACCGTCGCCGCTGAGCAGGGCGACGGTCGTGCAGGGGCCGATGCGGGGCATGGCTCCCACATCGGCCGGGCTTTCACCGTCCTGCTGCAGGGCCGCTGGGACGATATTGGAGCCATCATCGAGCGCAAGCTGGCGATGAATCTGCATCTGCTCCGCGTATCGGCGTGGAGCAAGGTGCTGCTGACCGGCCTCGCAGTGATGGCCGCGCTGCTGCTGCGCCCGAAGGGCAGGCTGCGGGCGTGGGAACGGAGCTACCCGTTCCTGATGCACGGATGCTACGCCAATGTGCTCGGCTCGTTCGCCGCACTCGCCCTCAATGATTCGGGCATCGTCGCCGCAGCCGCAATGATCGTCTACGGCTGCGTGCCCTTATTGCTGCTCCGCTTGCGGGAGAGAGCTGCAGAGGCGGAGGCAGGAGGATAGGCAGGGGATCGGCCAGCAGCTTCTTGTAAGCCTGCATCCCATGACTCACCGACAAGAGCAGGGTAGTTAGAAGGGGAAAGGGAAAGCATACCATGTGGTGTTTCTTGCAGGCTAAACCTCGTGCCCGATCAGCCAGTCAAGTCGCTGCAGCTGGAAGTGGGAAGGTACTACGCGCAGCAGGCTGTTCCGGACGGAGATCGCTAAGGGGTGCTCCATCTGCACGATGCGCCCCATCCGGCGCGATGCTGCGACAACCCGAGTCGTCCTGGGAATGCGCTGCTCCTCGTAGGCGAGCAGCGCATCCTTTATGCTGCGAAGGCCTTGTCCGGACTGCAGGCCGTCAGCTCTCGTAGCTTCCGTCATGGTGAATTTCCCATCATCTAAGGTTCCGCCTCCGGCAGTGAGAGAAGTCTGTATGCGGCTGCTTATTTCTTCGGGCTTGCATCCATCAAGCGGGCGGAGACCGGCCTGCTGCCCGGCATCCCTCGATCCGTACGGCAGGCAGTGCGCCAGCACCAGCGCATCCTCAAGCGCCTGGGCGCCTCCTTGGCCCAAGTTCGGCAGCATGGGATGGGCAGCATCCCCGAGCAAGGTGATACGTCCCTGGCTCCAGCTTTGCAGGGGTGCGCGATCGAAAATATCATGAGCGAGGATGGCACTGTCCTCTGTAGCCTCGATCAAGGCTTCGATGGGGGAGAACCAGCCCTTGACGAAGCTAAGAGCCGCTTGCTTGCGTTCGGGAACAGATACGATTCTGTCTTGTGGCGCATTGACTGCCGCAAACCAGAACATACGGCCTGGCGCAAGCGGCGTCGCACCGAAGCGGACACCGGGGCCCCAGGCTTCAAAGCCATCGCCGATCTCCCGGGCAATCCGCTGCTCAGGGAAGCTGCAGATGCCCCGATAAGCCGTAAATCCGGCATAGCGCAGCGGAGATGAGCCGAATAGGCCGGTACGCACCACCGAATGCAGGCCGTCCGCTCCGATCAGCAGATCGGCGGAGAGGGAGCTGCCGTTAGCCAGTATCGCCTGGGTCTCGTTCTCATCCTGCCAGACCTCAGCCAGAGGAGTCTCCCCCTGCACGGTACCTGGCCCCAGCACGCCGAGCAGCGCTTGCTGGAGTTCGGCCCGATGAATCATCCAGCTCTCCGATCCGAACCGCCGGGCCTGACGCTCCACAGGGAGCCGGGTTATCAGCCGGCCCTTTGGGGTCCGGATCTCTCCCTGAGCCACGGGTGAGCCCATCCGGCGCACTGCTTCTCCGGCTCCTAGCTGGTCCAGCGCCTTCATGGCGTTGGCAGCGAGTACGATCCCGGCGCCCGCCTCCTGGCCAACCGGCCGCTTCTCCAGCACCTGTACGCTCCAGCCGCGAAGCTGCAGCGCTCGTGCCGCCGCCAGCCCGCCGATCCCAGCCCCGACGACGATGGCCTTGAGTTCTGATTGCCTCTGCTCCAGCATAACCCTGCCTCCTTGCAGCAAAGACGCCTATACCAGGCGTCTTTGTCTTGTCTTGGACGTTTAGAAGATGTTCAGGCCCATCCTGCCGCCTGCTACTCGGCCAGTTGCTCCCACTGCTCGTAACAGGAAGCCAGCTCGCTTCGCTTGGCTTCGATCTGCTCGTTCTTCTGCTGAACGAGCACGTAATCATTGAACACCTCGGGCAGAGCGAGCTCTTCCTCGAGCCCGGAGATGCCTGACTCCAGCTCCGCGATCTGCGCTTCGAGCTGCTCCAGCTTGCGCTGACGGCTTCTCTCCTCGCGCTTGGCCAGCTTGCTCGATTCATAAGGATTGGAGGCTGCGCTCTCGCCCCCGGCGCTTCCTGCCGCACTCCCGGATTTCTCCGTCCCTTTTCCAGGAGCGCTGCCCGAAGCCGAGCGCTTGGCTGCTTCTTGGGCCAGGCGCTGCTGCTCGATCTCGGCGAGCTCCAGCTTCTTTTCGACGTAATCGTCATAATTGCCCAGATAGGCCGTCACTCCGTCAGTGGATAGCTCGAGCATGTTCTCGGCCATTTTATTGAGGAAATACCGGTCATGGGAAATAAACAGCAGCGTGCCCTCGTAATCGATCAGGGCCGATTCAAGCACTTCCTTGGAGAATAAGTCCAGATGGTTGGTCGGCTCGTCCAAAATCAAGACGTTCGCTTTGAGCAGCATCAGCTTGGCCAGCGAAACCCTGGCCTTCTCGCCGCCGCTAAGCGAGCCGATCTTCTTGAACACGTCCTCCCCGCTGAACAGGAAGCTGCCCAGCACGGTCCGAACCCGCCCCTCCTCCAGATGAGGGAAGGCATTCCAGACCTCCTCCAGCACCGTCTGATTGGGGTTCAGCCCCGTCTGCTCCTGATCGTAGTAAGCGATCTTCACATTGGCGCCCCATTGGTAGGTTCCCCGGTCCTGTGTATGCTGGCCGATCAGCGTCCGCAGCAAGGTCGTCTTGCCGATGCCGTTAGGTCCGATCAGAGCGGCGGTATCGCCCCGGCGCAGCTGGAAGGAGATGCCTTGGGTCAATGGCTTGCGTCCGTCATAGGAGACGGAGATCCCCCGCACGTCCAGCACCTCGCGTCCGCTCGGAACCTCGACCTCGAAGGAAAAGCTGGCGCGCTTCAGATCGCCGAGCGGCTTGTCGAGCCGGTCCATCTTCTCCAGCGCCTTGCGGCGGCTCTGCGCCCGCTTGGTCGTCGAGGCGCGGGTGATGTTGCGTTGGACGAAATCCTCCATCTTGGCGATTTCCTCCTGCTGCTTTTCGAACTGCTTCAGCTCAATCTCATAATTCGCTTCTTTCAGCTCGATATAGCGGGAGTAGTTACCGGTATACCGCTTGGAGGAGGTGCGTTCGATCTCGTAGATCGCGTCAACCAGAGCGTCGAGGAAGTACCGGTCATGCGAGACGACCAGAATCGCGCCCGGATAAGAGCGCAGATACTGCTCCAGCCAGGTCAGCGTCGGAATGTCCAGATGGTTGGTCGGCTCGTCCAGCAGCAGCAGGTCAGGGGCCTCAAGCAGCATCTTGGCCAGCGCCAGCCGGGTTTTCTGACCGCCGCTGAGTGCCTGCACAGGGGTTGCCGGGTCCATCTGTCCGAAGCCCATGCCGTTCAATACGCCGCGGACCTTGGCCTCTACCTCGTAGCCTCCGGATGCGCGGAATGTATCCGATAGCTCCGCATACCGCCGCATCGTATCCTCGGTTTTCTTCTCGTCGGCCAGCACCTCAGGGTCCGACATCCGGGCCTCCAGGCGGCGCAGCTCCGATTCGGTCTCCAGTACCCCGGCGAACACGCTGATCAGCTCATTCCATATCGAACGGTCGGAATGCAGGCCGGAGTTTTGCTTTAAGTATCCGATTTTCGTTTCTTTGGCTTTGAAAATGTTTCCCTGATCGTAGGATAGCTCCCCGGCGATAATCTGCAGCAGCGTCGACTTGCCTGCTCCATTGACCCCGACCAGGCCGATCCGCTCGCGTGCTTCAATTTGAAGCGTTATATGAGAGAGCACGCTTGTGACGCCGTAGCTCTTGGCGATGCCGCTAACTTGCAAAAGCATAATAAATAAAGCCTCCCTGATGCATCGAGGTTAGATGTACAGCAAGAGCTGCACATAGTTGGTATAAGTGTAGCATAAGCGGTAGCCGGCAACCAAGCTATACCGCATCTTTCTTCTATAAAAATATCTGCAAGGAAAGCAGGCTGCACGGTTCTTGCTGCTTCTAGACCTTCCCGTTCTGGCTTTGCTGGGCTTGGTCAGCTACGCTTTGTGTCGCTACATATAATATTGGTCTAGCGGAGAACTTGGAGGGACATGCTTATCCCTCAGGCCAGCCTTCAATTCAAATCTTCATTTCCAAGGAGTCCGTAACGCCGAGCAGGTCCTTTCAGTCCATCCGGCCACATCAGGGCAGCTAGAGTACTGTGGTTTGGGGTGAATGCTTTTTTTTATTGAGTATTTATTGTAAACTGATGAAAATGGAGTTTTGATTTGCAAAACGGAACTTGTTCCCTGGCTGCATTGTTTTTATCGCTTCGTGAAAAGAGGCCGTTCCCATGAATATTAAAGAGAAAAAAATTGAACTGAGGCGGCAAGCCGAGGCGGTACGCTCCGATATTGGCGAAGAGGAACGCCGGCGCAAATCCGAAGAAATCAGCCGCAAACTCATCGCAAGGCTGGAGGAGCTCATGCGTCCCGACCCCGCAGTCCGGCGCAAGCCTACCTTGTTTGCTTATATGCCTGTCAAATCCGAGGTTGACGTAACCTCAGTGCTCGAAGCCTGCTGGAAGCGCCCTTGGCGTGTTGTGGTGCCCAAGGTCGTGCCTGCCCATAAGCAGCTCAAGCTGTACGAGATCAAATCGTATGCCGACCTGGAGCGGGGGACCTGGGGCATCCGCGAGCCGGTGGCCAAAGCCCCGCAATTGTTCGATATCCGGCAGATCGACGTCGCTCTAGTGCCAGGACTGGCCTTCGATCTGAACATGGGCCGCCTCGGCTACGGCGGAGGGTTCTATGATCGTTTCATGCAGCAGTATGTGCGGACAGGCTTGCCTAAGCCGTATATTGTAGCGGCGTCCTTCGAGGAGCAGATTATTGACGAGGTGCCGATGGGGCTGTTCGACTTCCGGATCAATGAGCTGGTGACGGAATCCCGATGTATTCTGGAAGGGGGCGCCGAGATCAAGTGACGGACGAAGCGCGTGATCCCGGAGGGTTAAAGCCGCAGGCCGATCAGGCCACGCTGACTCATTTCAACTCGCAGGGCCGGGCCCGCATGGTTGATGTTAGCGAGAAGCCGGAAACCTCCCGCTCGGCGACCGCCCGGACGACGGTGACCATGCAGCCGTCTACCCTCGAGCAGATCCGGCAGGGCCGGGTCGGCAAAGGCGATGTACTGGCCGTCGCGCAGGTGGCGGCCGTCATGGCTGCGAAGAAAACGTCGGATTGGATTCCGATGTGCCATCCTCTTCCCTTGACCGGTATCGATGTAGGATTCAGCGATAACGGCAGGGATGAGCTGTACATAGAAGCAACCGTGAAAACCAAAGGACAGACCGGCGTCGAGATGGAGGCCCTGACGGCCGTATCCGCAGCCGCGCTGACCGTCTATGATATGTGCAAGGCGCTTGAGAAGTCGATGCAGATCGGCCCGACGCTGCTGCTGGCCAAGTCCGGCGGCAAGAGCGGCGATTATACCCATCAGGCGGAGAGCTAGGAACTGCAATTCAATCGGGGAGGAGTAGGCATATGCGCTGGAAAGTGGCGATTTTGACCGCAAGCGACCGCGGTTCCCGCGGAGAACGGGAAGACACTAGTGCACAGGTTATTCGGGAATTGATTGAAGAAGAAATGCATGGCGAAATTATCGAGTATCGGATCGTACCTGATGAGAAGGACGAGATCATGGCTGCCTTGATCGAAATGACCGACTACTTCAAAGCCGATCTCATCATTACAACCGGCGGTACGGGACTGGCTGTCCGCGACGTTACCCCTGAGGCTACGCTGGAGGTTATCGAACGGCAGGTACCGGGGCTGGCCGAAGCCATGAGGCTGTATTCCATGCAGAAAACGCGCCGGGCGATGCTGTCCCGCGCCATATGCGGAATTCGGGGACAATCGCTGATCGTCAATCTGCCGGGCAGCCCCAAGGGCGTATCCGACAATTTGTCCGCCATTATGGACCAACTGCCGCATGCGCTCGCTATTTTGTCCGGACGTGAAGGGAATCACGGGGATGAAGCCTGAGGACATGCTGGAGGAAGTAGCTGTCGAGCAGGCTGTCGGTCTTGTGCTGGCACATGATCTGACACAGATTCTACCCGGGCAGTTCAAGGGCAGGCTGTTCAAGAAAGGCCACGTCATCCAGGAGGAGGACATCCCTGCGCTGCTCAGCATCGGCAAGGAGCATATTTATACGCTCCGGCTCCAGGCAGGCTTCCTTCATGAGGACGATGCCGCACTCCGACTCGCTCAAGCCGCGCAAGGCTCACATGTGGAGCTTACCAACCCCCATGAAGGAAAAATCACGCTGAAATCAACCATCCACGGCTTGGCCAAAATCGATAAAGAACGGATCGACCGGGTCAACGCACTTGATCAGATCATCATGTCAACGATCCGTTCGAATACCGTTGTTCGTCCCGGCGGGGCATTGATGGGCACGCGGGTTATCCCGCTTGTCATTGAAGAAAGCCGTATCGCAGCGGCTGAAGCGCTCGCGGCTTCAGCCGCCTTCCCGGTCGCCCAAGTGAAGCCGTTCCGTGCCTTAAGGGTCGGACTCATCACAACTGGCAGCGAGGTATTCAAGGGACGCATTACGGACAAGTTCGGGCCTGTGGTGAAGGCCAAGGTCGAGGCACTGGGATCTGAAGTGATCGCTCAGCGGCTCGCGCCCGACGACAGCTCGGTCATCGCGGCCGAGATCCGGCGGTTTCTGGAAGAGGACCGCGCCGACCTGATCCTGCTTACAGGCGGGATGTCGGTCGATCCTGACGACCGGACGCCCGGAGCGATCAAGCAGGCGGGGACGGATATTGTCAGCTACGGGACGCCGATGCTCCCCGGCTCGATGCTGCTCGTCGGCTATCTGGAGGGAGTTCCCGTCATGGGCTTGCCGGGGTGTGTCATGCATGATCCGCACACCTCCTTCGATGTGCTGCTTCCACGCATCTGTGCCGGTGAAACGATCATCCGGCAGGACATTACGGAGCTGGGCTATGGAGGTTTGCAGAACTGCTAGCCTAACTTAAAGAGAAGGGTCGAGAGGCCATGTTTGGCAATATTGGAACATCTGAATTCATCTTGATCGCCGTAGTGGCCCTTATCCTGTTCGGACCGGCCAAGCTGCCGGAGATCGGTCGTACGGTAGGCAACATGATCCGGGAATTCAAGCAGGGCGCCCGCGAGCTGCTGAATGATCTACCGACTGATACCGGACGCAGGGATGTAACGCCTCCTCCTGCACCTGCTCAGACGGTGGAAACCGCTGCGCCTGCACAGCAGTCGTCTGCGGCTGTTTCGCCGCAGGAGGCTTCCGCAGGAGATGATAGGAGCTTATCGCCAGACAGCGGAGACGGGCAGGCGTCTGTGACGGCGGGTCAGACGAACACGAGCGTGGGGGCGGCAGCTTCGGCTTCTCCCGCCCCGGACCCCGTGGGCCGGCTGGCGCCTATCCAAGATCCCCCTCAGACTCACGAAGGCGGAGAAACGGGTAAAGAGTCCCGCAGCAACCCCCGGAGGCTGCCGGACTAGGTCGTTACATTGAAAGGGCAGGTGAAGCATATTGCAGGACGAGGGCATGACTTTGGTCGAGCATTTGACTGAGCTGCGGAAACGGATTATCTGGATTGTCGTCGTCTTGATCGTTGGGATGGCAATCGGCTTGTTCACGACCAATCCGCTGATTACGCTGCTGAAGACGGTTCCCCCGGCGAACGGCATCAACTGGAATGCCTTCTCCCCTTGGGATCCGCTCAAGATGTATATGAATTTTGCACTCGTAACCGGCTTGCTGATTACGCTGCCGTTCACGCTGTATCAGCTCTGGTCTTTTCTGAAGCCTGGGCTGCGTGAGGTGGAGCAGAAGGCCTCGCTGATGTATGTACCGTTCGCTTTTTTTATGTTTCTACTCGGTCTAGCCTTCGGGTATTTCATCGTATTCCAGATGGCTTTTCTGTTTACAACCTCTATCGCCAAAAGCCTGCAATTGAGCGAGACTTACGGCATTGCCCAGTATTTCGGATTTATGTTTAATATTATTCTCCCTATCGCCCTGGTGTTCGAGCTGCCGATCGTCGTGATGTTTCTGACGAAAATCCGGCTGTTGAATCCGAAGCTGCTCCGCAAGATCCGCCGGTTCGCCTATCTGATTCTGGTTGTCATCTCAACTATGATCACCCCGCCGGACGCGATATCTGCTATTGTGGTTGCCGTACCGATGATCATTCTGTACGAGTTCAGCGTGTATTTATCGGCTAACATTTACCGCAAGCAGCAGCTGCAGGATCAAGCCTGGGAGCAGGAAGCGCAAACGAAGCCTGTCGAATGACAGGCTTTTTTGTTGAGGGGGCATAGGTATATTCGTGAGTGCTGCCGGAGACAATGGGGAGGGCGTTAAAAAGTTGTAAAAGCACTTGCAAAATGAGTGCGAAATAGTTATCATAAATAGTGTTGTTAGCACTTGAGACATCTGAGTGCTAAACTTACCCCAGTACCACAATTTAAAGGAGGCATTTTCTCATGATCAAACCGTTGGGTGATCGCGTAGTTATCGAAGCCATCGCTAAGGAGGAAACGACCGCATCCGGAATCGTACTGCCTGACACGGCGAAGGAAAAGCCGCAAGAAGGTAAAGTCGTAGCAGTCGGCAGCGGTACACTCAAGGATGGCGAACGCGTAGCGCTCGAACTGAAGGAAGGCGACCGCGTGATTTTCTCCAAATACGCGGGTACCGAAGTGAAATTCGAAGGCCGCGACTTGCTGATCATGCGCGAAAGCGACGTACTTGCCGTTCTGGCTTAAGGTTCATCGCCGCCATATACTTAAGTTTGGCATCACAACGAAGAAATATCCGAGCGTGTTCAACATAAACATTTTCCAAATCGGGAGGGTTCATTCATGGCTAAAGATATTAAATTCAGCGAAGAAGCTCGCCGTTCGATGCTTCGCGGCGTAGACGCTTTGGCGAACGCTGTTAAGGTTACACTCGGTCCTAAAGGCCGCAACGTGGTCCTCGAGAAAAAATTCGGCAGCCCACTGATCACCAATGACGGCGTGACGATTGCCAAAGAAATCGAGCTCGAAGATGCATTCGAGAACATGGGCGCTCAACTCGTTAAAGAAGTAGCGACCAAAACCAATGATGTTGCCGGTGACGGTACGACTACCGCTACAGTTCTGGCTCAAGCGATGATCCGCGAAGGTCTGAAAAACGTAACCGCAGGCGCTAACCCTATGGTTATCCGCAAAGGTATCGAGAAAGCTGTAAAAGCGGCTGTTCAAGAACTTGCTAGCATCGCCAAGCCGATCGAAGGCAAGCAATCCATCGCACAAGTAGCTGCAATCTCGGCTGCTGACGACGAAGTAGGCGAACTGATCGCCGAAGCTATGGAGAAAGTCGGCAAAGACGGCGTTATCACCGTTGAAGAATCCAAAGGCTTCGCTACGGAGCTTGAAGTGGTTGAAGGTATGCAATTCGACCGCGGCTACATTTCCCCGTACATGATCACGGATACGGACAAGATGGAAGCTGTACTGGACAACCCGCATATCCTCATCACTGACAAGAAAATCACGAACATTCAAGAGATCCTTCCGGTTCTTGAGAAAGTCGTTCAATCCGGCAAGCAACTGCTGATCATCGCTGAGGATGTTGAAGGCGAAGCGCTGGCAACTCTGGTTGTCAACCGTCTGCGCGGCACATTCACTTGCGTTGCAGTTAAGGCTCCTGGCTTCGGCGACCGCCGCAAAGCTATGCTGGGCGACATCGCTGCACTCACAGGCGGCCAAGTCATCACCGAGGAACTCGGCCTTGAGCTGAAATCCACGCGTCCTGAGCAGCTCGGTTCCGCTCGTCAAATCCGCGTAACCAAAGAAAACACGATCATCGTGGATGGCGCTGGCGACAAGAAAGACATCGGCACTCGCGTATCGCAAATCCGCGCTCAACTGGAAGAAACAACTTCCGAGTTCGATAAAGAAAAACTGCAAGAGCGTCTGGCTAAGCTGTCCGGCGGCGTAGCTGTCGTGAAAGTCGGCGCTGCTACCGAAACTGAGCTGAAAGAGCGCAAGCTTCGCATCGAAGATGCTCTGAACGCTACTCGTGCAGCTGTAGAAGAAGGTATCGTAGCAGGCGGCGGTACGGCGCTTGTGAATGTATATGCGGCTGTTGCTGCTGTGAATGCAGTAGGCGACGAGCAAACGGGCGTTAACATCGTCCTGCGCGCTCTGGAAGAGCCTGTACGTACGATCGCGGCTAACGCTGGTCAAGAAGGCTCCGTTATCGTCGAGCGCCTGAAGAAAGAAACGACAGGCACTGGCTACAACGCGGCTTCCGGCGAGTGGGTAAACATGATCGAAGCAGGTATCGTTGACCCTGCGAAAGTAACGCGTTCCGCGCTGCAAAACGCAGCATCCGTTGCTTCCATGTTCCTGACGACTGAAGCGGTTATTGCCGATAAGCCTGAAAAAGACAAACCTGCTCTGCCTGATATGGGCGGCATGGGTGGTATGGGCGGCATGGGCGGATTCTAATCCAGCCCCTGCGCAGCGCACCATCATATACTGGAGAACGGCATTCCTATGGAATGCCGTTTTTTGGCTTTTGACGCTCGGGAGCCTTGGGGTCATTCTCGAAGCTTTCAAGCTTATGGTATTATGATAGCAGCAAAGACATTAGAGGTACGGCGAGACGAATGGAGAGTGGATCAGCCATGCACAACCGCAATATCAAGGAATGGACAAGGAGGCTGTACAGTTATTTTACACTGCCGACTCTGCAGCAGGGCTGGCGGTTACTGCAACCGGACCATGTCGTTGAATATGGGATAGACGATACGGAGATTGTGGAAGGTGCAGTGAGGAGAGAAGGAGGGAGTATTCTCGGCGTCGTCACTCTTAATTTGGAGCAGCTACCGGCAAGTCATTGCACATGCTCGAAAGGTAAGGCTTGCGAGCATCTGGCAGCTGTTGCCCTGGCTTACCTGGACATGGAACGCGGCTTCGATATCCGGGACATTTTAAAGCCGGGCGGAAATGCCTGGGGGAGCTCAAGTGGCATGTCTAGGCTATCTGAGGCGGAGACCGTCGTGAGCAACGGAAAAGCAAGCAAGGCGGGCCTGGCTGCAGCTCCCAAGATCCAGGTGCCCGGCTCCGCGTCAAGCGTAGAGGATTGGCACCGTTTTTTCCAACATCGTTTCCCGCTGGAGAGGATCACCAGCTCGCGTTCACTTGAAACTTTATACGATACGGTATACGGAGGGTTATCTCCCACAGGGGCTGCCTGGCCTCCTGCGCTCAAGAGTTTGTATGAGATCCACATTCTTCTCTTTCTCTTCAAGCTGCTGGATGACTTGTCCGAAGCAGGCTACCAGTATGCATATGGATACGATTACTATGGCATGCAACAGGTATACGCCCAGATTGTGGGTCAGGGCTATGACCGACTGCTTTATCTTCTGAGCGGAGTTCATAGGGAGGAAGTGAGAAGGAACTACAGCGAGAGGCTCCAAGCCACAGCCGATTATTTGGCTCAGCACGCCTTCCCCTCGTCGAGCAGCTTCATTCCCTGGCTGTCTGTGTATATGTCCTTATGGAAGGGGCTGCTGCTTGATGAGCTCAGCGCCGATCGCGAGAAGGCCAGGCTCAGTCGTGCCTCTCGGCAGGAAGGGCTCAGTCAGACCTTGTTCGACCATCTGATGGCCGCCCGGATCTTGTTCGATGTGGAGGCGGGGGAGGATGAAGCGGCCCTTCATAAAGCCGGGCAGCTGAAGCTGCGCGGTCATATCCGGCTAGCTCCCTTCCTGCACAGCTTTGAGCATAAGAAGCAATGGGATAGGCTTCAGCTTTGGCTGGAGCGGCTGGCTCCTCTCATTCAGAAGAAATGGGGTCAGCCCGACCCGGGCTATTATGAGCTGTGGGAAGAGTTGCTGGACCATCACCCTGCCGAGAAGTCTTGGGAAAGCGTCATGATCCAGCTTCTTCCCCCAAGCTTCCCGTATTACTTGGACCGGCTGATGAAGCAGGAGCGATTCCGGGAATGGGTCGATCTTCATCTGACATTCGGGTACACCCCGCTGGACGTCCGGGTGAGCGACTACAAGCCCATCGAACTGAAGCAAAAGCATCTGCTGCTCCCTTGGTTTCATCACAGCATCGAGCGGCTGATCGCCGAGAAAAACCGCGATGCTTACAAAAGGGCCGTCAGGCTGATGAAGAAGCTGAGAACGACGTATGGCAAGCTGAAGCAGCAGGAACGCTGGGAGCTTTACTTGAAACATACCAGCAGCAAATATTCAAGGCTGCGAGCCCTCCAGGAAGAAATGGGCCAGCTGAGGAAGGGGGAGGCATAGATGCTGAACGTCAAGTCTTATCTTATAGAAGGCCAGCCTCTACCCGACGGTGGCTGGGCAATCTGGTCCGATGGGGATGAACAGGGCGGGAGGCTGCCGGTGCCGGCAGAAGGCCTGCGCTTCCGGTTATTTCCCTGGCATGAGCGTTCCATGTATGGCTTGCTATTGGAACAAGGGATTCCAGGGCGCAGCGAAGCGCTGAGGCTGTCGGCCTATGATGCGGTAGATTACTTGGCGGAGCCGGGAGTCTCCCTGCATCTGCCGGTTGTGTGGAGCCGGACACTGCAGCTGGCGAGTGCTGCGGCTAGGCTGCTGCGGCAAGCCCTGGACAAAGGCTGTTACCGTCCTGACCCTGTTGCTTGGCAGCAAGGGGAACTCGGGTGGAAGCTGATGGTTCCAGCGGAACGTCAGGCCGAATTCGCGCGAATCGAGCAAGAATTGGCCGCTATAGGGGGAGATCTGGCCAGATGGTTCTCGTTGGCGGTCGAGGAGCTGTTGGCGCAGGAGCCTACTATTACCGCGGCCTGGGATGAATTACTGGTTCAGGAGCCTTTGCTGGGGCGGTATCGTGAGGATGCGGAGGCTATCCGAGATTCACGGGATCAGGAGACTGAGCGTGGGAGCAGGAGGGCAGGCTTGACGGCTGCAGGTACTGCAAGAAGCGAGAAAGCCGATGTAGGGGCTTTGAGTTCTGCTGTGAACCTCCACCATGCGGATACTGATCCGATCTTAGCTTCTGAGGCGATGTCAGCAACGGTATTGCCTGTAAGTACCGCCGCTGCTGTCGATGAAGAGGGCTGGCTTGTTTCTGTCGGCTGGAAAAGAGATGACATTCCCTATCGAGTGGCCTTGCGATTGACGGAGCCGCAGGATGAGGAGAACTGGAGCGACGATGAGAAAGCAGATGCGGGGCCAGCGCAGCAAGGAGAAGCCTGGAGGCTGAGCCTAGTGTTGCAGGACAAGCAGAATGCTGCGCTCGTGGTGGAGCAGGAGCTGACAGGGGCATCCCCGCATGCGATTTATACCGCGGTATGCAGCCGTAAGGAGACTCCGAAGCCGTGGCTGGCCGCGCTGGAGCGCAAGCTGGTATCGGATTTGCAGCGAATTGCCTTACTTGTACCGGAGCTTCAGGTTCAGGAGGGTTCATTCGTATCAGGTTCCTTGAAAGGAAGACTGAACGATGAGGAAGCCTGGAAATTTCTGGACGAGGACAGCGAGAAGCTGCTCCAAGCGGGATTTCAGGTCTATCTACCTTCCTGGTGGGAGGAGCTGCGGAGGACGCAGCCGCGTCTGAAGGCCCAGTTAAAGGCATCCTCCGGCTCAGGGACAGGTTCTCTGCTGGGCGTGGACCAGCTGGTGAAGTTTGACTGGAAGATCGCGGTCGGCGATGCGGAGTTTTCAGATATTGAATTTGCTCGTATGGCTGCGGCAAATAAGCGGCTGATGCGCATACGCGGCCGGTGGGTTCAGCTCGATCCTGCCTTTGTCGCGGCGGTCAGGAAGGCGATGAAGCGTGTCGGTACAGGCGGGCTGTCGTTCCGCGAGATTATGGAGCTGCATCTGCTGGGAGCTGAATCTGCGGATGAGGATGTTCCCGAGGGTTCGTCATCCAAGGAAGAGGAGCAGCAACTGCTCATCGAGGTAGAGCTGAACCATCATATGGCTGCATTGATCGGACAATTGCGACATACGGACCGGATCCCGGTTGTTCAGGCGCCTGAAGGGCTGCATGCGAGCCTTCGCAAGTACCAGCAGGACGGGCTGTCCTGGCTGCTATTCCTGCGTCAATTTGGCCTGGGAGCTTGTCTGGCGGATGACATGGGGCTTGGCAAAACGATTCAATTCATCGGCTATCTGCTGCATGCGAGGCAAGAGGGGCAGCCGGCTGCCCAAGATCCGTCCGGGCTTGTCCGCAAGCGTCCGGGCCGGCCCCGCAAGGTCAAGCCTGAGGCGTCAGGTGGAGTGGGGGCTCAGGATACGGCGGTCAGAGGACCGGCCGAAAATCAAGGGGTTTCAGGGGAACTCTCGTTACCCGTGTCAGCCTCCAAGACTGTAGAAGCTGCTTCGCCGCTTGAAGCCAGGGGCAATCGCACTCCCGGTCTGCTCATTTGTCCCACTTCTGTGCTGGGCAACTGGCAGAAGGAGCTGACCCGGTTTGCCCCGTCACTTCGCGTGTATCTGCATTACGGTCCGCAGCGTGCGAAGGCGGAGGAATTTGCATCCGCCGTCCAGGGCTATGATCTCGTATTGACCTCCTATACCCTGGCTCAGTTGGATGAGGAGGAGCTGTCTTCCCTAATTTGGGATGTCATCGGATTGGATGAAGCTCAAAATATTAAAAATGTGCAGACCAAACAGTCTGCCGCCGTGCGTCGTCTGTCCGCACGCCATCGCATCGCTCTTACGGGTACACCGATTGAAAATCGGCTGACGGAGCTGTGGTCGATCTTCGACTTCTTGAATCCCGGGTATTTAGGCACACTGGGCAGCTTCAACCACAAATACGTAAATCCGATCGAGAAAGGTGGCGCCGATCATCTGGTCGGACAAGTGCAAAAGCTGATCAAGCCCTTCCTGCTCAGAAGGCTGAAGAAAGATCCGGCCATCCAGCTGGATTTGCCCGACAAATATGAGAGCAAGGCCTACGTACCATTGACTCTGGAGCAGGCTACGCTGTATGAGAACACGGTACAGGATATGCTGGATCGTCTGGATAGCTTGACAGCCATGGAGAAGAAGGGGCTGATCTTGGCTACCTTGACCAAGCTCAAGCAGATCTGCGATCATCCCGCGCTGTTCTTGAAGGAGTCTGTCGATGCTTCCTGGCAGGATCGGTCCAGCAAGCTGGAGCGGCTGCTGGAGCTGGTCGAAGAGCTCCGTGACGAAGGCGACAACTGCCTGATCTTCACCCAATTTGTCGAGATGGGCCATCTGCTCAAGGCTACACTGGAACGAGAGCGAGGCGATCGTGTGCTGTTCCTTCACGGGGGTGTACCGAAGAAGCAGCGAGATGAGATGATTGCCTGCTTTCAGGGAGAGTCGACACCGGGAGGAGCGGGAGGCCGACTGACCAAGAGGGCATCCCGTGCGGCTGAAGATCAGGTAATAGCTTCATCCGCAACCCCGGCGGGGGGTTCCTCTAACGAACCCGCAGGCATATTTATTCTTTCGCTGAAAGCGGGCGGAACAGGTCTGAACCTTACGGCTGCCAACCATGTTTTCCACTTCGACCGCTGGTGGAACCCGGCTGTGGAGAATCAGGCGACGGACCGTGCCTTCCGGATCGGACAGACCCGTAATGTGCAGGTGCATAAATTCGTCGCGCTGGGCACGCTGGAGGAGCGTATAGACGAGATGATCGAGCGAAAGTTCGGGCTTAGCGAGCAGATCGTCGGAACCGGCGAGAACTGGGTGACCGAAATGTCGACGGATGAGCTTCGGGAGATGTTTGCTTTACGCCGAGATTGGGTTGGTAAGGCTTAGATACCTCATATAGCAGAGAGTAGGTGGTCATCGGATGTCGAAGCGCAAGCGGGACAAAATCAAGGCGAAAGAGCGTCGACATAATCGCAGTGAAGGATCGAATCTGACGGTTATTCGGGGCGGCTCTGGCAAACCGTCAGTCAAGGGCGAGCTGTCCGGGTCCGAGCAGCTGGCTATGGAACCAACATCTAGAACCGTGTCTGCTGCTGCAAAGGAACTTGCGGCTGTGCCGGACTTGAATACGGCCAAGCGCCGCGGGAGACCGCCCAAAAGCAACGTACTGGCGGAAACAGCGTCTAACAAGTCTAATGCAGCAGGGCCCCGGGCCGCTATGGAACAAGCACCGGAGAGAACGATCGGAAGCTTAGTTCCAAGGCTGGACGAAGAAGGCTTAGATGCGGCGCGAGAGCCGAAGAAAAAACGCGGTTCAGGAAAGAAAAAGCAGACCATCGACTGGACGGCTGAACTGGATCTGGAAGCATCGCCTCATCTGAGAGAGATGACTCCAGCTTGGCAGCAGCTGTATGCGTTGGTAGGACGAGTGGCGAGGCGTGAGGAGAGGTAAGGGTAACTCTCTAGTGTGGTGCGGGTGCGACTTATTGCTGCTACTCAAACAGAGGCCAGCCTCAGGCTGCGGCTTCGCATAAATGAGTAAGAAACAGACCTTCTGAGGCTGTAAGTCTGCTTATGAAAGGGAAAAGAAGCCCCTGTGCCTCTCCAAGTGGAGGGGAGCCAGGGGCTTACGTGTAGGTTAAAGTTATGGCTTCAAGTTCACTAAGCGCTGAATCTCGTTCTTCTCATTGGCATCCGCAGCGATCAGTTTATCGAAGAGAGCTTGATCGTTCTTGCCTTGCTTCTGCAGGGAGGCCAAGTACCATCTCGTCAACTGACGCGTGAAGGCATCCCCGAGATTCTCATTTAAGCCGAACCTCAGCATGGCCTCTGCCTGGTCGTACTTTCCTTGCAAGAAGTGGATTTCTCCTAAGGAGAAGCTTATCTGTGGCGTAACGGAGAAGTCGTTACCCTGCGCTTGCTCTTTAGGAAGGCTTGCTAATGTCTGATGCTGAGCATCGAAGCGCGAATATACCTGCAGTGCTTGTCCCCAATACTTATCTTGGGTTGCCTGATCCTTCTTGTCTAAGGCCTGGAGGCCGAGACGTGTATTCAGATCAATCGCGGTTTGGTACAGCTCTACTTTCCAAGGGAAATTGTCGAGCTCAGCCGTAGCCATATCCAAGGCAGCCTGGTTGTTTTCTTTGAGCAGATAACTTTGAAGACGCTGGAAAATTAAATTGAATTCGTACGGATTCTTCTCTCTCGATTTATCAATGAGCTCTACAGCCTCGTTATAGAATTTCTCATCCTTGGTCTGGTTGTACACCTGGAATAAAATCGAAGCCTTCTGATTAACAAACTCAGGATGGGTTGGTCTTGTATCAAGTGCTTGATTCAAAGGGGCAGTAATTTGGTTATAATCCGTGACCCCACTTGTCAGCAACTTGGCAGTTGTTTTGAAGTTACGATTTGCGTTTACCAATTGTACGGATGTAAAGAACATGATAAGTGCGATCAAGGTAAAAATGGATGGAACCACCCATTTTTTTTCTGAGAGTTTTTTAATCCAGCCAGCTTTGAAGACTATGGAATCGCCAGAGGTCATCGCTCCAAGACACAAGAACACGAGCAATCCCAAATATACATAACTCAAGTTGAAATCCAAGGCGCTGTGAACCAGCAAGACGATCGCAACAATGAAGAACAGGAAGCGGCTTTCGCGTGAAACTTCATCTTGTCTGGCATAGTTGCGAATGTAGATATACAGAACCGCGATCAGGATCAATGCGAAAATCAATGTTCCGATCAGGCCAGTCTCTACCAGGTACTGCAGATAGAAGCTATGCGCCTGTCGGCTGGTGTACGGGTTATTCTGGTACTTCTCATACAGGGCTGACCAGGCGCCGCCGCCAGCTCCAAGCACCGGATAGTCGCTGAATAGCTTCATGGCGTCCTTGTAAAAAGTCCCGCGCTCAAGTACGCTGTGCTGCTGGAAGTTGATATTTTCAATCCGTGTCCGAATATTATCGGGAAGAGCTTTGGTCACGCCTGTATCCGTGAATAGCAGCACTACAGCGATGGTCCCTACAATAACTGCAATAATCGGAAGGCCAATTTGAGAGAAACGGCGCTGCTGCAGCTTGCTGAGCACCTTCTCCAGCCAAGGCTGTACCCAAAGTTGAATTGCCACAGCCAGCACAGTATAAATCACAGAAGCCACGATCAGACTTGTCCAGCCGCTCTGGGCAAGTTTGGCATCATATCCTTTAAACAATTGCACGCCAGCATTCGACACTTGTGTTAGAATGATGAAGGATGCAACAAAACTCAGGAGCAAGTGCAGTAGAAATGTTACCTGTTTGTAGACTTTCAGGAAAGGAAGGACAAGCAACACGACGATCGGCAGGATGACCAAAGCCCCCCGTGACAGTGTCACAAAGAACGAAATGATGATAGGCACAACGAACAAAGCATGCAGGGCTACGGTGTACCAGCGTTTGGAAGTAATGACAAAATGCACGGCACAGAGTAAAATAGCGATTAGATAGCCTGCGTACGAATTCGCGTATTGGAACACTGATGTTAGACGTGGTCCATTGGAATCTTCCATAACCGCATGCTGGTAATAGGGAAAACTCTCCATATCGGAAGTGAACCATTTGACGACGGGGAAGATGGCTTCGCGCTGTCCGAGCCAGTTCAGTAATCCGAACGCTACAATAAAATAGGCCGAGGCGATAAAGACGTACTGAAGCAGAGAAAGTCCGAATTTCTCGTTGGATATATAATACGCCAGTAAGAAGAAGGCGACATAGATGATCTGAATGTAAAACATGTTGAAGGCAAATGTTGATGACGCCGCGCCTATTGTCGACAGCAGATAGGTCAAGGGAATCAGCCACACGGCAATCGCCAGGACATCGGATGCAGTTTTCATTCTCCAATGGTAGAATAGAAATATGGAAAACAAAAAGAAGGTTAGACACGTCCATACTAGTGCAGAGAAAATCGGTCCTTCAAAGCTGGAGTAGATTCCGTTGAACAAAGCTTTCTGAAACGGAGCCCAGAATAGAAACAAGCTGATCAGGCCAAGGACGATCCACAGGAGGATAGAGTTTGCACTTGTTGAGGTTGCGGCAGCGGATTGTTTTTTGTTCCCGCTGGTGTAGCCGTATTGCGGCTTTTTGGTGCTCATTGGTTTTCTCCTTATCTATGGTAGGGATTGGCGTGGTAGTACGACAAAATTTTATCATATTTGTTGGGGAGTAGCCAAATACGAAAAGTTTGTTTGTAGTTTTATTATATCCGAATATGAATCGATTTGGGCAAATCTCTAGTAAGTTAAACTCGTTTTTGTATAAATTTAAAAGACTACACATTTACGAGGCGGAGTAATCATGGAAATAAATAAAAATTTAAACTTTATTGTATTAATAAGAGGTACTGCATTTCTGTTGGTTTTATATGCTCATTGGGTCGGTAGATAGCTAGATTATAATAAGTTAATTTGGGTACCCCTTACTTTAATTAGAGAATATATCGCTCGACCATTATAAGTAATATAAGATTTTGGATTTTTGTAGTGGTCCTATTTTTTTAACGAGTGGCTATATAGTTACTTTCGTATCTCAAAAGGAAAAACCAATCTCATTCTTAGTTAAAAGATTATTCACGATATATCCGCCGTTAATAATTTCGATTTTATTGATTATCGGATCTAATATTATTTATGGACATTTCACTGACTCTCCTACTTTTATTGATAATTTTATAGTAAAAGCTTATTTGTTATCGTTTACTCTTTTTAACTATGTGCTAGTAACCCAGAATGTTTTAGTGGAGTTGCTTGGACACTTTTATAGAGATTTTATTTTATATCTTGTGTTTTTTATCACTTTCTTTAATTAAAAATAGACCAATTGCTTCAAATTTTGTTTTGATCTCTATTTGTGCTCTAATTATTTTCTTCGATAATTTCTTTTTAATATCTATCTCAGTTGCATATATTCCGTATTTATTAATGGGGCAACTATTGTATTACTTGAATAGCAAAGCTATCAATTTTAAAACCTTTGTTTTTCTATCTACCGTTAATTACTTTATGAATGGCGCCTAGCCTTCAAGCCATAAGCAGCTGTTGTCTATTGTTTTCTGATTTTGGAAGATCATACTCTTTTTTAGATGGATGCTGATACGTAAGCATATTCACAATAAGGTTATCCTTTTTAATGTGGTGAATTCTATTTCATTATAAAGTCGCCTACTTATAAAATATACTCCGAGCTTCCAATGTCTTACGGTTTACGTATTGCTAAAATGTACTACATCGTTAATAATCCGTTCTATTTGAATGTTGCAAAGGGAATAACTATTAAGGGAGACAATTATGTATATTATTAAAGATTTAATAAAATACAAAACTATAATAAAGCAATTCACTTTAAGAGAGCTTTCGATAAAATATAAAGGTTCCGTACTTGGTTTTTCTTGGACTTTTATTACTCCTATTTTAATGTTAGTTGTTTATACTTTTGTTTTTAGTGAAATTTTTAATTCTCGATGGTCCCAAACTGATAATGGTGGCCATGTTGAGTTTGCACTCCTTGTTTTTTGTGGGCTAATCGTGTTTAATATCTTTTCTGAAGTGATATTACGAGCCCCAACTCTAATACCTAGCAATGTAAACTTAGTGAAAAAAGTAGTATTTCCTTTACAGTTGCTTATTATAAACATATTATTTGCTACTTTGGTTCAAGCAGCAATATCTTTTACTATTTTAGTGACGGGTGTATGGATTTTCATGGGTGGGGTTCATTGGACAATCGTATTATTGCCAGTTGTTATACTGCCACTAGTCTTGATTACAGCAGGAGTAGGATGGATAGTAAGCTCATTGGGGGTTTATTTTAAAGATATAGGGCAATTTTTGGGGGTATTTGTACAAGCCTTAATGTTACTTAGTCCCATTTTTTATCCAGTATCATTAATCCCAAAAAACTTATTATTCATTTACAATTTAAACCCAATAACTTTTGTTGTTGAAGATGTTCGAAGAATTATTGTTTGGGGGCAGCTTCCGCAATGGGAATGGACAATATCTGGTATTGTTATAGGGACAATATTATTAATAATAGGATACAAATGGTTTATGAAAACAAAAGGTGGTTTTTCAGATGTCCTCTAACCTTGTGATTTCAATAAAGAATATTTCAAAGTTTTACAAATTTTTTAGTTCACCAACGGAGCGATTAAAGCAAGTTTTTGTAAAAGACAATACAGCACAAAATAACAAGGTCTTTCGAGCGCTCAATAATATTTCGTTTCAGGTCGAAAAGGGCGAAATGTTGGGGATAATCGGAAGAAACGGCTCTGGCAAGAGTACGCTCTTACAAATTATAGCAGGGACGCTTACACCTTCAGAAGGGGATATTGTCGTAAATGGTAAGGTTGCTGCTTTACTCGAATTGGGAAGTGGCTTCAATCCGGACTTTACCGGTCATGAGAATATATATCTTAACGCTTCTATTTTTGGATTATCAAAAGTTGAGACTGATCGTCTATATGATCAAATAATATCCTTTGCAGATATAGGTGAATTTATTAATCAACCAATAAAAACATATTCAAGTGGTATGTTTGTTAGATTAGCTTTTTCTGTGGCTATTCATATGAATCCAGAAATTCTGATTGTAGATGAAGCATTAGCAGTGGGGGATGTATTTTTTCAAAGAAAATGCTTTGAGAAGATCAAAGAATTAAATCAAAATGGATGCACATTAATTTATGTTACACATGAGTTAGCAAACCTAAAGCAAATTGTTAATAGAGCTATATTACTGGATAAAGGGACACTTCTTTACGATGGGTCTCCCGTTGAAGCTGTGAATAAATTTTACAAAAAAGTTTATAGCGCCGAGTCGATTGAGACGCAAGACGCAACGAAAAAATCCATCGTTACTTCCGACAAGAAAAAAGTCGAAGGTATTTCGATTGAACTGACGGATAGAGAACGTTACGGGAATCAAGATGTAGTGTTGTCTAACGTATTTTTAAATACAGAATCGGCAACAATACTATCTGGCCAACAAGTACAGATTAAACTAATGTGTATGGCAAAAAAAGAGATTGCCAGTTTAGTTTTTGGTGTAAGAGTTAAAACAACAAGCGGAATAGATGTCTATGCTTTTAATACACGAGATGAACACATATTGTTTGATACTTTAACACAGAACCAAAATTTCGAATTGAATTTAGATTTCGACTCTTTTAATCTAATTGCTGGAGAGTATTTCGTCTCATTAGCCTTAGGTGGCCAGACCGGAGATGTTTACGAGCCCTATGACCATAGAATTGATTGTTTTTATTTGAAAATTGTTGAATCTGGAAAGGCTACGGGTATAGCCAATCTTAAAAATAAAATTACGCTTCAATAAGGAATGAGTTAAATATGGTATATCAACCATTGGATTGGAATTCGGATTGGCTAATTTTGTTAAAGACTGGTCGAATCAGTAGTACGGAATTGTTTACAAGACTCGAATTGAATGAAGTAGAGAGATTTACTTTCGATCGGGCAATTAGTATTTCTAATTACCTCAAAAGTAAATGGACGCCGAAAGATAGATACGCTGCACTCGATCTGGGGGCTAGCGGAGGCGTGTTTTCATTAGTTTTAAATACGATGCTGGACATGCATTGTACTGCTGTCGATGATGATAGGTATATACTTATCCAAGATGAAAATAGCCTTTCTAGCATAACTCAAATGAATTCTAGGTTTAAAAATATCCATATAAATAATGTGCTTTCTATTAATTCATCAATAGAAGATTTTATCGAAAAACTTCCTAATGTGCCCTTGTACGATGTGGTTCTCTTACTAAATATCCTTCATCATTTTTTTACAGGATATGGGCAAGGTACAGAGCATGGTAAGCTAGAGTGGGATGAATTTAAAAGTCTAGTTGTAAAACTAGGAGTTATTACTGGGAAATATCTTTTTTTTGAAACTAATTCACTTGTTTTTCCGAACTATGAGAAATACTTAACTGATTTGCTCTATTTAGGTAACTTTGATAAATTAGAGTTGGTGACAAGGTCTTATGCTACTGATGGCAGTTTAAGAGCTGTCTGGTGTTTTATAAAATAGAGGTGGCGAGATTATGATTTTAAAACTTCCGATGTTTGAAAATGGAGAATATAAATATGAAGTGACTTCACAAAGAGAAAGTTGTAGTGAAGAATGCTTGTATTGTAGAAGAACATTCAAGGCCTTCCATTTTTCTGGTTTGGGGAGGGATGGTAATCACCTAGAGTATCCAGTAATCACAAATAATCAGACACTGATTAAGAAGAAAAATACTATGGTAATGAAAAATAGAAAGTTAACGTATAATTACGAAATCAATCCTGAGAATCAAAGTGAAGTCTTTAATTTTCTGCAAAATAATGAACTTTCCGGTGTGATTAAAATAACAGCTCATTGCGACTGTTCTTATGAGATGGAATTTCATGAAGGAAAAATTGCTTACAAGTATTCCCTTCCGGTAACAAAGCATTATGAATTATTTGATTTTATTGACGATTGGAACTATGAGAAGTTCATTGATTTTGTTAAAAAAAGCGCAAACATTATTCAAAATTTACATCAAGCGAATTTAATACATGGGGATTTGACAGCTCACAATTTTATGATCGATCAAGACGGACTAGTTAAATTAATTGACTTGGATAACGTCACATTTGGCAATGAAAAGCTTTTTCTACAAGATATAGTATGCTATTGTTTGTATACATTGTTTCCGATTATATCCAATTTTGAAGCTGATGAAAAGATTGATTTAATTTTTGAACAAGTTACACTTAACATTTTGACGGTGAATTATGAATCGTCATGGGTAGATCGATTAATAGGAATTATTCTAGATAGTCAACATGAAGTGAAGAGTTTTGTGAGATCCCCTTTAATTATGGGGTACCGATATAATGTAAATTTACTTGAAAGCATCTATCAGGAGCATTATAAGCTAACGAACAAAGTTCATCAAATTCAAGTTGAACTCATGGAAGCAGTTCGTGTTAAAGATGCTGCAATGCTCAGAGCTAGAGAGTCTTTTGAAAATCAAATTAAAAGCGCAACTGAATATGCTCATTCGCTGGAAAACGCAAAAAAACGTTATGAAGATGAAGTTGTTAATTTAAATAAAGTAAATACTAGTTTAAATGAGCACATTACCCAAAGTAAAGATAATTTCAAAGAAGCTGAAAATTATGCTAAAACATTAGAAAAAGAAAAAGAAAGCTTTATCCAGCGGATTAGTAGCGTAGAACATGAAAAGTTAGATATTGAAAAACAAAGAGACTTTTTAGAAATTGAGAAAAGTAATATGGAGAATGAGATTTTTTCATTAAATGAAATGATTAATTCTAAAGAAAAAATAATATCTGAACAATTTGAGAAAATACATTACTTGGAGAATAAAAGTGTCTTAAAGATAATAAAAGCGAAAATATTTAAGAGGTGATTGAAATCAAAACTGCAGTATTTACTATAGTTTCTAAAAATTATCTAGCATTTGCTAGGACTTTAATGGATTCAGTTAAAAATCATCATCCTGAATGGGAACAATTTGTTTTATTAGTTGATGAACCAGATGGTGTATTTAATTATGATAATGAAAAATTTCAAGTTAAATTTATGGCGGATATAAATTTACCAAATTTCAAGAAGTTTGTCTTTCGTTACAATATTCTTGAATTGAATACAGCTGTGAAGCCTTGGATGTTTTATTGGCTTTTCAATCAACAAAATTTTGATAAAGTTTATTACATCGACCCTGATATTCATTTATACGATAAAATGTCTGAAGTTGATGAAGCCCTAGATAGCGGGAAGTTAATGGTTCTAACGCCTCATCTGTCTGATTTCCTAGATGATGATTTGAAACCCAGTGAATTACAAATCTTGCAAGCTGGGACATACAATTTAGGTTTTTTAGCTGTATCTAAGCATCAGCAAACTAATAAATTTTTGGACTGGTGGAAGGGAAAGCTTGAGTATGATTGCACTGTAGATATTCCTAATGGTTTGTTTGTTGACCAAAAATGGATGGATTTGGTCCCTGGTTTCTTTGAGGATATTCTCATTCTCCATCATGTTGGATATAACGTTGCCTACTGGAATTTGAAGCATCGAAGTGTGATTGAGCGCCAAAAGCGTTTCTTTGTAAACGATAAACCGTTAATTTTTTTCCATTTTAGTGGTGTTAACCCTTTAGATTTAAGCATTTTATCTAAGCATCAAAATCGATTTACATTAAAAAATATTGGTGATGCAGCTCAGTTGGTGGAGGAGTATGCCAAAAATGTTCGACAAAATGGACATGAGCAAGTAAGGCAATGGACTTACTATTATAATTATTTTCAACAGGAGAAAAAAATTAAAATTAGCGATTTTGCAAGGATTTCTTATCGTAATAATGCCACAATACAACATTTGTGTGGAGAGAATCCCTTTGAAAAAGCTGAATATTTCTTAAATACCCAAGCAAGAGATAAAGACTCTAGTACATCATTGCCGTTAATCACTCATGTCATGTTAGAACTGTGGCAATCTAGGCATGATTTGAAAAATGTTTTTCCAGACATCTGGGGGAAAGATAGAGTTTCGTTTTGTCAATGGTTTATTGATAGCGCTGAAAGAGAGTATGGATTTTCAAATGAATATATTACTCCCGTTAAGCAATCATTGATTGTGAACAATTCAACAGATGTCACTCAAGTAGCTGATGAACATTCGAATGAAGTAATTTCTTCTACTCAACCAGTAGGTGGATTGAAGCTGCTTCTAAATAAGAAACTCTATGCTACTGCAGTTACATTAAAGCCATACCTAATTAAATATATACCATCATCACAAAAGGAAAAACTAAAAAGATTCAAAGAAAAAATGCAAAGAGCTGCATATCCTGCTTCAGTTTCTCCAGTTAATTCGAAAATAAGTCCTACTCCTGTTATTAGTGAAGAATATCAGCCTAATCAACAAGGAATTAATTTAATTGGGTACTCTCGGTCTGAGACGGGAGTTGGTGAATCATGTCGTTTGGCGGCAAGGGCTTTGCATGAAGCTAGCATGCCTTTTGGTATTATCAATTATGATTACGGTAATCCCGCTAGAAGTACAGACACATCATGGATTAGTAGAGAGATAGAAGGACCGAGTTATAACGTAAACATCTTTCATATTAATGCTGATCAAATCCCAGTTGCTTATGATTATTTAAGCAGTAATTACTTTGCTTCGCGCTATAATATTGGCTACTGGCACTGGGAATTACCTGATTTTCCAGATGAATGGAAGGGGAGCTTTCAATATCTCGATGAAATTTGGGTTCCCTCCCAATTTATTATGGATTCTATTTCGGCAAAATCTCCAATTCCTGTTGTTAAAATTCCACATGGAATTCAAGTAGACGTAAATAATATAATTAGCAGAGATCATTTTAAACTTCCCAACGAATCTTTTTTATTCCTAACAATGTATGATATGTACAGTTTTCAGGAGAGGAAAAATCCTAATGCTGTGATTAATGCATTTAAGTTAGCTTTCGAACCAACGGATACTTCAGTGGGCTTGATTGTAAAAGTGAACCATGGTAACAGTAATCCAGATTTATTCCATGCCTTACTAAAAAGTATTGAGTCATATCGTAATATATATGTTATCAATGAAACATTTAGTAGAGCTGATGTTAATGCATTAATTAATAATTCAGATTGCTTTATTTCACTTCACCGCTCGGAAGGTTTTGGATTAGGTTTGGCAGAAGCGATGTACTTAGGAAAACCAGTAATAGGTACGAATTGGTCAGCGAATGTTGATTTCATGAATTACAAGAATTCATGTGTAGTCGATTATAAACTAATCGAATTAGGACAAGACTATGGACCATACAAAGCATATCAACATTGGGCAGATCCAGATATAGAGCACGCTTCGTATTATATGAGAAAATTGGTGTCAGACAAGCAATTCTATCAGGATATTGCTATCAAGGGTCAAGAAACTATACGAAAAGAGTTCTCTCCAATTGCTGTTGGAATGAAAGCAAAAAATCGTTTAAAGCATTTAGGACTATTATAAGCTGGAGGAGTATTTAAATGAAGACGGCTTTAATAACAGGAATTACTGGGCAAGATGGAGCATATTTGGCTAGGTTGTTATTGGAAAAGAATTACAAGGTGTACGGAATAGTAGCTCGTAGGAGCACTAATACGCAGTGGCGATTGGAATATTTAGATATTGCCAATCAAGTAGAGATTGTTGAGGGAGATATGACCGATCTCTCTTCCCTTATTAGAGCTCTTAAAATTTCTCAACCCGCAGAAGTATATAACTTAGCTGCACAGAGCTTTGTCGGTACGTCTTGGGAACAACCTATAGTAACTGCACAAGTGACAGGTGTAGGAGTATTAAATATAATTGAGGCAATTAGATTGGTTAATCCTGAAATAAAGTTCTACCAAGCATCAACAAGTGAAATGTTTGGTTTGATTCAAGAATCAATGCAATCTGAAAGCACTCCTTTTTATCCAAGAAGTCCTTATGGTGTTGCAAAGTTGTATGGTCATTGGATTACAGTGAATTATCGAGAAAGTTTCAACATGTTTACTTGCAGTGGAATCCTTTTTAACCATGAATCCCCTTTAAGGGGAATTGAATTTGTGACGAGAAAAGTTACGGACGCAGTGGCCAAAATCAAATTAGGAAGGCAAAAGGAACTGCGATTAGGAAATATTGATGCTAAACGAGACTGGGGCTTTGCAGGGGATTATGTTGAGGCAATGTGGCTAATGCTTCAACAAGAAAAGCCAGATGACTTTGTAATCGCGACAGGTGAGACTACAACTGTGAGAGATATGTGTAAAATTGCTTTCGAACATGTAGGATTAACTTATGAAGATTTTGTTGTTATTGACCCTAAGTTCTATAGACCGGCCGAAGTCGATGTTTTGTTAGGTAATCCCGGAAAGGCAAAGAAAGTGCTAGGATGGAGTCCGAAGACGAATCTTAGGCAGCTCATAACTATGATGGTCGATGCTGATTTAGAACGTAACAAAAATAATTAAAATACGAGGTTTCTTGTGAAAATTTTAATCACAGGTTCTGGCGGTTTTGTAGGAGAATATTTAATACAAGAACTATTAATGAGAAATCATGAGGTTTATGGTACTGTAAAAAGTTCAGTACCTAAGCCTCTTTTTCCCGTTTATGATTTGAATATACTAGATGATTTTGCGGTTGAATCTGTTATTAAGACAACAAGACCAGATGTACTCATTCATCTTGCCGCTCAAAGTATGGTACTTAAATCATGGGAAAATCCAAAAGACACTTTATTAGTAAATACAATTGGCACGAGTAACTTGTTAAGTGCCATTATAAAATATAGTCCAGGGACAAAAATAATTAGCATTGGTTCAAGTGAGGAGTACGGCATTACAGCTAAAAACGGAATTGAACTTAATGAAGAGATGCCTTGTGTACCTCAAAACCCTTATGCGTTGAGTAAGTATTCGGCTGGATTGCTTACATTACAACTAGCAAAAAAAAATCATTTGAAGGCTATTCATGTCAGGGCGTTTAATCATTTTGGACCTGGTCAAAGGGAAGGGTTTGTTGTTAGTGACTTCGCTTCACAAATCGCAAAGATTGAAAAAAATAATTTCCGGCCTTATCTAAGTGTTGGAGATTTAAGCGCTGTGCGGGATTTTACAGATGTACGTGATGTTGCAAAAGCTTATGTCTTGCTTGTCGAAAAAGATGTGGAAAACGGAATATATAATGTTTGCAGTAATAAACCTGTAGCTGTGCAAGAAATTTTAAATGAACTAATTCACCTATCAAATGTAACTATCGATGTAAATGTGGACGAAGCAAAGTTTAGACCAGCGGAAGTTCCTTTTTTTGTGGGGAACAATACCAAGTTAATGGTATCCACTGGATGGAAACCGGAAAGGTCACTTAAGGAGAGTTTGAAGGAAACTTTAGAAAGTTGGAGACAGAGAGTTATTGGGGGTGAATACGAGGCATGAAGCTTATTTTGCTGTCCGGAGGGTCTGGTAAAAGACTGTGGCCACTCTCTAATGATTCAAGGTCCAAGCAGTTTCTTAAAATTCTTCAAAATGATAGTGGGAAAAATGTTTCAATGCTCCAAAGAGTGTGGGAACAATTAAAGCAATGTAATTTGCATAATAATTCGATTATTACGACAAATCAATCACAATCCGAAATGATATTTAATCAAATTAAGGATAATGTCCGGTTAGTAATTGAACCAGAGAGAAGAGATACTTTTCCAGCCATTGTTTTGGCTAGTTTGTACCTCTACGAAATGGAACACATCTCTGAGGATGAGATAGTGGTTGTACTTCCGGTTGATCCCTATGTCGATCCCAGTTTTTTTCGGGTCGTGGAGTCGCTGGAAGGGGTATTAAATGAGACGAAGGCTGATTTAGCTCTGATTGGTGTAAAGCCGACATACCCTTCAGAAAAGTACGGTTACATTGTACCAGAATCTGGTGCGATGAATTCCAGTTGTTCTTCAGTAAAATCATTTAGGGAAAAACCAGATTATGAAAATGCAAAGGAGCTCGTTGATCAAGGGGCCTTATGGAACTGTGGTGTCTTTGCGTTCAGACTAAAATATTTATTTGGAATTATTAGTAAAAGAGAAATCCCCTTGGATTATGAGTTCGTAAAGTCGAATTACACAATGCTGCCTAAAATCAGCTTTGACTATGAAGTTGTTGAAAGGGCAGAAAACATTGTCGTCGTACCGTATACTGGTTATTGGAAAGACCTTGGCACATGGAACACGTTAACCGAAGAAATGAATAATTTTGTTACCGGTAGAGGAGTTTTAAATGAAACGGCTTTAAATACTCATATTATTAATGAATTAGATGTTCCAGTCGTTACTTTGGGTATTTCTAATGCAATTATTGCTGTGAGTAGCGATGGAATATTGATTTCTGATAAAGAAGAGAGTCAGAAAATAAAGGATTTTGTGAATGGTATTAATGATAGATTAATGTATGAGGAAAAGCAATGGGGTTGGTATAGGGTATTGGATTTCACCAAATACTCAGGAGGTGAAGAGGTATTAATCCGAAGAATATGTATCTCGAAAGGTAAAAATTTAAGTTATCATTATCATAAAAAACGGACAGAATTATGGACCATTGTTAACGGTGAGGCAGAGATTATTATTGATAGTCGTATACATCATGTTAAAGCGGGGAATGTATTTCAAATACTACAAGGTAAAAAACATGCTGTGAGAGCTTTAACTGATTTAGAGTTTATTGAGGTTCAAAGAGGAGAAGAATTATCAGAATTAGATATTTATAGATTGACTATGGATTGGAATCAAATTCAAACATTCGTAGGTTTATGATGAAAGGGATTATATTGCCAGGTGAATCGGCTGAAGATTGTATCTGGTAACGAGGACTATTGATTGTTTCATAAGTAACACTGAGGGTGATTACAAGAACTGAATAATGAGCTCTACTATATAAAAATACAATAGTTGAAAGTAATCTTATTCGGAGGTTTACAAGATGAAAGGTATCATCCTAGCCGGCGGAACGGGATCACGCTTGTTCCCTTTAACCAAAGTCACCAATAAACATCTACTTCCAGTTGGCAAGTACCCTATGATCTACCATAGTGTAGCCAAATTGAAAGAAGCGAACGTTATCGATATCTTAATTGTCACGGGTAAGGACCATATGGGGGATGTCGTAAATCTGCTCGGCAGCGGTAAAGATTTTGGAGTTACATTCACCTACAAAGTTCAAGACGAAGCAGGAGGTATTGCACAGGCACTGGGGCTAGCCGAGCAATTTATTGATCAAGACCAGATGGTTGTTATTTTGGGTGATAATGTATTTTATTCTAGTATTTCTACGTTTGTTCAAAGATTTTCCGACCAAAAGACTGGAGCAAAAATCCTCATCCAAAATGTGCATGATCCGAAGCGTTATGGTGTTCCTGAGCTAAGAGGGCAACAAATTGTTTCCATTGAAGAAAAGCCGCAAAATCCGAAGACCAATTATGCGGTTACCGGCATATATATGTTTGATCATCATGTATTTGATATCATTAAAACACTAAAGCCCTCCAACCGTGGTGAGCTGGAAATAACGGACGTAAATAACGCTTATATTCAAAAAGGCCAGCTGACCTATGACATTCTGGATGGCTGGTGGACGGATGCGGGCACACATGAATCTCTGGCGAAAGCCAATGAGCTGGCGAAGGATCTCTTATTTGGACAGGAATTCGGCAAGTTAAAATTATAGGTAGGTGTATGATGAACATTATATCAACTAAGCTGGACGGGGTGTTCATTATTGAACCTCCGGTGTTTGGAGACAACCGTGGATTTTTCTTGGAAAGTTATAACGCGGCTAAGTTTGAACAAGCGGGACTTCACTTTTCGTTTGTACAAGATAATCATTCACTGTCTGTCGAGGCGGGCATTATTCGAGGACTTCATTACCAGTTGCAACCCAAAGCGCAGACTAAGCTTGTTCGCGTCGCGGCCGGTGCAATTTATGACGTTGCAGTGGATATCAGGCAGAGTTCTCCCTCATTTGGGAAATGGGTTGGGGTTATTCTAAGTGCTTCCAATAAACGGCAGCTTCTTGTTCCGAAAGGTTTTGCCCATGGCTTCTGCACGCTTGTTCCTAACACCGAGGTGTTGTATAAGGTGGACGAACTTTACTCACCAGAGCACGATCGAGGTATCGCTTGGAATGACCATGAGCTGGCTATCGATTGGCCGACACAAACGCCTATTTTGTCCATCAAGGATGGAACGCATCCTGCTTTGAAGGATGCCAAAGAACTTTTTGAATAGTGGAGGTTTATCGCATGAGAGTACTGGTTACAGGTGGCGCAGGCTTTATCGGCAGTAATTTTGTCATGTACCTGCTGAACAAATATCAGGAATATCACGTAATCAATGTGGATGCATTGACGTACGCAGGAAATTTGGAGAACTTGACGAGTGTAGAGGATAATCCACGGTACACCTTCTCTAAGGTGGATATTACAGATACGGTAGCGGTTCAAGGGTTGTTCGAGCAAGGAGTGGATATCGTGGTGAACTTCGCCGCGGAGTCTCATGTGGATCGCAGCATTTCCGATCCGCAAATTTTCCTGAAAACTAATGTACTGGGAACCCAGGTGCTGCTAGATGCAGCTAAAGCCTTTGGAGTGTCTAAGTTTGTTCAGGTTTCAACCGATGAGGTATATGGATCTCTTGAGGAGACGGGGCTGTTTACGGAAGAGACGCCGCTTGCGCCCAATAGTCCTTATTCTGCCAGCAAAGCAGGGGGGGATTTTTTTGTCCGGGCTTATCACGAAACCTACGGGATGAACGTGAATATTACGCGCTGTTCGAATAACTACGGACCTTACCAATTTCCAGAGAAGCTGATTCCTTTAATCATTGCGAATGCATTGGCTGACCGACCTCTGCCGGTTTATGGAGACGGGCTCAACATTCGCGACTGGTTATATGTGGAGGATCACTGCAGCGCTATCGATTTGGTCATGCATCAAGGTGTGAGCGGTGAGGTATACAATATCGGAGGAAATAACGAAAGAACTAATATCCATATAGTGAAAACGATCCTCCAGCAGCTCGGCAAATCCGAAAGCCTGATTCAATATGTCAAGGATCGCCCGGGGCATGATCGTCGCTATGGCATTGACGCAACCAAGATTATGAGAGATCTTGGCTGGAAGCCGGCGTATCATTTTGAGACGGGTATTCAAGAGACCATTCGGTGGTATCTCGATAATCAAGAATGGTGGAAGCGAATCCAAACGGGCGATTACCAGGCGTACTATGAAAAACAGTACGCAGAACGTCTTGGTGAGAAGAAATGAAGGTACTTGTAACCGGGGCTACAGGGCAGTTGGGGCAGGATGTGGTGAGTCTTTTTGCTGAGTCTCACCAAGTAGTGGGACTTGGAAGTAAGCAGTTGGATATTGTCGACGATAAGGCATGTATGGAACAAGTGCAGCAATTTCAGCCGGATGTCATAATTCACTGTGCAGCTTACACAGCCGTCGATTTGGCGGAGCAAGAGGCTGACTATGCCTATGCGGTTAACGCTGTTGGCACCAGGAATTTGGTGAATGCGGCGAATGTAGTCGGTAGCAAGTTTTGTTATATCAGCACAGACTACGTTTTCGATGGTCATGGGACGACTCCCTACCGAGAATATGACAATACGAATCCGTCTGGTGTATACGGGAAATCGAAGCGTGCCGGAGAGCTACTGGTGCAAAGCTTGTCGCGCAAATTTTTTATCGTGAGGACGTCTTGGGTGTACGGGCTGCACGGCAATAATTTCGTGAAGACGATGCTCAAGTTGGCCACAGAGCGGGAACACCTGAAAGTCGTGCATGATCAGGTTGGCTCACCGACGTTTACGGAGGATTTGAGTAAGTTTTTGCTGGAGTTGGTTGTCACGGATAAATACGGCATATACCATGCTTCAAATACCGGTGCTTGTTCCTGGTATGAATTCGCTAAGGCGATTTTCGAGGAGGCTCAGGTGACGGTTCGTCTGGAGCCTTGCACGACGGAGGAGTTTCCGAGGCCAGCAGCAAGACCGCCGTTTTCGGTGATGGACCATATGAGTATTCGGACCAATGTACTTCAAGACCTTCGGCCTTGGCGAGAAGGGCTAAAGGAGTTCTTGAAGAAATATTTGCAAAATACCAAATAGAGTTGTACAGTTAAGCGCTCATTTTGAGAGCAAGTGGACATCCCCACTTGCTTTTTCGTTTGAGGCGGGTAAGAATATAAGTTGAGTAAACTAGGAAAGGAGGCGAGCAGCCATGGCCTCATCCCCCGTAGATATGGCTGTCGTCCTATCCACCTATAATGGGGAGAAGTACCTTGAGGCTCAGCTAGACTCCTTGTTAGCCCAAACGGATTCCAACTTTCGTCTGGTACTGAGGGATGACGGATCGACAGATCAAACGTTACGTCTTCTTCAGCATAAACGGAGTCAGTTTCCCTATGTGCAGTGGGTCGATGCTAAGGAAAACCTTGGGGCGAAGCTCAGCTTTGCTTGTTTAGTCGAAGCAGCACTTGAGGATCCTAATGTGAACTACGTAATGTTCTGCGACCAGGATGATGTGTGGCATCCCGACAAAGTGAGTCGCAGCAAGCGGGAAATCCAGTTGCTAGAGAAGGAGCTGGGGATGCATACTCCCCTCCTTGTTCATGGCGATCTTCAGGTTGTGGATGCGGATCTTCGCCAGTTATCGTCCTCTTTTGTACATTATCAGCACCTGGACCCGACGCAAACCTCGCTGTCTCGTATGCTGACACAAAATGTGGTGACCGGCTGTACGATGATTATCAACCGGAGGCTTGCTGAACTTGCATGTCCCATCCCCCCGCAGGCAATCATGCATGATTGGTGGATCGCGGTTGTAGCTTCCGCTTTCGGGCGTATCGTATTTATTCATGAAGCTTCTATCGACTACCGGCAGCATGGTTCGAATACCTTGGGTGCTTCCGCTTATACGCTGCCCAATCAAATGTACAGTACCTACAAAAAGAAGTCCATATCATTCCTGTTTGAGCAGGCGGAAGCTTTCCGATCCCAATATGGGGATCGGTTGCCAGCGCGGCAACGGGATGTAGTGGAACAGTTCATTCGATTGAAGACGGCTCCTCGGTTTCGTAAAATAAAGATGGTGTATCGTGAACGGTTTCTCAAACATGGGTTCCTTCACAATATAGGCTTCTTGCTAAAATTGATGTCGATAAAGGACTAACTATGGATCTGAGTGTAATTATCGTAAACTATAATACTTGCCGGTTGACAGTCAATTGTATCCACAGCGTCCGGCAATCGGTGCTGGAGCAGGCGTACGAGATTATTGTCGTAGATAACGCGTCATCTGATGCTTCGGTGGGCGCGATTCGCACAGAATTTGGCTCCGAGGTCAGCTTGCTCGTGAATGACTTGAATCAAGGCTTCTCCAAAGCCAACAACCAAGGCATGCGCATCGCCCGCGGCCGCTACATTCTGCTGCTTAACTCCGATACCATCGTGCAGCCGGATACGCTGCAGACGATGCTGGACTTCATGGATAGCCATCCGAAGGTGGGTGCAGCGGGTTGTAAGGTCGTCCTGCCTGACGGCTCCCTAGACAAAGCATGCCGCCGCGGCTTTCCTACGCCTTCGGCTTCCTTTTACTATGCATTCGGTCTGTCCAAGCTGTTCCCGGACAAGCCGAAATTTAATCAGTATCAGCTCGGCTATCTCGATCCGGACCAAGACTATCCGGTAGATTGCCTGGTCGGAGCCTTCATGATGGTGCGGCGAGAGGCGATCGATCAAGTCGGGATGCTCGATGAGGATTTTTTTATGTATGGCGAGGATATCGACTGGTGTTATAGAATAAAGGAAGCGGGCTGGCAGATTCATTACTACCCTTATACACAGATTACGCATTACAAGGGCGCCAGCAGCCGGAGGAAGCCTTTTAAGATCATCTATGAGTTTCATCGGGCCATGGTTTTATTTCATAAGAAGCATTATTCCAAAAAATATCCAGCACTTGTGACGGGTTTGGTGTATACTGGAATTGCAGTCAAATTAGGACTTTCATTATTACTGAACAGATTTGGATCCGTGAGGTGAAGAAATATTGATACGCCGGAGCCAAGGCTTTCTATCGCAGATTTACGCAGCGACTGACTTCGCTTGTATACAACTGGTTTTTTTATTCTCTTGGTGGCTGAAGTTCAGAAGCGGGTGGATTGATTTTGAGCCCTCGCTGCCTGTGGAGAATTATGCATTATGGAGCGTTATTTATGCTCTTATCGTCATCGGGATTGGTTATTTATCCAGCTTCTATACACCTAAGCGAAAGAAACGATTTTCTTACGAACTTTTTACCATTATCCAGATTTATACGATCAGCCTGTTCGTACTGTTGAGTTTGCTGTTTATTTTCAAGGAACTGAACCTGTCCCGGTCCTACTTGTTGATGTTTCTGGTCAATAGTATCCTGCTTGTCAGCTTCTACAGATACATTCTGAAATTCTCTCTGAAGCGTCTGAGAAGGAAGGGCTTCAACAAGCAGTTTATCCTAATCCTAGGTGCCGGAACGCTAGGAAGAAACTTCTACCACAACCTGATGCAGCATCCTGAGCTCGGCTACGAAGTGGTAGGCTTCCTGGATGATTACCACGAGAACCACGAACCCGGTTTCGAGAGCTACAGCAGCATTATTGGTCGGGTGGATGAGCTGGAGAGTGTGCTGAACTCCGAACTGGTGGATGAGGTCATTATTGCGCTTCCGCTAACTGCGCATAGTAAGTATGGACGCATCATCAATACGTGCGAGAAGGCTGGAGTGAAGACGCTCATTATTCCTGACTACTTCGACTTTTTGCCGTCGAAACCGTATTTCGATAACTTCGCTGGAATGCCATTGATTAATGTTCGGGATATCCCTTTGGACGAAATGCGGAATCGTTTTTTCAAGCGGCTGTTCGATATAGCGTTCTCTCTGACGGCTATTCTGATCACTTCGCCTTTGTTGATTTTGATCGCTATTGGCATCAAGCTAACCTCTCCGGGGCCGGTGATTTTCAAGCAGGAACGTGTCGGGTTGAACAGACGGCATTTTATGATGTACAAGTTCAGATCCATGAAGGTGCAGAGTGATAATTCCTCCGACACGAAGTGGACGACGGAGAACGATCCGCGCAAGACGAAGCTGGGTACCTTCCTAAGAAAAACGAGTCTGGATGAGCTGCCGCAGTTTTTCAATGTGTTGTTCGGCCATATGAGCGTCGTGGGACCACGTCCGGAGCGTCCTTTTTTCGTGGATCAGTTCAAGGAAGAGATTCCGAAGTATATGGTCAAGCATCATATTCGCCCGGGGATCACAGGCTGGGCTCAGTCCAATGGACTCCGCGGCGACACATCGATCGAGGACCGGATCCAATACGATATTTTTTACATTGAGAATTGGACTTTTCTATTCGATATTCGGATTATCTGGAAGACGATCATCAATGGATTTATCAATAAGAATGCTTACTAGGGCCTGTAAGCAAACCTATTTGAGCCATAAACGAATGGAAAGCAGCGTCAAAAAAGCCATGAACATGTTCGCTGTTTTTTCATAGCGAGTGGCCAGGCGTCGATAGTTTGTTACTTTGTTGAAAAAGCATTCAATCAAGTGTCGCTCTTTATACGTTTCAGAATCTAACGGACGATTTACTCGCCGATTGCATTTGCTTGGGATAACCGGAGTAATCGCTCGGCTTTGCAAAAACTCCAGAATAGCATTGGTATCGTAGGCCTGATCAGCCAACACTTCGCCCGGTGAGAAGTCCAGTTCATGAAGAAGGCGATAACCGGTTATAGAATCGTGGTCTTGTCCTGGCGTCAATTCAAAGCAGCGGGTAGTCGAGTGCATCTACCATCGCATGAATTTTAGTGGTCAGCCATCGGTCGCGAACGTCCGATGGCTTGCCAGTTCTGCCCCATTTTGCGTCCGCTCCATGTTGATGGACGCGGACGATGGTGGTATCGACAATGACTTGCTCCGAATCCGGTTCGATAGCAACATGTTTCATTCTTCATCAGTTAACTTCCCATATTCCTTATTTTACCAGATCTCTGCGAGTTGTAAAGTTTACGTACAGGCCCTAGCTCGACTGGTTTGAACTCAGCAGATAAGCTTGTAACAGTGGAGCAAAGCAGTAATCCATTCCTATAGTTGGGGCACAATTTAATCTTCCCTTCTGGTATTGTAGCGTTTTCGGTTATCAATTTAATAGTTGTTGCAGGGTGATCGCCAAGTCAATTATGTTATACAAGCGATGCTAATACGAATTAATTTGTGGTTTGAAATGAAAAAGCACCTCCTATACACTGGGGTTCGAATTTAGGTAACATTCACTGCCTTAAATGAGGAGGACGCTCTAGATGAAGCATAATCAATTTAGCAAACAAGTATTGCGAAAATTTCAGGGAAAATGCCGGATCATCGGCACAGATGTAGCTAATACCAAACACTTTGCCCACGCCTTTAGAAAACCAACGAATTCTTGGCTCCGCGGCGCCCCTCTAACGAATTGAACACTTCACCTGTGACTTAAATCAAGGCCAGCCAGCAAGCTCAGCGTTCTATGTTGCTTATACTCGGAGTTACGGATCAATGAAGCTATCCAGGAACCGGAGGCAGATTTTCGACCGTTTTGCCGATCACCTGAATGCCAGTTCTCGGCATAAGGCACGTAGACGTCACAGAGCGATTTTAACTCTTTGGTCTACAGCATGTATTCGACTTTCTGATACACCACAGTTCTTCGGACCGCTTGGTATCAAAGTCTGCATCGCGATGTTCCAGGTAATAACGAATTCTAGAGGGTTACAAATGTTGGGTAGCAAGCAATCGAAATTGCTTCTGGGGGACATGCGAAGAGGTAGTCATGACTTTGTGATGCTGTATGTACATGATGAGCCAGGAGAAGTTGGGCCATGACTTCATAGGAGTAGCTAGGGAAATGAATTACCTTTCGCCTGGGCCGTCAAATCGGGAGATCTGTCGGAGCGTTGCTCCTCTCGCAATGCAGATTCCGGCTCGAGTGCCTGAGTTTTATTGACATAGGGATTGACCTTTTAGCACCGTTGTGCTAAGTATTTTGCGATATCTAGAATGCTTAAGCCGTCGGTATGATGAAGAAGAATATGTTCGGGATCTTCCTGACGATACTTTTCCGAACGGTATGACTGATGCGCTGAAGGCATTCCTCCGTAGGCATTGGAAAGTAGCCTTTTTTCTATTTTCGATTGAAAGGGCAGTTCGATAAGTATCTGGAATATAGTTATCTCTGAAACAGGAGCACGAACTGGAAGATGTTATTCTCGGCGTTGAACTGACAGGTCATTACTGGTTTCCGTTGTTTTACTATTTAAAGCCACGTGGAACTCAAGTGGTACAAGTTAATCTGCATCACGTCAATATACGTCAAGAATAATAAAGAACTAGACGATAATACGCCAACCAAAATGGAATTAAGGATGCGAAAGTACTTGTCATTGACGGGCGGTACACTAAACAAAGCTACCGGAGGTAATTTTCGCGCACCATCGATCGGCGTGATACCACGATTTGTAAGAACGGATGTTGTCGACTGCAGGTCCTGATTTATCGCGCGGCGATTGTCATAATCGCGAAGAATCCGGAATTCCGAGCACTTCACTTGCGCCTTTCGGCTTGCTGGGACAATTCGTTAAAGACGAAGCGGCCAATGACTCAAGTAGAATGGGGCAGAACATTCCTAGGCAGTAGCCAACTGAAGTCAGATGACAAAGTTCTGCGGGACCTTGCAAAAGCGAATCCATGAGTTGAAAGAGGAGAATAACATCCTAAAAAAGCGATGCACGACTTCGCCAAAGACTGGGGGCAGATCTATTCATAGATCTACCAACACCGCTTCCAGAGCTGTGTGCGAAACTATGTGCCCTTTTCCCGAAGCAGTTATTACCAGTGGACTAACCGCAAAGAAAGTAAGCGGGCTAAAATCAGGGGAAATCTGGAGTGGCGTTTTCTTCGTTTTTCTCGCTCATAACGCATCCTATTTTAATAATGAGAGGGGTTAACCAGTTTCAAATGGAAGCACACGTGGATATACGCAGACAACAAGGAAGGAAGAATTATTTCTTATTAATGTTAGAAGAAATGAGATGGAAACAGTGGACTAAGAACTTATTAGTTTTTGCTGCATTAGTTTTTAGCATTGATAAATCCAACTCTGTAATGGTTGTGCAATCAGTTTTTGGATTTGTATGTTATTGTTTGATTTCAAGTTGTGTTTACGTGTTGAATGATTATTTGGACAGACATGCTGATCGACAACATCCAATAAAGAAATTCCGTCCTATTGCATCTGGTCAATTAAATCCTATAGGAGCAATAGTGACCGCAGGCGGTATATTTTTAATAACTATTATGGTCTCATTGTATTTAAATCTGCTTTTTGGTGTTTTGCTTCTGGTATATTTTATAATAAATGTGTGTTACTCGTTAAAAGTCAAGCACATAGTTATTCTTGATATTATGTGTATAGCGGCAGGGTTTGTGTTAAGGGCCATCGGAGGGGCTATTATTATTAATGTGTATTTAACTCCATGGTTTTTAGTTTGTACTATGTTGCTGGCTCTTTTTTTGGCTGTGAATAAAAGAAGGCATGAGCTAATATTGCTTGATAATAACAGCACTATTCATCGTAAGGTTTTACAAAATTATACTGTACCAATGATAGACCAAATGAATAATGTAGTGACTTCAGCTACCATTGTTAGTTATGCTTTATTTACTTTTACTTCTGGAAGAACGCTTCATTTGATGTGGACAATCCCCTTTGTTATGTATGGGATGTTCAGATACTTATACTTGGTTCATATAAAGAATGAAGGTGGGGCACCGGATAAGCTTTTGTTCACTGATAAACCGTTATTAGTGACAGTTATTATGTATGCTTGTCTAACCATCTCTGTTTTATATATGTTTGAGTGAGTGGGAGTGATACGATGAATAGTTTATTTAAAAAAAAAAATAATAGATTTTTAATTGTATTTTTTGCCCTTTTTTCATGTATATTAATGAGTGTAGCCTTTATTCATCAGCCGGTATTAACAGGTGATGGTCGAGAATATCTAGGAATGACCATTTCAATAAAAAATCACCTTTCTCCTGAGCTTAGATCTACAGATATGGTTGAACGAGACGCTCTAGAGCAAAAAAACAATATTACCTTTCCGTTAGAGAAGAATTATTTTGGGTATTTCCAAAGCTTAAAGGGGGAGTACTACTCATATCATTTTTGGTTTTACTCACTAATTAATTCTTTTACATATTTTGTTCTAGATTTTTTTAATATAAATGCACTTAAAAGCTTTCAAATAACCAACTGCATTCTTTTCCTGCTGCTACTTCTTAAAATACTTAAAAGTCCTGTTATAAATAATAAATCCAAGTTAATGCTTTGCTTAATTACTATTTGTAGTCCTGTTGTTTTTTATTTAGATTGGTCCCACCCAGAGGTATTTAGTTATGTATTAATGTCTTTGGGTTTTTTGTATCTAAATGAAAAAAAAATTAATTTTACTATGTTGTTTTTTTCTTTAGCTGCTTTGCAAAATCCTGCAATTTCTGTACTATCTCTATATTTATTGATATCTGAGTTTTTCAAACATCGCTCACAGTTAATGAAAGATACCAAAACTAGAATTGATTTTATTTTTCTATCACTGATATCTACTATAAATATAATACCCTATATTTTTTATTATCTTAATTTTCGAGAGTTTAGTTTAATCACTAAGGCTGGCTTTTCTTCTCTTAAATTTATTACTTTCCCCAAAATATGGAGCCTCTTTTTTGATCTTAATTTCGGGATTATTGTATATACTCCCGTTCTATTACTATTTTTCATCTATCTTTGCTTTAAAGGACATAAGAATGTACTTATTCTTTCAGTATTACTACTATTCATTTCAATAGTTAATGCAACTCAGTGGAATTGGAACTCTGGAATGATGTATATCAACCGTTACTCTCTTTGGTATATACCTGTGTTGATTTTTGGGTGCTTCCGGTTTATTGATAAATTTGATACTAAAAAAACAGTATTATTTTCAATATTATATATTTGTACTACAGGAGTAGTTACTGCTTATTGCATAAAGGAGCACGACTTCGGAAATTACTTGAAGCTCGGTCCTCTTGCTAAGATGGCAGTAGTAGGTTTTCCAAGTATGTATAATCCGGAGCCTGAAATAATTCTGGAGAGGATACAGGGAACTGAGTTTTTGGAAAACACTGTATTTCCTATGAATATTTTCGGTTTTGATGGGGAACTAAGAAAGTCGATTGTTAGGGACCAATCTAGTAATTATATAGGATATATTAATGGTCGAAGTAAGGCTGCTTTAGATAGAAGAATTTTAGTTTCGAGAGTATATCTGGGGAACGAAGATATATTTGTTAACAATATTGAAGCAGGTTTTGGAGAAGGGTGGTACAGTGTAGAAGGTGATATTACAGCGAAGTGGAGATGGGTAGCATCTAATTCTTATCTGTTAGTAATAGGGGATAATGCAACTCACAATATTAGCTTTGATATTAAGAGTTTTTATAAATTAAGAAATGCAAGTATTTACTTTAACGATGAGATAATTTATCAAGGTCAGATTCCTGTTGATAGTGCGATAAAAATTAACCATACAGTGAGCACTGGACAACATAGTATAATTAAGATTGTTTCTAACGATGGTTCTGATAAACCTAGTGACTTGGGATATGGTTTAGATAAGCGAGATCTTAGTTTTAGTATATCATCTTTTAAAATAGAATAGAGGACACTATGAAGTCACCATATATCTTAGTATTTATATCGATTATATTGAGCGCTATAGCCCAAATAGCTATGAAATTTGGAACTAATAGAATAGGTGATTTTGAAACATTTTCTTTGCTAGAAAAGCTATGCAAATACTTTACGAATTTCTATGTCATAATTGGTTTTTTATTTTACGGAGTATCAGCAGTTATATGGGTAGTCGCCATTTCTAAAATCCCACTTTCGATTGCCTATCCAATGGTTGGCTTCAGCTATGTTATTGTTGTTGCTTTGTCAGTTTTATTTTTAAATGAACAAATATCATTAATCAAGATAATTGGACTATTATTAATTATTTCAGGAGTTATCACAATTTCAAAATCTTAAAGAGGTGAGTTGCAAGTGTTATTCTTAGCCCCCTTCTTAGGATGGCTATGTTCTGGTATTCTTAAGTACATCCTAAATTTTGTGAAGTATGGTGCGAAGGCGAGGTCTATGGTAGGTAATGGTGGTTTCCCTAGTACTCATACTACAGTAGCAGTTTCAACTACTGCGGCAATTGGATTTTCTAGTGGAATAGATAGTGGCTTATTTGCATTGGGAGTGGCATTTTCTTTTATTATAATTATTGATGCAACGGGAATACGTAAAGCGCTTGGAGAACATGCTAAAAATTTGAATCATATCAATTCTTCTTCAAATGTAGTATTTAAGACTCACAGAGAATCACAGGGTCATACGAGAACGGAGGTTCTTGGAGGGGTAGGGCTTGGGGTTATTGTTGGATATATGACATCGTTATTTCTTTAACTTATTTAATCTGACAATAATGCAGGTTGTTATTTAGGGCTTGCTGAATAATCAAAAAGCCAGTCATGACAAGGATTTGAGGCTAGTTTCGTCCAATTCATTTGCAGGGAATTAGTAGCAATTGGATCAAAAACCGCGCATAGTGAGGATGAAGAATATGTATGAGCCATACGCGAACGAAGGAAGCTGGTTTCTTTTGTAAATCCGGTTTTTTCTTGCAGTTTACCGGCATCTGCATCTGTAAAAACCTCTGGCCAAACTTGTCCAGTTGGGCCGTTTGTCCTGATCCTGGGTGCCGGAACACTCGGAAGGAACTTCTACCACAATCTGATGCAGCATCCTGAGCTCGGCTACGAAGTGGTAGGCTTCCTGGATGATTACCACGAGAACCACGAACCCGGTTTCGAGAGCTACAGCAGCATTATTGGCCGGGTGGATGAGTTGGAGAGTGTGCTGGGCTCAGAACTGGTGGATGAGGTCATTATTGCGCTTCCGCTAGCTGCGCACAGCAAGTATGGACGCATTATCAACACGTGTGAGAAGGCAGGCGTGAAGACGCTCATTATTCCCGACTATTTCGATTTCCTGCCATCGAGGCCGTACTTCGATAATTTCGCGGGTATGCCGCTGATCAACGTTCGGGATATCCCGCTCGACGAGATGCGCAACCGGTTCTTTAAACGGCTGTTCGATATAGCGTTCTCTTTGGCGGCCATCATTATGACTTCGCCGCTATTGATTCTGATTGCGGTCGGGATCAAGTTCACGTCGCCGGGGCCGGTCATTTTCAAGCAGGAGCGTGTCGGGTTAAACAGACGGAACTTCATGATGTACAAGTTTCGTTCGATGCGTGTGCAAAGTGAAGACAGCTCCGATACGAAATGGACGACCGAGAACGATCCGCGCAAGACGAAATTCGGCTCGTTCCTTCGGAAGACGAGTCTGGATGAGCTTCCGCAGTTTTGCAATGTGTTGTTCGGCCATATGAGTGTCGTCGGACCGCGTCCGGAGCGTCCTTTTTTCGTCGATCAATTCAGGGAAGAGATTCCGAAGTATATGGTCAAGCATCATATCCGTCCGGGGATCACAGGCTGGGCTCAATCCAATGGACTCCGCGGCGATACGTCGATCGAGGACCGGATCAAATACGATATTTTTTACATTGAAAATTGGACTTTTCTATTCGATATTCGGATTATCTGGAAGACGATCGTCAATGGATTCATCAATAAGAATGCTTACTAGCTCCTATAACCTCACGGTTATAGGAGTTTTTAGTTCCTGGCCCAACCTTGTCTGCATAATCGAACAACCCCCCACATAGACATGTTATCAGATGCAAATCGATAATGTCGTGGAGGGATGAAGGCTATGCGGCGGTTCAAATGGGCGGTGGCTCTGATGCTGGTCTTGAGCTTGGTACTTTCGGGGTGCGGGCTGATCGGAAAGAAGGATGCGGGCTCGGTCGTTAAGGATCTGGATGGGGTTGTGAGCAAGCTGAGTAGTTATCATGCTGAGGGACGAATGACACTGAATACGGGCACGGAGCCGCAGGAGTATGCGGTTGAGGTCTGCTTTATGGCAGATTCGTATTACCGGATTTCGTTGACGAATGCGAAGAAGGATATTACGCAAATTGTACTGCGCAATGACGACGGCGTATTCGTTCTGACGCCGCATTTGAACAAGAGTTTCCGCTTTCAGAGTGACTGGCCGGAAAATCAGGGACAGGTTTATTTGTACCAATCGCTTGTTCAATCCATTCTTATAGACAATGAGCGGCAGTTCACCAAGGATGAGAACTCGTACGTCTTCGACGTAGAGGCGAATTACCAGAACGGCTCGCTGGCCCGTCAGAAGGTATGGCTGGACAAGAAGAATTATGCGCCACAGCATGTGGAAGTGGCCGATGCCAATAATAATGTGATGGTTATCGTGAAGTTCGATAAATTCGAATTCGGTACGAAGTTCGAGAAGGATCAGTTCGACATGCAGCGTAATATGACGGGGACGAGTATGAAGACGCTGCCGACGGTAGGTCATGATCACGGAGTAGCGGGTAAAACGGGAGCTGCCAAGGGTACGAAGGATACGGCGGTAAGCGGGCAGGCAGGAGGCCAAGGCCAGAAAGCAGGTAGCGCAAGCGGCAGCCAAACCGACAGCAAGCAGCCAGCCCCTGCAGGCAGTGACAAAGCGACTGCAGGAAACGGTGCAGCAGCCGGCAAGGCGGCTCCTGGAGCTCAAGCACCGGCAACAACAGATAAAGCGACTGCGACGTCAGGCGCAGCTGTCAGTGGTCAAGCCGCAAATGGAGCTGCAGGAACTACAGGCACGAACAAAGCAGCAAACGGAACTACAGGCACCGATAAAGCGGCAAATGGAGCAGCCCCAGGCGGAGGTCAGACAGGAGCAGCAGCCTCTAAGTCCGGCGCATCGGACAAAGCATCTACAGCAGGAGCTAATCAGCTCTCCTTCGGCATCATTGAGCCTAGCTATATGCCGAGCGGCGTGAAGAAGCAGGATATGACGGAGATCAAGCTGGGCGAGGACAAAGCCGTCATGCTCCGTTACTCAGGCACCTATAGTTACACGCTGATCGAGTCGCGGCCCAAAGAAAAAACAGCGTCCATCCTGCCGGGGGATATTATGGATCTGGGCTTCACCTTGGGCGTCGTAACTGGAGATGCGAAGAGGACGCTGACCTGGACTTATGACGGTGTTGAATTCCGGCTGTCGACAGGCGATCTCCCGGATACGGAGATGATCAAGGTGGCCCAGGCCGTTCAAGGCGAGATGGGGAAATAGATAGTAGCGTTTAGCCATAGGATAAGAGCCTCGCAGCTGCAGAGTTGCGGGGCCTGCTTGTTTTTCCGGGGCGGCGTGAAATAAAGTATGGTTCCTCGAATAAGTATAGATATCGCAGAGGTATGGGGGCAATTGGCAGCAGACTGTAGTGTCACGCTCCCATCACCAATCTATCGGTTGACAGTCCCAGAGAGCCGGATTAACATGGGGATATTGCATCAAATGAGGCAGAAGAAGGTGGAGTAAGTGGATTCATTTTATCGGCCGACGCGGGTCGAGATTTCGCTGGATGCGCTGCGCCATAACCTGGAGTCGTTCCGCGAGGCGCTGCCTGCAGAGGTGCGCATGATGGCGGTCGTGAAGGCGGATGCCTATGGGCATGGCGCCGTTGAGGTGTGCCGCGAAGCGCTGAGCTGCGGAGTTGAATATATCGCCGTCGCGTTCTTGGACGAAGGCTTGGAGCTGCGCAGAGCAGGCATTACCGCGCCGATTCTAGTGCTGGGGTACACGCCTCCAGAAGGGCTGTTAACGGCCTGGGAGCAAGACATTGCATTAAATGTATATACGGAAGAGGTCCTGATGGCATGGGAACGGCTGGTGCTACCTGAGGCCAAGGCACGTCCCCTTCGTATACATATTAAAATAGATTCCGGCATGAACCGGCTCGGGATCGGAGACGCTGAAGCGGCGATCCGGTTCATAGAGCGGGCGCGGCACACGACGGGCATCGAGGTCGAAGGGGTGTTTACCCATTATGCCTGTGCCGATGAGGCGGATAAAAGCCATACCCGCGGCCAATACGATCGCTTCACGCAGGTGGTTCGTCATTTTCAGGAACGGGGCATCGAATTTCCGTACATACATGCGGGCAACAGCGCCGCAGCGATCGATTTGCCGACGATGACGTTCAATATGGTGCGTCTGGGTATTGCCATGTACGGGCTATATCCATCGGAGGAAGTCAACAAGACGCTGATAGAGCTGGAGCCTGTACTCAGCATCAAGACAGGCGTCGTGATGGTGAAGCAAGTCTCTGCTGGCGAGGGCATTAGCTATGGGGCCGTGTACCGGACGAGTGGTGAAGAGACGATAGCGACGCTGCCGATCGGCTATGCCGACGGCTTCTCCCGGATGCTGACGGACAAGGCGCAGGTGCTGATCCGGGGGCAGCGCGTCCCGGTCGTTGGAAGAATTTGTATGGATCAATGTATGTTGAATGTGACCGGACTTGCCGATATATCTATGGAGGAAGAAGTTGTAATCCTAGGCATGCAGGGCCAGGAGCGGATTACCGCTGAGGAGCATGCAGCATGGCTCGGGACGATTAATTATGAAGTGGTCTGTATGATCTCACACCGGGTTCCCAGGGTGTATGTGAAAGGTGGAAGGGTGGTACGATCGGTGAATCCGCTGCTTCGCCATTTGTGGGAGCAGTAGGCTCTAAGAAGGACAAAATCCCAGGTGGATGGAATTTCCACTGCATATTTTGCTGAAACTTGAGAGGATTTTCTTTCTTTGCCGCGAATATGTAAGGGTAGCATACTCAGAAGATCACGTGCGGTATAACATAATTGATATACTCAGAGCATATATTGATCTTGTATATTTTTACTGGAAGATTGCCATAATGGAAATAAGCTTTTTGTATGTCTCTTGGGGGTGCATGAATAGGTGGCCAATGCTCATAACACGAAGCGCATCATGATCAGTTTGCCGGACTATCTGCTGGAGGAAGTGGATCACCTGGTGGAGAAGGAGAACTCGAACCGCAGCGAGTTTATCCGCCAGGCGATGAAGCTGTATCTCGGCGAGCGGAAGAAACGGCATCTGAGGGAGTCGATGCAGCGCGGGTACATGGAAATGGCGAAAATCAATCTCAATATGGCCTCGGAAGCCTTCCAGGCGGAAGAAGAAGCGGATCTTACGCTTGACCGTCTCGTTAGCGGGGTGTAGCCATTGATTGTCAAACGTGGCGATGTTTTTTTCGCGGATCTCTCACCGGTTGTCGGTTCGGAGCAGGGAGGGATTCGTCCTGTGCTGATCATTCAGAATGATATTGGCAATCGCTTCAGTCCCACGGTGATCGTGGCGGCGATTACGGCACAGATTCAGAAGGCCAAGCTGCCGACTCATGTGGAGATTGACGCGGAAGCGCACGGGTTTGACAGAGATTCCGTTATTTTGCTTGAGCAAATCCGGACGATTGACAAGCAGCGTCTGACGGACAAGATTACGCATTTGGATGATGAAACCATGCGCAAGGTCGATGATGCGTTGCAGATTAGCGTTGGACTGATCGAGTTTTGATGATGCGGCTCATGAGCGGGGGTGTCTGATGCCCTCGTTTTTTTGTGCCCGGGAGGAGACGGAGAGATGGCGAACGAACAAGGGAAGCAAGTCAGCCAAACAGGAGCAGAAGAGACTGTAACCATGGAGCTGACGGAGGAAAAGAAGGCGGCCATTCAAGAGCGGATCACGAGGCAGATCGCAGACGAGCTGCAGATTGGCGGCGGTCGGGTCAAGACGACCGTCGGCCTGCTGGACGAGGGCAATACGATCCCTTTCATCGCGCGGTACCGCAAGGAAATGACGGGCGAGCTGGATGAAAACCAGCTGCGCGACATCGAAGAGCGTCTTACGTATCTGCGCAACCTGGAGAGCCGCAAGCTGGAAGTGATGCGCTTGATCGAGGAGCAGGGCAAGCTGACCGGCGAGCTGCGCGCTTCGATTGAGCGGGCCGGCAAGCTGCAGGAGGTTGAGGATCTGTACCGTCCTTACCGGCAGAAGCGCAAGACCCGCGCCAGCGTCGCCAAGGAGAAGGGACTGGAGCCGCTTGCCCAGTGGCTGTTATCGCAGCCGAGACAGGGCAATCTGACGGCTGAGGCTTCAAAGTATGTCAATGAAGACAGAGCCGTCTCAACAGCGGAGGAGGCCATTCAGGGCGCGATGGATATTATAGCCGAACAGGTGGCTGACGATGCGAAGATCCGCGCCTGGGTGCGCCGGCATACGTTCGAGCAAGGCATTGTCAGCACGGAGGCGCGCAAGGCCGATCAGGAGTCTGTGTACGAGATGTATTACAGCTACCAGGAGCCGGTCCGCAAGCTTCCGCCTCACCGTATACTCGCGATTAACCGGGGAGAGCGTGAGGATGTGCTCAAGGTCTCGCTGGATGTACAGACGGACCGCATTCACGACTTCATCGGCAAGCAGCTGATCAAGGGCCCGTCCGTGACCCGCGATACGCTGACCGCCGTCATTGAGGATGCGTATAAGCGTCTGCTCGCTCCATCCATTGAGCGTGAAGTTCGGGGAGAAATGACCGAGAAGGCCGAGGAGAAGGCGATCCAGGTGTTCGCGGAGAATCTGCGGAATCTGCTGCTGCAGCCGCCGGTCAAGGGCAAGGTGGTCCTGGGTGTCGACCCGGCCTACCGGACAGGCTGTAAGCTGGCCGTGATCGACGATACCGGTAAAATGCTGGAGATTGCCGTTACCTACCCGACACCTCCGAACAATAAAGTCGCCGAGGCCAAAGCCGTATTCAAGCGTCTGATCGAAAGCTATAGCGTAGAGCTGATTGTCATCGGCAACGGGACCGCTTCGCGGGAGACGGAGCAGTTCGTCGCCGAGCTGATCAGCGAAGTGAAATCCCGTAAGCTAGCTTATCTGATTGTGAATGAAGCGGGCGCTAGCGTGTATTCAGCCTCCAAGCTGGCGCAGGCGGAGTTCCCCGACCTCGACGTGTCGGAGCGCAGCGCCATATCCATCGCCAGACGGCTTCAGGACCCGCTGGCCGAGCTCGTGAAGATCGAGCCCAAGGCGATCGGCGTCGGCCAATACCAGCATGACGTGACGCAGAAGCGGCTGGATGAAAGCCTGACCTTCGTCGTCGAATCGGCGGTTAACCACGTGGGCGTCGATGTGAACACGGCGTCAGCTTCGCTGCTTTCTTACGTATCCGGAATCAACGGCACGTTGGCGAAAAATATTGTGAAGTTCCGCGATGAGAACGGCAAGTTCGCGAGCCGGACACAGCTGCAGAAGGTTCCCCGCCTCGGCGCCAAGGCCTTCGAGCAGTGCGTAGGCTTCCTGCGAATTCCCGGCGGGGGCAATCCGCTAGACAATACGCCGATCCATCCGGAGTCGTACGCCGTAGTGGACAAGCTGTTCCGCGACCAGAAACTGGATGTGTCCAAGCTGGGCAGCGAGGAGTTGAAGGCTGTTCTGCAGCGTCTGGAGCCTGCAGAACTGGCCGACAAGCTCGGTGTAGGAGTGCCGACGCTGCGCGACATCCTGGATTCGCTGCTGCGGCCGGGACGCGACCCGCGCGAGGAGCTGGAGGCTCCGCTGTTCCGCACGGATGTGCTGCAGCTGGAGGATCTGACGCCGGGGATGGAGTTGAAGGGGACAGTCCGTAACGTCATCGATTTCGGTGCCTTCGTGGATATCGGGATCAAGAACGACGGGCTGGTCCATATTTCCCAGCTTAGCAACTCATATGTCAAGCATCCGATGGATGTCGTATCCGTAGGCGATGTGGTGACTGTGTGGGTGTTGAACGTGGATGTGAAGAAGGGCCGGGTCGGCTTAACGATGAAGAAGCCTTGACCTTTATCCGCATAACAAATAGAGCATCGGCCGCACTCGGGGGCTATGCTCTATTTGGCCATTCGGCAACGTTCTTCCATCGATTAGAGCTGCGAATGGAAGCCTGGAGCTTCCGTATCGGACTTGCGGGTCCGGTAGAAATACCAGCAATCGTTAAGCAAGCGGATTTGCCGCCTGTTTTTGTTGTAGAAGGCACGCATCAATTGGTTGCAAAGCCATTGTGGCAAGACGATCAGCCCTTTCCCTCTAAGCTGCTAGTTGATATAGCATATGGGCGAGGGTACTGTACGGTGCAGGTCCGTATTTCTAGGCGAGCTCTTCTTCCTCTTCGTACCACTGCTCCAATTGAGCTTGGAGGGCACGGATTTCCGTCAGTAGGGAAACTAGCGGGTACTGCTTCTCCTGGGCTTGAAGGGCTGCGAATGTTTGCTCCAGCCTGTTGATGTAGGCGAGCCCTTGCTGCAGCTCATAGCCCGGCTTCACAATCTCCAGACCCTGGAATTCGGCGATAAAATGAGGCAGGGCCGGTATCCCCGGAACCGTCAGCTTCTCCAATTCCTTGTGCAGGCGCTGGTTAAGCGCGGCGAGCTGGTACATATGCGTAGCAGGCATTTCGACAAATTCCAGCTGGTCTTGATGCTGGAGCAGCGCGTATTTCGTTTTGGATGTCATTCTTATCTCTCCTATCGTCAGAACCGAATAAAAACTTAGTCGTGCGGGCAAGATTCCTACTTGACAGTGTAGCGTAACCTGCGGTTACAATTCAAGTGAGAAACCTACAGAGAAATGAGCTTAGGGGTGGGATCATGGAGCATGAATGATCGGCAGCTGCAGCAGTGGGTGGAGCAAATTTCGCTGTCGTCGTTTGGACGTCCTTTCGAGCATCAGGCGAGGTTTAACAAACGATTGAAATCAACGGGAGGCCGCTATTTCACCGGAAGCCATGATATTGAGATCAGCTGGCTTCAATTCGAGCAATTCGGCGAGCAGGACGTTGAGAAAATTATTAAGCATGAGCTATGCCATTATCACCTTCATATTCTGGGACACGGCTATCAGCACCGGGATGACGATTTCAAAAAGCTGCTGGCCCTTGTCGGGGGCACCCGCTATTGCAAGTCGCTGCCGGCTGATCTGCAGCGGAAGGAACCTTACCGGTACAAGCTCGTTTGTCTGGCTTGTTCGGCTGAATATTTGCGTAAACGAAAGACAGATCCGCGGCGTTTTGTATGCGGACATTGCAAAGGAAAACTCAAGCTGGTAAAGCTTGACTTGGATTCTCATTCATGATAAATTAAAAATTGTCCTTCCCTGATAGCTCAGTTGGTAGAGCACTCGACTGTTAATCGAGTTGTCACAGGTTCGAGTCCTGTTCGGGGAGCCAACATTCTGGAGAGATACCCAAGTGGCTCAAGGGGACCCTCTGCTAAGGGGTTAGACTGCGCAAGTGGTGCGAGGGTTCGAATCCCTCTCTCTCCGTAAAGATAAAAAGGCTGCCTGCATAGGCAGCTTTTTTATCTTTACGGAGAGAGAGGGATTCGAACCCGAGCAGAGGGGGCGTCGGAGCGCAAAGGCATGGCGCGCGGAGTCTCGCAGGCGGAGCCGCGAGTATCCCTCTCTCTCCGTACTCACTGGCAGCGCGTTTTCTTTTCCACAAGGAAGAGGGAGTCGAACCCGAGCAGAGGGGGCGTCGAAGCGCAAAGGCAAGGCGCGCGGAGTCTCGCAGGCGAAGCCGCGAGCATCCCTCTCTCTCCGTAAAACCAGCCAACTGGCGGCGCGCTTTTCTTTTCCGCAAGGAAGAGGTAGCCGAACCCGAACAGAAGGTACGTCCCGCCCCATCTTCTACAACCACTTCTTCCACTTAAAAATCAGCCACATCCCAATTGAAGTCGCGATCAGGACGAGCCATACGTACGCATAGCCCCACGGCCAGTGAATTTCGGGCATATTCTCGAAGTTCATCCCATACAAGCCGACAATAAACGTAAGCGGCAGGAAAATACAGCTGATAATGGTTAAGGTCTTCATAATCTCGTTCATGCGGTCCGACTTCATGCCCATCTGGAGCTCGAGCAGACCGAATAAGGACTCTCGGAACATGTCGATGGAGTCCACGACCCGGGAGATATGATCGTAAATATCTATGAAATAGACGTCGGCTTCCATCTTCATATAAGGGAAATTTTGGTGTCCGATGGTGCCCAGCACGGTCTTCTCTTCGACAATGATGCGGCGCAGCTGATGAAGAGTTCTCTTCAGTGTGAATACCTCCCGCGAAACCTGAAGGTACGGATTGCGAAAAATAGCTCTCTCCAGCCGGTCCAGCCGATCCTCGACCAGATTGATGATCTGGGTATAATCATCGACAAACCGGTCCAGCAGCCGGTATAGAATACTGCCCGGCGAAGCCATGCTCTCGTCCATCTGTAGAAAATAGCTTTTCAGCTCCTCCAGAACCGGGAGCGATTCCTTGCAGATCGTGACCACATAGTTCTCGCCGATGACGAAGGCCATTTCGGCCGTATGCAGCTGCTGGTCCAGCACAGGGAAGAACGTCAGGAAAATATGGTCCGCATAACGGTCCATTTTGGGGCGTTGATTCAACTGAATGCAATCCTCGATGACAAGGGGATGGCAGTGGAATAATTCACCGAGCACGTGCTCAACCTCGGACGGCTCTGGCTTCTCCAGATGAATCCACACGGTTTCGCCGCTATGCGGCAGGCGCAGCGGCTGTTCGGTCGCTTGACGACCGGAAGCTTCATAGACCAGCATCGGAACACCTCTTGCCTGATGGGAATAGGGAGTGATAGTGATAGTTTACCACACCCCGGAGAAGCTTCCCAAACAAGCCGGAGGCTCCGTTCAACTCGCCCGCAACAGGGTTGTCAGCAGCAGGACAGTCCGATATAATAAATTACATTGATTTAAGGTTATGGTGGAATGGCAGACACGCTATCTTGATGGGGAGCGGACATACGGCCGAGGAGGTTCGAGTCCTCGCAGGCCGCATGACGACTCAGCAGCCCTTTCGTGAAAAAAAAGGATTGTATGCTTAGCAAGCGCTAATATACAATCCTTTTTTCATTTGTTAAAATATGACTACATCAAAGGAACGATTACCATTCGGAGCGTGGTTCTAGCGTTCTTTTTGCCTTTTCAGGAAGATTGAAGGTTTTCATTACAGCATAGGACTCGACCTCAGACAGCGTTGCAACAGAAGTTTGGGAAGCGGAAGCAAGATCCTTGCTGTTCAAGCCGGTTTCTTTCATTTGCTTTACCGTTTGGTGAAGTTGAGGCGATAATTGGATGAGGTTCATAAGGGTCACCCTTTTCCGTGGAATGTTGTAACGATTTCATTATAGCAAATAATGTCGCGAAGAGGTTAAAAATATGAAGAAAAAATGGTACAAATGGATTATTTTTTTGACCCTTACCCTATCGGTTGTCTGGTGCTTAATGATCACCTTTAAATCCCCTTATTTGGGTATTTATGTTAAACTTGATGCCTCTCAAGAATGGGTGATCAAGGAATTGGATCAGGCGGGAGCCGGAGCCAATCTTCAGGTAGGAGATCGTGTGATCAGAGTGGATGGCATGTCGCCCGACCTGTCCCCGCAGATCCAGAAATGGAGGACCGTTGAGCAGGCGCGGGAAGTGGTTGTGGCCAGGGACGGGACCGAAATGACCTTGGTGATGGAGGACAGTCACATCCCGATCTATCATATGGTTCCTCTAGGAGTAGGGATCATAAGCTTGGTGATGGCTCTGCTCTTGGCTGTGAAGATGCGCCGTTCGCCTTCGGCGAGGATGCTCGCTCTCTTTTTCATGATCTGCGGGATCATTTGGCTCAGCTTCGGGGCATCGGTCCGGGGAGACGCTTTGGGCAAATTCATGATAGCTAACGGCATGATGGCCCTTCAGGTGGTTTTCCTGCATTTCTTGCTGGTCTTCCTGCAGGAGAAATGCCATGTGGTCCTGAAGAGAGGCATATTGAAATATTTGTATGCTATTGTCGTAGCGGGCGTAGGCATCCGAACGCTGTACTTTGTCCCTCCACTGGCGTACAAAGCTTATTTACTGCATAATCCGGTAACCTTGTCCTTTTTTGCGATCGTATTTTTTATCAATATCGGACTGCTGACCTACCTGTATATCAAGCATCGGCAAGAGAAATCATACCTGTCGACCATTATCAAGAGCGTCTGGGTGTGCCTGTTTATTTCCTTTCTGCCCTTCATCTGCTTCACCGTGCTCCCTAAGGTGCTGGCCGGTCATCAGATCGTGACATCGGTATACTCCAGTGTATTCATCCTGTTGTTCCCTTTATCGTTCGCGTATCTGATTGCCTCGGAGCAGCTGTATGATATCGGCAATGTTATTCGGCGCTTTGTCCTGGCCGTAGCGCTATCGCTTATTCCTTGCAGCGTGTTTACCGGCTTCTATGCGTTTGTATTCCCAGGGGATATCGATGCCCGTCACCTTCTCTTTGTCTTTGTTTCATCGGTGGTACTCGTGGCTTCAGTGCTGTACACGGCAGAGTATTTTACAACCAAGCTGGAGCCGGTGATGTTCCCGAGGAAGTTTGCTCTGCAATCTGCGCTGAAGAAAATCTCCAAGCGCCTGGAAAGCATCTCCAGCTTCCTGGAGTTAAAGGATCTGCTCGTGGCGGATATTGTGGATACGCTCGAGGTTGCAGGGGGGGCGATTGTGTTTCGGTACCCGGATACGATCGAGACGGTCGCTCACGGCAGCATCGATACGGAGGAGGTTGAACAGCTGATCCTCTCAGGCTCGCTGTCGGATCATTCTTCCTACACCTGCGTCGAGGTTAACCGGCATGAAGAATATGTGAGCTATCTGATTCTGACGCGCAAGAAATCAAACACGCTCCTTACCAGGGAAGAAGTGCAGTGGCTCCGTCTCATTACGACCTATCTGGCCGTTAGCTTGGAGAACTTGTACCTAATCCGGAAGCTTACGCTGCGCTTGGAGCAATTAGCCTCCCAGCTTCCTAATGAGCAGGCAGCCCAGGACATCCAGTGGTTCCGAAAGCTGATGTATGAGCTGCAGGAAGCGGAACGAATCCGCATCGCCACGGATCTTCATGATACGACGATGCAGGACCTGTTTTTTCTGAAAAGAAAGTTCGTGTCCCTGTTGGACAAAGTGGTGATGGACCCGGCGGACCGGAGCCATGCGGCCCATATTATCAATTTTGTTGAGCTGATTAATGCAAATCTGCGTCAAAATTGCTTCGAATTAAACCCGTTCTTGCTTAGTGAGATCGGATTGATCCCGACTATGCGGAACTGGCTGGAGCAAGAAGCCGCTAATAGTCCATTCCACATTACCTTCCGTGCGGAGAGCGGCGACCTGATTGAAGTGGAAGAACTAATCACGAAAAAGCATATATTCCGTATCGTACAGGAATGGATCAATAATGCGAAGAAGCATTCGCAAGCCTCTCATGTTACCCTTACCTTGAGTGCGTCCGGGCAGGTTCTTTGCTTAACGTATGAGGATGACGGGGTTGGCTTCGACTATCAGGAGTCCGGGCACAAGAATCAGGGACGTTACGGTATTGGCATGGAGCAGATGAGGGGGCGGGTATTGTTCCTGAACGGGCAGTGGGAAGTGACGGCAAGCCGCGGGAGCGGCGTGAAGTACCGGATTGCGGTTCCGCTGAAGAAGGCGGCATCTCTGTAAGCTTCCCGATAACTTGTCTATGTTTGGAAAGGGAGCTTTTGGGGGAATATAACGAACAGCCTAACTTTGGAAGGGAGACTTTCGTTATGCAGCAGACCCAACAGCTCGACCGGCAAATCGTAGACATTCTGGCGGCCAACCGTATTTGTTCATTCGGTACGATCGATGGCCAGAAGCCGAAGGTCCGGTATATGGCTTTATTTCATGAGGAACTGACGATTTACCTGGCTACGAACTCCAAGACGGACAAGGTGGACGAGCTGCGGAACAACCCGAATGTCCACGTATTAGTCGGCTACGATGGAAAGAAATCGCCGGATATTTTGCAGATCGAAGCTACAGCCGAGGTATGCACCGAGGACAGTCTGAGACAGCGACTATGGAAAGATTCCTTTCAGGAGTGGTTCCAGGGGCCACATGATCCCGAGTACGCGATCTTAAAGCTGACTCCACAGCGTATCGAGTATACGGGAGAGGACAAGCAAACACGCGTATGGCAAGGATAGATCCGCAGAATCCGACAAGAAGCGGGAGTTAGTCAAAATTGACTAATTCCCCCCTTTACTATTTCTTCAAAAACGATTATAATAATCAATATTCGCGCGGTTGTGGTGGAATGGCAGACACGCTATCTTGAGGGGGTAGTGGGCGTACGCTCGTGGAGGTTCGAGTCCTCTCAACCGCATATTGCAATACCTGAGAAGAAGCTCGCCTTGTATGGCGGGCTTCTTTGTTTATGACTTGCAGGTCCAGGTCTATAACCGTGACATTGCACTTAGAAATTGGTCCTTCCCGCTGAGGAACAAGAGCAGTCTCCCGCTCCCGCTTTACGGGGGAGGAGGAATTGGCGTATTATGGAAGTGTTCGAACAGCTCGGCCGGGCTGCTCGGATGACTAAGCGAATGTAGGTGATCCGATTGCAAATTCAAGCAGCCTTGAACGCTACTTCCAGTCCGGATGCTCTGAAGCAGGCTGTGGGGATTGCTCTCCTCAGCAAGACGAAGGACACGCAAGCCGCACAGGCAGCTGTGCTGCTGCAGGACTTCGCCGCCGCCCAACCGGCGCATCTGGGTAAGAACGTGGACATCCGCGCGTAGCTCTGCCTGAGGCAGTACGTACGTGTAAGCAAGCGGCGGAGCTCTGTTCCGCCATGCCTGTCTGATCGGCGCCGCTGTGCGCAGGTCAGGACAGGCTTTTTTCGTGCCCTGTCAGGCTGTGGGCATCCGCAGAATCCCGGGGCCAGCAAGCGAAAGAACGATGACGGTCAGGCTTCCGAGCGCCCCTCCAATTTCCACTGCTGGACTGTACCCGAGGCCCAGTGACACTTTCTGGCCTTTACAGCTTCTTAACGTGGGATACGGCCCATAAACCTTGAAATCGGCACAGGTACGGCGGATAATAAGGGAGGACATCAGCCGGGAGTGAACGGCTCTTGCCATCATTCATTCATGCTGAGGAGGATTACCCTTATGTCAGATCTGATTAAAAGCCCCGATTTATCTCATACGACGCCATTGATTATCGGCCACCGTGGGGCTGCGGGAGAAGCGCCGGAGAATACGCTAGCTTCGTTCCAGCTGGCACTGACGCATGGTGCGAATGCCTTGGAGCTTGATATTAATGAATCGGCAGATGGTGCGCTGATCGTCTGTCACGATCATACGGTTGACCGGACGACAGACGGCAGCGGGTACATCCACCAGCTAACTGCGTTGGAGATTGGACGGCTGGATGCGGGCAGTTGGTTCGGAGAGTCATTCGCCGGGGAGCGGGTTCCACTGCTGGCAGACGTTTTTGCCGCCATTCCTGCTGACATCATGATCAACGTAGAGGTCAAGTGTGCCTATAGTCCGCGTCTATCCGCTGAGCTACAGCGGCTGCTGAGCGAGTTCGGACGTCTGGATACGGCCGTGATATCTTCCTTTTCCCATAAAACTTTGTATCGCCTGAAGCAAGACCGGCCTGAGCTTCGCGTAGGTTTGTTGTACGTGGGGGATTTCATCGACCACAGCCGGCTGGCCGAGCTGTCGGGCATGGAGGTGTACTCCCTGCACCCGTATTATTTAAGCATGGATGCTGACGATGTGGCGCAGGCTGTAAGCCAGGGACTGCAGGTTTATCCATACACGATTAACGAGCCGGAGCAGCTGCAGCGGGCCGTCGAGGCAGGCTTCTCTGGGATCATTACGGATTACCCAGCCAGACTGCGAGAGATTCTGGAGACAAGGTCCCGGTAATTTCCTCTAAATAGGTAAAATAATATCCCGCTCCGTCCGATATAGGTTAAAGAGACGGGAGGTAGAATCAACCATGAACAAGATGCCACACCAGTGGCTGCGCCGCATTGCGGTAGCCATGACTGCGGCGGTAGGGCTGTCTGTGCTTCCGATTCAGCCGATTCAGGCCGCGAGCCGCTATAGCGATGTCACTTCTAGCTATGTATGGGCCACCAGCTCCATTGATGTCATGACAAGTAAACAGATCATAACCGGGTATCCTGACGGTCTCTTCCGTCCGGATCAGGCCATCAGTAAGGCGGAATGGACCGCCATGGTATACCGGCTATTCGACACATACCGGCCCAATGCCAAAGCAACAGATCTGAACAAGATCGCCTACTTCGCCGACGTCACCGCCGACCATTGGGCTTATAAGCCGATTATCGACCTGTACGACGCGAGCTTCCGCATCGGCGGCTTCGGTGTGGATAAGGAGGGGGAGCTTGCCTTCAATCCCGATCAGCAGCTCTCACGCCTGGAATTGGCGCAAATCCTGTATGCGATGTTCGGCAATAAGCTGGTCAGCCTGGACAAGGTATCGGATAACGACGCTTGTGCAGCTATCCAGCAATACAAGGATATGCCCGTGAGTTTGCTGGAGGACCGGCCGGCTTACGGCTTTGCCGTATCCGACGGGCGCTATACGACCAGCGGCTGGATGCGCGCGGGAGACCCTACCGTGTATAAGACGTTGATGATCGGCACAGGAACGAGCGACTGCACCCTGGGTGACGATCAGCTGTCCAATGTGCAGGCCAAGGGTCTGGCAGGGCTGAAGCTCAACGGCATCATGTCTCCGACGGACAATGGACGGTTCCGTCCCCGTGACCCCGTCACCCGGGCGGAGGCCGTAGTCATCCTGGATCGGGTCTATCATTTCCTGAAGAACAAGACCTGGTTAAATTTCTATTCGACGGTGGACCTGGATGGAAAAACAGCGACCACCCCTACAGGAAATTCTCCAACGGGAGCCGCACCGGGAACGTCGGTGCCGAACAATGCACCCGGGGGGATTCAGAATCACCCGGGAGATCCGGGCTCACGGGATTGGACGGACAAATCGGTGATTAAGCCGAGGGATTATTTCGACGAAAAGGGCGTATTGACGAAGAATGTGGCCACCGGCGGAGATCTCGAGGCGGCCGTTCAGACGCAGGGCAGCAAGTATTTGACCATCGACTTCAAGGCCAAGGAAGACGTCGATCTGTACATCGTGATGGACGGGAGAGTTTCCTTCATGAAGAAGGAAGAGTTCCCCGTTACGCTGGATGTGAACGGCATATCGTTCGTCGGCTTCCGGTCTCAGCTGCGGGATCCCAACGTGAAGAAGCCGACCAACTACAACGTTACGCTCTCTGTCAAGTTAGCCAATCAACAGCCGGATACCAAGAAGAAAAAGTAAGGGCTGTCCGAATACGAATAAGGCTTCCCTCCCCTTAGGGGAAAGGAAGCCTTATTCGTTCATGCAGCGCCGTCAGTCATCCGGCGAGCGGTCCTGACAGAGCTGCCCGCCATACCCGGATGCGGCAGTACCTGAGTCGCCTCACGCCTGGTTCAGCAGATGCTTGTAAGGCGAGTAGTCGATCTCCTTCTTGTCCAGGAAGGTGATCAGGCTCTTATAGTCCCGCTTCGGTGTCGCCAGAATGTACCCCTTGATGCAGAGATCTTGTGTGACGGCTGGAGCCTTCTCCTCCAGTGCGAGCTGTCCGATACGCGCCGCGATGGAATGCTTGGCAATATCGCGGAATGGCGTCGGAACCGGCTCGACGAGCACGTCCAGGAAAGCCTTGGCCTCATCGGTCCACAGATGCCGTGAGGCCTCCACGTAATGATTCTGCCAGTCCAGCTTGGACTTGCCGTCCGCCATCGGCAGCACCTTGAAAAACTTGCGGAACATAAAATAGCCGCCTACCGACATCGCAAACAGCAGCACGAAAACCCAGAAGATAATAAACCACATAAACGCCGGATGCGGGGCGTTACTCATCACAAATGAAACCACGCTGGTCACCTCAATTTCCATTATACCGCAATTTACCGTGCAATAAAATGCATGCCGCAGGGCAAAAGGGAAATTCCTTTCCTAGATTTCTTGCCGTATTCCTAGTAAAATATGAGGTAGTTAAGCAAGCAATCGCTAGAAAAGGGAGTGGAAGGCGACATGGTTCGAATCGGCTCACACGTTTCGTTTTCAGATAAAGGGCTGCTGAATGCAGCCAATGAAGCCGTCAGCTACGGCTCGGGTACATTTATGATCTATACAGGCGCCCCTCAGAACACGCGCCGCAAGCCGATCCAGGAGCAATACATCGACGAAGGCCGCGCAGTGATGGCGGAGCACGGCATCGGCGAGATTATCGTGCATGCCCCGTACATTGTCAATTTGGGTTCCTACAAGGACGACACCTATGAGCTTGCCGTTCGTTTCCTTCAGGAGGAGATCCGGCGCACCGATTATCTCGGCGTGAAGCAGATCGTGCTTCATCCGGGTGCGTATACGGACAAAGACGCCGATTACGGAGTCGCCCGTATTGCCGAAGGGTTGAACGAGGTACTCGAAGGCGTGAAGGATACGAATGTTCATATCGCGCTCGAGACGATGGCTGGTAAGGGCACGGAAATCGGGCGCAGCTTCGAGGAGCTGGCCTCCATCATGGAGCAGGTCGAGCGCAACGACAGGCTGACGGTTTGTCTGGACACCTGCCACGTGAATGATGCCGGCTACGACATCGTGAACAACCTGGACGGCGTGCTGGATCACTTCGACCGTACGGTAGGTCTGGATCGGCTGGCTGTCATTCACCTGAATGACAGCAAAAACCCGCGGGGCGCAGCCAAGGACCGCCACGCACCGGTCGGAGCAGGCTGGCTCGGCTTCAAGACGATGTACAACGTCGTGCATCACGATCAGTTGAAGCATCTGCCGTTTATCCTCGAGACGCCATGGATCGGCAAGGATTCCACGTCGCAGCGTCCGATGTACGAAGCGGAGATTGCGCTGCTTAGCGATACGGTGAAGCAGCGGTTCGGAGACGGCTTCTTGTCCGATGTGGAGAAGCTGGCTCATTTCTTCAAGAAGCAGGAGCTGGACCCGCGGCAATTCGTGCTGTCGACATGGGAGCTGCTGAAGAACGACGCGAAGGCCAAGAAGGCCGACGGACGCGAGCCGATGGAACGGCTGTACGACCTGATCGCCGCCGAGAGCTTGTTCCCGGAGCTGAGCGAGGAGCAGGTGAACCAGCGTCTGACCGCCTGGTTCGCAGGTGAGCATGTGCTGACAGCGGTCTAAGGATCGTTGTAGGGTAGAAGGTAAGGCTAGCGGGCAGCCGCCAGAGCAGGGAAACAACAGGCGCAAAGTCGCCCCAGATGTGTTGAATAAAGGAGTAGAGCAGGTACATGGTCCCCAAAATCACCAAGCAAAAAAACAATGCGCTCGCCAATCGGGCGCGCATGCTCGTATCGTGTCCGGACCAACCGGGCATCGTTGCTGCGGTATCCCGGTTTTTATTTGACTACGGTGCGAATATTATCCAGTCTGACCAGTATACGATGGAGCCGGCTCAGGGCGGTCTGTTTTTCATCCGGATCGAGTTCGATCTGGAGGATCTGGACAACCGCCGCCAGCAGCTGAAGGCAGACTTCTCGAAGATCGCGGAGAAGTTCTCGATGGAATGGAGCATCACGCGGGCGAGCCGCAAGAAGCGTCTGGCCATCCTCGTCTCCAAGGAAGACCACTGCCTGCTGGAGCTGCTGTGGCATTGGCAGTCCGGCGACCTGGACGCGGAGATCGCGATGGTCATCAGCAATCACAACGAGATGCGGGACCTGGTCGAGTCTCTCGGCATCCCGTATCACCATATTCCGGTAACGGCGGATACGAAAGCCGAGGCGGAGCGCCGCCATCTGGAGCTGGTGAAGGGGAACGTGGACGCGATTATTTTGGCACGGTACATGCAGATTATTTCCCCGACCTTCATCGAGCATTTCCCGAACAAGATCATCAATATCCATCACTCCTTCCTGCCGGCCTTCGTCGGCGGCAAGCCGTATGCCCAGGCGCATAACCGCGGCGTGAAGATTATCGGGGCTACGGCTCACTACGTGACGGAGGAGCTGGACGGAGGTCCGATTATCGAGCAGGATGTCCAGCGGGTCAGCCATCGGGATAATGTGGACGATCTCAAGCGGATCGGCCGCCATATCGAACGGACGGTTCTTGCCAAAGCTGTGAATTGGCACGTCGAGGATCGTGTTATCGTCCATGAGAACAAGACGGTTGTGTTCAGCTAAACCAAGCATATGAAATGAAGAAAGAAGGCCTTCATCTCCGCTAGAGAGATGGAGGCCTTCTTGGCTAGATTAGGCGGTACGGGGCGCCGCGGCTCTCTGGAGAACTGGACAAGCGGCCTACTCAGCGGCTTTCTTGGGTACAAAGCCCGGTGAGATTGAAGGCATCACGTCCTGCGGAAAGGAGTGAATGACGGTTTTATTTTTCCCTGTGCGCTTCGCTGCGTATAGGGAGGCATCGGCTCCCTTGAATAGCGCTTCCTTGCCCTTTCCCTTAGCGTACTCCTGCAAGCCGATACTGATCGTGACCGACTTGGAGTTCAGCTCCGGATGCATCGTCACGAACAGTCTCTGACGGATCAGCTCGGAGAGTCGATGGGCTTCGTCCAATGTTTTCTCGGTGAAAATAACGGCAAATTCCTCTCCGCCGTAACGGGCGACGAAATCATGTGGCGTTACCGTTTCCTTGATAATCGAGGCTACGCGCATCAGGACGATATCGCCGACCCAGTGGCCGTACGTATCGTTGATCCGTTTGAAATTATCGATGTCGAGGATCGCGAGCTGCAGGGAAAGCTCATTCAGCTCATTTTGCTCGATCAGCTTTTCCAGATACTCATGGAAGGTTTTGTGGTTGTACACATCGGTAAGCGCGTCAATTTTGGAGAGCGTATCCATGATGATGTTCTTGACCAGCAGCTCCTGCTTGGCCTCTGTGGCGTGCTTGAGGTTGTTCAGCAGCTCGATGCCGCTGCTTGTAATGGCTAGAGCGATGACCGTCGTTCCCGTGTACAGAAACAGGATGCCGATCATGTGCATGGGCTGCATCGTATGACGAAGCGGGGAGCTTAGGGCGTACAGCAGGGCGAAGCTGACCAGTACGAGGAAGAAGACCCCGGCGATTCTTTTTCGATTGAAGGCGAGAACAGATGTCAGAATGGGAAAGATGAAGATCGCGGGCACGATCCCGATCGTCGGGTTCATCACGATGATGGAGGACGCATACAGGATGCCCATCATAATCAGCAGCCAGTCGCTCTGCACATTGCGGTAGCGGTAGAGCAGGTCGACGCCTCCCGTGAGCAGCGCTAGCAGAAAGGCTTGCCAGATGAGTGACGGCAGAATGTCGGCGGGGCTGACCTGAAAATGCAGCCGCTGAATGGCAAATTCCAAGATCACCGTCAGCAGAATCGTGCTCCAGTACAAATTCAGCATTTTACGATAAGTCTGGCTCGTATTGGCCAGCGCTAGCAGTGTTTGATTCATAGATCGACTCCCGCCCGTATGTATAGTGCGAATGGCACATCTTTTTCCTGGAAAACCTTCCAACTCCTAAGTGCTAAAGTCACTAATTCGACAGTGAAATCCCAAATCCTCCGACTCCAATTAATATTTTTATATGTTTTGAAAAGCCTTGTCAAACAGGGCGGAGGCATAGGAACGCAGGGATATTCGGGAGGCATGCTTTCGGATTCGATTTGGCAAACTATAGGAGTGGATGGTACAATAAAGGATATTTGCTTAGCCTGCTTTATCACTTTGCAGCAGGAAAATATTGAATTTGAATTTGGGAGGATACTCATGACTGTTTCTAACAAGACGATCGATCAATTGTCGGTGGATACGATCCGTACGCTGTCTATCGATGCCATTGAGAAAGCGAAATCCGGCCATCCGGGAATGCCGATGGGTGCAGCTCCAATGGGCTATGAGCTGTTTGCCAAGCTAATGAAGCATAATCCGGACGCTCCGACTTGGATCAACCGCGACCGCTTCGTATTGTCCGCCGGACATGGATCGATGCTTTTATATAGCTTGCTGCATCTGTCGGGCTATGATCTGTCCATGGATGAGATCAAAAACTTCCGTCAATGGGGCAGCAAGACCCCTGGACATCCCGAAGTCGGCCATACGGCAGGGGTAGACGCAACGACTGGCCCGCTCGGACAAGGGCTCGGCATGGCGGTAGGTATGGCGATGGCCGAGGCGCATCTGGGTGCTGTCTACAACCGCGATGACTTCCATGTTATCGATCACTATACCTATGCGATCTGCGGCGACGGGGATCTGATGGAGGGGCTTTCCTCCGAAGCGGCTTCCCTGGCTGGCCATCTGAAGCTTGGCAAGCTGATCGTGCTGTATGATTCGAATGATATCTCCCTGGATGGCGAGCTGAACCTGAGCTTCTCCGAGAACGTGCTGCAGCGTTTCGAAGGCTACGGCTGGCAAGTGCTTCGCGTGGAAGAGGGCAATGATCTCGACGCGATCCACAAGGCTGTGCTGGATGCGCAGGCGGACTTCCGTCCGACGCTGATCGAGGTGAAGACGGTCATCGGCTACGGCAGCCCGAACAAGGCTGGCAAGGGCGGCCATGTCGGCCCACACGGCTCCCCGCTCGGCGTAGACGAGATCGTATTGACCAAGCGCGTATACGGCTGGGACGAGAACCAGCATTTCTATGTGCCGGAAGCGGTTCAAACGCACTTTGCGGATATCAAGCGCCGCAATATTGATCGTTTCGAAGCATGGAATGCATTGGTGAAGGCATACGGCGAGGCTCATCCGGAGCTGGCGAAGCAGCTGGAAGCAGCCATTAGCGGCGAACTTCCGGAAGGCTGGGATTCCTTGATTCCTGCGGATGTACCGGCTGACAAGGGCACACGCACAGCTTCCGGTATCGTACTGAACGCGATCGCTCAGCAGGTTCCTTCGCTGGTAGGCGGATCCGCTGACCTGGAGTCGTCCACCATGACGCATATGAAGGGTCTGGGAACGCTGACGGCCAAGGATTACAGCGGTCGCAACATCTATTACGGCGTGCGCGAGTTCGGTATGGGCGCTGCTGTGAACGGTATGCTGCTGCATGGCGGGCTTAAGGTTTTCGGCGGCACGTTCTTCGTCTTCTCCGACTATCTGCGTCCTGCGATCCGTTTGGCGTCTATTATGGACGTGCCTGCGATCTACGTGTTCACACATGACAGCATCGGCGTTGGTGAAGACGGTCCGACGCATGAGCCGATCGAGCAATTGGCTGCCTTGCGCGTCATTCCTGGCGTTACCGTGATCCGTCCTGCGGACGGCACCGAGACTGTAGGCGCATGGCGTTATGCGGTAGCTAACAAAAAAGGTCCGGTTGCCCTCATTTTCTCCCGTCAGGCTGCTGCGGCTCTGCCAGGCTCCGCACAGGGTGAAGTGGAACGCGGTGCCTATGTCATCGCAGATAGCGCGAATGGCAAGCCTCAGGCCCAGATTATCGCGACAGGTACGGAAGTCCAACTGGCGGTAGCCGCTCAGAAGCAACTGGCTGAGGAAGGCATCGCGGTACGCGTAATCAGCATGCCGAGCTGGGAACTGTTCGACCGTCAGGATCAAGCCTACAAGGATTCCGTGATCCTGCCGGAGGTCAAGGCTCGTCTTGCTGTAGAGATGGGGCATTCGTTCGGCTGGGACCGCTATGTCGGCGACCAGGGCAGCGTGCTCGGTATCGACAGATTCGGCGCATCCGCTCCGGGACCGATCGTGATTCGCGAGTATGGCTTTACGGTAGAGAACGTCGTTGACCGCGTCAAACAACTGCTTAAGTAAAAGGAGACACGAACAAGCCATGTCCCAATTCGAACAAGTTACCGTCCTAACGAAGGCTAACATTTATTTTGAAGGAAAAGTGACGAGCCGCACGGTTGTCTTCGCCGACGGCACGAAAAAGACGCTCGGCATCATGCTGCCGGGCGAGTATGAATTCGGCACCGATACGAAGGAAATCATGGAGATTCAAGCCGGCGAGCTGAAGGTGCTGCTGCCGGGTGCCAGTGAGTGGCTGGAGATCAATGGAACCGGGGAGTTTACGGTGCCTAAGGGCGAGAAGTTCAAGCTGGACGTTCGTTCGGCTACGGATTACATCTGCTCGTATATTCAAGAATAAGCGGTTCTTTGTCAGTTGGACAAGCAAAACCCCGCCCGTGCTCTTCGTCGTTGACGACGGAGAGCACGGGCGGGGTTTGTCGTATCGTAGGCAGGGCAGGAACTGCTTGCAGCAGTATCTTACTCCGACTTGATACGGATGTATTCCTCGATCTTCAGGCGGACATGCGGCGGCAGTCCGGACAGCAAGCATCCGTAGAGGAATTGTCCGTGATCCGGGTCGATCCGGATGATGCGAGCCGTCACAGGCGGCAGTCCGGCTTCTTGAGGGAAGTGGATCACAATGAACATATCCTTGGCCAGCGGGAAGCTGCTCAGGATACGCATGCCGCTCTCCGACAGGTCGACGAGCGTTCCCTCGATCAGCTGGCCGGAGAAGGAGCCCTCCTGCTCCCATTGATACACGGACAGGTGCAGCCCAATATTCATCTGCAGGCGGGTATTGCGGCGGCGTTCGGCAAGAAGCTGCGGCTCCCCCGGGTGCAGAGGCGTCTCGGCTTGTCCGATCTGCAGATGCATCCAATCCTCATAGCATTGGACCACAGCGCTGAGATCGAGCTCACCGAGTCCCCGTTCCTGAGCCATTCGGAAAATATCCGTCGCGTTATGAAGCATCGGCGCGGGCATGTGGAACTGCTCCGCGGCCTCGCTCGCAAGCAGCAGGTCCTTTAGCATCCATTGCACGGAGAACTGGTTGCTGAAGTCCCGCTTCAGGATCTTAGGTCCCTTCAGCTCGGCTTGCTTGCTGTAGGCGGAGCCGGCCTGCACGACCTCAAGGAACTGGTCAGCGGCCAGTCCCGCCTTGGCGGCAATCGAGAGGCCCTCCATCAGCGCCAGGGCGTTGATGCCGACCATCGTATTATGCGCGAGCTTCGTGTAGGAGCCGGCGCCTGACGGGCCCATGTAGACGATTTTACTGCCCATGGCCTCGAAGACATCGCGCTGAGCATCGAGTGTCTCTTCCTGGCCGCCGACCATGAAGACGAGCGTGCCGCCTTCTGCGGCGGGCTTGCTGCCGGTCACCGGAGCATCGAGGAAGTCGACGAGATGCGTAGCGAATTCCTGATACAGCCTGCGGCTCGTTTCGGGAGACACGGTGCTGCAGTCAATCACCGTTTGTCCGGGATGCAGGCCTAGTGCGATGCCCTGCTCGCCGAAGACGGTCTCCAGCACGACGTCGTCCTTGCTGAGCATCGTAATGACCACATCGCTGCCTCGGGCAGCCTCTGCGGCACTGGATGCGCTCGCCGCGCCCAGCGCGACGAGCTCGTCCGCCTTGCCTGCCGTACGATTATAGACGGTAACGCTGTATCCTTTTTTCAACAGGTTCCCGGCCATGGGCTTGCCCATCGTCCCTAGCCCGATAAATCCGATCGTTTTCATGGCGATCCCTCCTGGGTATATTCTAGCATTTTGATGGAAACCTGTGAATGTACTCTTGCGTTTCGGAAGCAAGATAAAGTATGCTAAGTTTAAGGAATCACGAATGTTTAGCTTACATAGAGAACCTATGGTTCGGATCGGAGGAATGAAGACGCATGACAGACAAGCTTCAGTTCGACTACAGCAAGGCGCTTGATTTTGTAGGTAAACATGAGGTGGACTATTTGTCCGCAGCGGTAGCTGCCGCTCATGAGCAGCTTCATAACGGTACCGGCGCAGGCAATGACTATCTGGGATGGATCGATCTCCCTGTCAATTACGATAAAGCCGAGTTCGCCCGCATTCAAGAGGCAGCGAAGCGTATTCAGTCCAATTCCGACGCGCTGATCGTCGTAGGAATCGGCGGCTCATACCTGGGCGCGCGCGCAGCACTCGAGATGCTGACGCACGGCTTCTACAACCAATTGCCGAAGGATAAGCGGAAGACGCCGGAAATTTACTTCGTCGGACAAAATATCAGCTCAACGTATGTCACGCACCTGCTGGAGCTGCTCGAAGGCAAGGATATTTCCGTGAACGTCATCTCCAAGTCCGGTACGACGACCGAGCCTGCGATTGCCTTCCGTATTTTCCGCGAGCTGCTGGAGAAGAAGTATGGCAAGGAAGAAGCCCGCAAGCGGATCTATGCGACAACGGACCAGGCGAAAGGCGCTCTGAAGAAGCTGTCCGACGAGGAAGGCTACGAAACCTTCGTCATTCCGGATGATGTCGGCGGCCGCTATTCGGTTCTTACTGCAGTAGGCTTGCTGCCGATTGCAACAGCAGGCATCGACATCGAGGCGATGATGCGCGGCGCGGCAGATGCCCGCGAAGTGTATTCGAATCCGAATCTTGCGGAGAACGAGGCGTACCAGTACGCAGCGGTCCGCAATGCACTCTACCGCAAGGGAAAGACGACGGAAATTCTCGTGAACTATGAGCCGTCGCTGCACTATGTGTCGGAGTGGTGGAAGCAGTTGTTCGGCGAGAGCGAAGGCAAGGACAGCAAGGGGATTTTCCCGGCTTCCGTAGACTTCTCGACCGATCTGCACTCCATGGGACAATTCATCCAGGAAGGCAACCGGAATCTGCTGGAGACCGTTATTCAGGTTCGCGAAGTGGCTGAGCATATTACGATCGGCCAAGATGAGCAGGATCTCGACGGCCTGAACTTCCTCGCAGGCAAGACGATGGACTTCGTCAACAAAAAAGCATTCCAGGGCACGATGCTGGCTCACACGGACGGCGGAGTACCGAACTTGATCGTCACACTGCCGGACACAAGCGCGTACACCTTCGGATATATGGTGTATTTCTTTGAAAAGGCATGCGGCATCAGTGGATACCTGCTCGGCGTTAATCCGTTCGATCAGCCTGGTGTTGAGGCGTATAAGAAAAATATGTTTGCTCTGCTGGGCAAGCCCGGCTACGAGCGGGAAAAAGCCGAGCTGGAGGCTAGACTGGACAAGTAAAGCCCAGTCTGCTAGCTGTAGGTGAAAGAAGCGGTTCATCCTTAGGGATGATCGCTTTTTTTGCAAAATCATTTTCAAATGTAAAAAATAGGGAATTTTTACGGCGTTAATTCAGTATGAAAGGAGGGTGGCGCCTGCATGCTGCTGTACTATCGAACGGTTAAGCAATTCGGTTTTGCGGAAATCGTGATCAAGAAATCCCGATTCATCGGCTTCGCCAAGCCGGTAAGCGATGAAGAAGAAGCCATTGCTTTTATCGAGGGCATCAAGAAGGAGCACTGGTCGGCCACCCACAACTGCTCAGCTTACATGATCGGGGAGCGTGACGAAATCCAGAAGGCCTCCGATGATGGGGAGCCTAGCGGGACAGCGGGCAAGCCTATTCTGGAGGTCATCAAGAACCAGGGGCTGAAAAATGTAGCCGTGGTCGTTACCCGCTACTTCGGAGGCATCATGCTGGGGGCAGGCGGCTTAATCCGTGCGTATACGGATGGCGCTGTAACCGGACTTTCTGCTGCCGAGCAGGTTTACCGTGTGCTGCACCGCGAAGTCAGGGTCGGCCTCGATTATACGTGGCTGGGCAAAGTTGAGAATGAGCTGAGAAACCGAGGCACGATGATGGGCGAGACTGAGTTTACAGATAAAGTCACCCTGCTCTGCTGGCCGCTGGAGGCCGAGGCTGACGCATTCGTCGAATGGATGACGGATCTGACGCAAGGGCAGGGCGCCATCGACAAGGGCGAAAGTCGTTATGTAGAGCATGCCGAGCTTCCTGTCTAGGGAGCCGGCATCCTTCCCATACAATGGCTAGTTCGAAAGTTAGTTTTCACACCGGGAATGTTGAAGGTTATCTGAAGGGGGCGCCTGCGGCAGACCGGGGACTTTCCCGAACTACCTCTACAAATCATCAGGCTAGCTAAGAGGAGTTGAGAAGATTTGGCAAGAAAAGCAGTCGAGCAGGAGCTGAGCCGCAACCGTATTTTGTGTGAGGCGCGCCAGTTGTTCATCGAACACGGCTATCATGCTTTAACGATGCGAAGCATCGCAAAAGCGATGGGGTACAGTCATGGGGCGTTGTATTATCACTTCAGTGAGAAAGCAGAATTGTTTTACGCGCTGGTCACAGAGGATTTCCGGCAATTGTTGAACCAGCAGCGGGAGATGCTGCGGCGGACACGGCTGGGGGATATGGCCCAACTGGAGAAGCTGATGCTGGAGTTCATCAAGTTCGGCCTGGAGAATCCGAATCACTACGAGATCATGTTCATGATCAAGGACCCGGAGCTGCAGCGCTACTCCAGGACCGAGCAGGCCCAGTGCCTGGACTTATTCGCTACCGTCGTTCGTTCAGTCGTCGCCAAGCAGGATAACAGCGAGAACAAAATGTACAATTTGCCATGGAGCTTGTTCATGTCCATGCACGGATTCATCTCTTATAATATTCATTACAGTCAAAGCTTCAAGGATGTGAAGAAGCTAGCTGAACAACATGTCAAATATTTGTGCGAGGGGCTGCAAGGATAATTTATCCGAACCTACAACAGCCGAGACTTCTTTGCAGCCCCTCGCTTCATCGTATTAATGCTTAAACGCTGGTCTGCTTGTCTGCTTTTCTGCTTATCCGCGGATCAACTTTACCAAGAAAGTGCGTTCCCGCGGTCCGTCGAATTCACATAAATAGATGCCTTGCCAGCGCCCAAGAACCAGTCGGGAGCCGGCAATAAGGATCGTCTGCGAAGAGCCGACGGTCATCGTTTTCAGATGGGAAGCGGTGTTGCCTTCGTCGTGACGGTACTTGGGATGCTCCCAGGGGTATACTTCGTCCAGGCGCATCAGCACATCGTGCTTGACGTCCGGATCGGCATTCTCCTGAATTGTTATACCGGCGGTCGTATGAGGGGAATACACAACAGCGATTCCGTCCTCCAGCTGCTCCTGTTTTAACAGATCATGGACTTGCCGTGTGATGTCGATCATCTCGTCGCGGTGATGGGTTTGGATGCTGAGCTTATGGATCATGGGTATCCTTCCTTTCGGTCCAGGTAACTTCCCTATTCACTATGCATCTTACCATACCGGCCCGCTGATTTTCTTCCATGAGAGCCCTTTCTTCTCTATCTACACGGAGCGCGGCCGGTCCAAACATGGTACAATAGGAGTCAATGCATACAAGCTTGGGAGGTTCCTACATGGATTTGGCGAACAATACGTTGGAAAACACGGATTATATGATTGAGGAGATCAAGAAAAAACTCCGTATGGCTTCGGGGGCAGCCCTGAAAGCGACCTCGCTGAATGACGAGCAGTACGAGGATCTGCGTGACATCTACAGCATGGTGGCCGCTAAAAACCAATTCAGCATCAGTGAGATCGAGGCCATTACGTTGGAGCTGGGCCGGCTTCGCCGGACGTAAGTGTACGGAAACATAAGCATCGGCAGCTCGGACAGAGCCGGGCGCATAGCAGCAGGGGCAGCGGGTTTCGCTGCCTTTTTTGCGTTCTTTTTGCGTGATCATCCAGGGCAGCCGGACAACCGCACAACTTGAGCGGTAGGGGACGACCGTACAGGCGGGGGAGATGAAGACCCCGTACAATATAGCGTTAACGCCTGTTCACCATGATGCGAAGCAGGCCTGACGATCCCAATTGGAGGTGGATATGGATGCACAAAGCAGTCCGCAAGCAAGATGTTGCCAAGCTGGTTGGTAAATCCATCTATGCGGTGAAAAAAGACGGTTCTGTTGTCCATGGCAAGTTGGTCAAAATCAGCGGCGGCAAGCTGCTCGTGTCAGTCCGCAGCAAAGGGAAAACGGTCCGGACTTCAGCCATTATTCCGCTCGTTCTCTTCGATTTGCTTGCAATCGGTACGTCGCCTTTCGCCGGAGGCTTCGGGTTCGGAGGATTTCCCGGCTTCGGCTTTGGCGGCGGTTTCGACGGCTTCTGGTAATCCGGCCGATCACGGTCGAATATTCCCTACGCGAATCCATTTCTCTTCGGAGGAATGGATTTTTGGGTTTGCTATCTTCTAGGGGGAGGTTCTGTTCATAATGTCATGTACTTGCCTATAAATTGCTGCACGGCCTGCCGGTAGCTGGCCGGATCGACGCGATAAGAGAGACCGTGTCCCGCTTCAGGCACGATGAACAGGGCCTTTTCGCTGGAGCAGTTTTCATACAAGGTATGTACCATATCGAACGGAACAAAGGTATCTCCCGTCCCGTGGATAAATAAAATAGGCACCTTCGCCTGACGGACCTGTTTGACCGCCGACGCCTCAGCGAAGGAATACCCAGCCAGCAGCCTGGCGAGGAGGCTGGTGCTGCCAAGCAGCGGGAAGGCCGGCAAGCGGTATATCCGCTTCAGCTGGTAGGCCAGCTGCTCGCGAACCGAGGTGTAGGCGCAATCGGAGATGATCGCCTTGGCCTGGGTAGGAAGCGTCTCCCCGCTGGTCATCAGCACAGTGGCTCCGCCCATAGAGACGCCATGCAGCAGCAGCTCCGTCTGTGGACCGCTGCGCTGCAGCACGTAGTCGATCCAGCGCAGCTGGTCCTTGCGGTCCAGCCAGCCGAAGCCGATCACGCCGCCTTCGCTGCGGCCATGGCCGCGATTGTCCGGGAGCAGCACACTGAAGCCGAGCTGCTCCCGGTAGAACTTGGCGAAGGCTGCATTCTGCTTGGCATGACCGGAGTAGCCGTGAACCAGGATAACGGTCTGCCTGCTCGGGGCAGGTGCCGCCAGGTAGTAGCCCTGCAGCAGCAGGCCGTCGTCGGAGCGCAGGCTTACCTGCTCCAGCGGCTGCTGATCCAGCCAATCCAGCGCTTCGGTGACGGGGGTCTCCTCGTTGGAGCGGAGGTCTGGATTGCCGGACAGGAAGCTCTTATCGGTCCGGGCTATGGCGAGACGGTAGAAGTAGAAGCTGGCTGCCACGACGGCGAGCAGCAGCACGGCGAGCACGATCGCTAAGATATAAATAAACACAGCTGGTCTCCTTTCAACATCCGAGTTAGAGATAGGTTGTCCCAAATTTTGCCGTAGCAAGGGCAGGGCTCAGAAGCCACAAAAAAAGCCCCCTGCCGTCAGGGGGCTTCTCCGCATATTAGGATTCAAACCACGAAGCGTAACGGCCGTAGCCTTCCTGCTCCAGCTCTTCCTTCGGAATAAAGCGCAGCGAGGCGGAATTGATGCAGTAACGCAGCCCGCCTAGCTCCCGGGGACCGTCGTTGAAGACATGTCCGAGATGGGAATCAGCCTTGCGGCTGCGTACCTCGGTGCGGATCATGAAGTGGCTGTAGTCCTGCTTCTCCTCGATTATTCCTTGGGAGAGAGGCTTGGTGAAGCTGGGCCAGCCGCAGCCCGAGTCGAATTTGTCCTTGGAGCTGAACAGCGGCTCGCCGGATACGATGTCCACGTAGAGGCCTTCCTGATGGTTATCCCAGTACTCGTTATGGAAAGCAGGCTCGGTGCCGTTCTCCTGCGTAACCTTCCATTGCATGGGCGTAAGCTTGTCTTTCAGGGAGCTCTTCTCCTCGTCGGTGTTCCAGTGCTGCTTCAGATAATCGTCGCGCCCGGAGCCGCGGCGGTACATCTTGTAGCGGAGCGGGTTTTTCTTATGGTAATCCTGATGATATTCTTCGGCCGGATAGAACACCTCGGCAGGCAGGATCGGGGTCACGACCGGCTGCTCGAAGCGTCCGCTTTCCTGGAGCCGCTGCTTGGAAGCCTCTGCAATTGCCCGCTGTTCATCGGTGTGATAGAAGATTGCGGTGCGGTAAGAAGAGCCGCGGTCGCAGAACTGCCCTCCGGCATCGGTCGGATCGATCTGCCGCCAGTATAGCTCGACCAGCTCTTCATAAGGGAACAGAGCAGGGTCGAACGTAATCTGAACCGCCTCTGTATGACCGGTTGTATCGGAGCAGACCTCCTGGTAAGTCGGGTTCTCGGTATGGCCTCCCGTATAGCCGGATACGATGCTGACAATGCCGGGCATTTCCTCGAAAGGAGTGACCATGCACCAGAAGCAGCCTCCGGCGAACGTAGCAAGTTCATGTTGAGATAGGGACACGCGAAATCACCTCTTTGGGTTGGAATAAGTGATGCTTCTTCTAGTATACCCGATTTGATAATGTCTTGTCTTTCCTGCGGGGGCATCAGCCGAAGTGCTGGCCGCCGTCATAGTAGCTGGACGCATGGAACGTGGAGAAAGCGACCTCGGACTCCGCGATGCCCGCTTCCCGGAGATGGCTGTTGATGGACTGCGCCATGCGGTCCCGGGTCTCCTGACCCCGCTCGAACCACCAGACATGCACGAAGGGGAAGGAGGGGACGAGCTCGCCATTGAAAATACCGGCCGAAGCCAGATTGGAGATCGGAATGAGCATGGCCGGCATGACGGCGCCTCGGGGAGGGAGTCGATTCTATTTACGATGCGGGATATTGTGCATGCAGATAGCCAAGTAGCTGGAAAGCGGAGTTTGCCAGTCCGACAGCTGGTCAGACGGTAAATCATCCGAGTTGATGATCGGTGCGGAACGTGGTGCGGAAGTGTCCGGCAAAAGCAAAATAGGGAGAAGAAGCGGCATGAAGCGGCTTCTTCTCCCTATTGGTATTTGTGGAGAGTATAGAGGTAATTGGTCTGGCTCCGGTCCAGTTATTGGTAGCGGAAGGGGCCAAGACGGTTATGACGGGACCATTCGGAAACATCGGACGAGGCCACAGAGGAACTGGATGCCCACTTCTTGTCTGCTGCGCGAATGTTCAGAAAATCGGTGACAGCAGGCGGGCGCAAGGCTCCCGGAATTTATGCAGCAGCGGCCGGTTTTGGTACCCGGCCTGCGTCAGCCAGCGGCTGTGCTTCATATCGTCCTCGAAGACGAGCTTCAGCTTTTCCGCCGTTTCCGTATCGTAGATGAACGCATTGACCTCGAAGTTCAGCTTGAAGCTGCGGATATCTACATTGGCAGTACCAACGGAGGCGACCCGTCCGTCAGCAACGATCGTCTTGGCATGTAGGAAGCCCTTCTCATATAGGTAGCATTGCACGCCGAAGGGCAGCAGCTCGCCGATGTAGGAGAGCGACGCCCAGTAGACGAGCTTATGATCGGGCTTGATCGGGATCATAATTTTCACGTCTACCCCAGAGAGAGCAGCCATCTTCAGCGCAGTGATCAGACTTTCATCCGGAATGAAATAAGGCGTTTGGATATAGATGTATTCCTTTGCCGTTACGATCATCTTGATGTAGGCATGCTTGATCTGCTGCCATTCCGAATCCGGTCCGCTGGAAACGATCTGCATGCCCACCCGTCCTGGATTGGGAATCAGCGGGAAATAGCGTGGGGCCAGCTCGATCTCCTGCCGGTGGGCAAGCGCCCAATCCAAGAAAAACAGGGCCTGCATATGCAGCACGGAGCCCCCGGATAGCTTCAGGTGAGTATCGCGCCAATAGCCGAATCGCTTGCTGAGACCGAGATACTCATTACCTACGTTGAATCCTCCGATATACCCCAGCTTACCGTCGATGATGGCGAGCTTGCGGTGGTTGCGGTAATTCACCCTCAGATTCAGATATGGGATGCGTGACGGGAAGAAGGCAGCGACCTCACCTCCGGCTTCTCTCAGCTCGTGGAAAAAGCTCTTTGGCAGGGAGTAGCAGCCGATCGCGTCATACATCAGCCTCACGATCACCCCTTCGCGTGCCTTGCGGGTCAGCGCCTCCATCAGCCGGGTCCCGAGCGAGTCATGGCGGATAATGAAATACATCAGATGCACATGATCCTCGGCCTGGCCGATGTCGGCCAGCAGCGCCTCGAATTTCTCGGTCCCGTCCGTATACAGGACCACCTCATTATCCTGTGTATACAGGGCGTAGGCGCTGGATAGGTTCATATAGATCATGTCCTGATAATTCATGATAGCCGTATCCCGGTAAGGAATACGGTCCTGCCGCAAATCTTCCTTCTGCTGCTCGACCAGGGCATTGACGATCTGGCGCTCCCGCTCGTTTTGGAGCTTGTATATTTTGCGGCGGCTCAGGTTCTGGCCCAGAATCAGGTAGAGAAGGAACCCGACCCCGGGCAGGAAGAAGAGCACCATCAGCCAGGCCCAAGTGACTCCGACATTGCGCCGTTCCAGGAAAATCACCGTGATGGCAAGCAGTATGTTCAGGATGGGGATCAGGGCGTAGCCTTCATGTAGGATAGCCATACAATGCGAGCACCTCGGCTTTCTTTCTTCAAACTCTTTATACTTACGACAGACTACCTTCCATCATAATATAAGATGCGTCCGAGGGAAAGGTTGGGAGGGGGATAGGCGAGAGGGGCTCTTGGGTACTAAGTCGTGCTAGCGGTGGGCGGAGTGTCGAGGGTATGCCGTTTCACAGGTTGGCATGAGGCATGAAGAGGCTGAGCCGGCTTCCGCAATCAATCGGTGGAGGTTCCGGTCAAAGCGGAGCGGTTCGGTTCGGTTCGGTTAAATAAGGGCTGTACGCTGAGCTGATCCGGCACACAATCGGGACTGAACGACAAAGGGTCCGGTGACGCGCTGTTGCCGCGCCCGAACCCTGTGCCAGCTTACTCGGGGAGAGTCCCGGTATACGTCGATTGAGGCCGGAAAATCCGGTTATTGGCGGCCTGCTCGACGATGTGGGCGGTCCAGCCGACCATGCGGCTCGCCGTGAACGTGGGGGTGAACAGTTCCGCCGGCATCGATACCGAACGCATAACCGCCGCCGCAAAAAACTCCACGTTCGTATAAAGCCGCCTTCCCGGCTTATACTCCTCGAGGAGGCGGATGGCCGTGTTCTCTACATGCACGGCGAGGTCGAGCCACGGATCATCGCTCGTCAGCGATGCCGTCACGGTCCGGAGCGCTTCGGCGCGTGGGTCGCGCGTCTTGTACACGCGGTGGCCGAAGCCCATAAGCCGCTCTCCGCGCTCCAGCCGCTCGCGCAGCCACGGCTCCGCCTTAGACTTGGTGCCAATCTCGTCCAGCATCGAGAGAACTTCGCTCGGGGCTCCGCCATGAAGCGGGCCCTTCATCGCGCCGATGGCGGCGCATACCGCGGATGCAAGATCCGACGCCGTCGAGGTGACGACCCTTGCTGCGAACGTCGAGGCATTCAGCCCGTGCTCCATCGTCAAGATCCCGTAGGCACTCATCGCCGCCACCTGGGACGGGGTGGGAGCCGTGCCGGTGAGCAGGTATAGGTAATGGGCGACGGTGTCGAGCTTAGGGTCAGGCGTAACCGCCGGAAGACCCTTGCTCCTCCGGTAGACGGCCGCAATGATCGTAGGGACCGCGGCCGTGAGCCGAATGCCGTCATCGATCGTAGGGGGCCAAGCCTGAAAGTTGCCGCCCATCCCTGATATGATCGTACGGAGTGCGCTCATTACATCAAGGTCCGGCGGCAGTGCCTCGATCAGCCGCACGATAGACACCGGCAAGACGCGGTGAGTCTGCAGCGTCTCCTTCAGCTGGACCAGCTCCTTGCTATCGGGAAGACGGCCGTGCCACAACAGATAGGCAGCTTCTTCAAAGGAATGTCCGATCACCAGATCCTTCGCCCAGCAGCCGCGGTAGACCAGTCTCCCGTTCTCTCCGTCCACCATACTGATTCCCGTTTGCGTCGCTACGATGCCTTCCAACCCCGGTACGTACAAATTCGATGACATGGATATTCCTCCATCTATGGTTTACTGTGATAATAATCATATTCTATCACCTGGATGAATACCAATTCATTTAATTTATCGAACCGATAAGGTTTGAATGGGATTGGAAATGGAAGGGCAGATTGATGACGGTAAAAACAGCGGAGTCTGCAGGTGCTGAAGCTTCTTCACTAAGGAGAAGGAGGGGCATGGGAAGATCCGGCCAATTGCTTTCGTTACTCTGCCCGTCGAAGGCTAGGGACCGGGCTTAGCCCGGTTCCCTGCTTCGCGACGCCGACACAGGGGAAGGCCGCGCTTAGCGCGTGCCTTCGGAAGAGGAGGCAGCCGCGGCTTTCAGGTCAGCCGGAAACACCAGTCCGATCTGCCGCCGGGCTTCGTCCAGGACCTGCATGGTTTGCAGCGACCGCAGGTGAGAATTGACCGAGGACTCCCGCTCACCGCGCTCCAGAATGCCCAGAAACTCCCGAAGCTCGTACACCATCGTCTGCTCGTCCTGCGGCCTGGTGAGATCCTCGCGGGACCCGTCGCGGAGATACAGCTCTACGCGGCCGGGCTGGCTGATCTTGTCGATGACCAGGCTGCCGTCCTCGCCCTGAATTTCCGAGGGCAGCGAAGAGTTGGTGATCTTCGCATGCATCACGACCGCCTCCATGCCCGGATACGTCATCAGCACGCTGCCTTCCCCATCCACGCCGGATTCCAGCAGTACACCCGTTGCAAGGACTTTTTGAGGCGGGCCGAACAAGGTGATCAGCGGATAGACACCATAGACGCCCAAATCCATGAGAGAGCCGTTGGAGAAGGCCGGATCGAACGCATTGAGCACCGTCCCCTGCTTATAGGCGTCATAGCGGGACGAATACTGGCCGTAGTTCGCTACATAGCGGCGCACCTTCCCGATCCTGGGCAAGTTCTCACGGATGGCTTCGAAGTTAGGCAATAGCGTCGTCTTCAACGCTTCCATCAGCAAGACGCCGTGTGCCTGCGAGGTCGCGACCATGGCTTCAATTTCGTGTGCGTTGGAGGCGAGGGGCTTCTCGCAGAGCACATGCTTGCCATGGCGCATGCACAGCATGGCCTGCTCGGCGTGCAGCGAGGTCGGACTCGCGATATATACGGCGTCCAGGTGCGGGCTGGCGGCGAAGGCCTCGAGATCAGAATAGCTGTGAGCGGCTCCCCACTGCGCCGCAAAGCTGCGGGCCTTGTCCTCGCTGCGCGAGTAAACAGAGGTCAGCTCGAAGCCCTCCGTCAGAGCAGCGGCCTTCAGGAAGGCCTCGGTAATCCAGTTGGTGCCGATAATGCCGAATCGGATCATATCAGTATCGTTCCTTTCTCAAATAGCTGCAAATGCGCTTGGATAGCTGTCTTTTTCGACCCTGAACGGGCATTTTCCTGCCCACACAAGGTTAGCAACAACGGAAAGAGAAGTGGTATACTCGGAGTAAGGATAGATTAGGTTTCGACTCGAAGGAGAATGACGACGATGCATATACCATTTCCAGATGCCGCGGGACAGTCCGGGCAGACTGAAGCCCAAAGCAGCTTCACGCACCTTGGCGGTGCACGCGTGCTGATCGTGACCGCGGTGGAGGCGGAGAAGGAGGCCGTGCTGCGCGGGCTGACCCGGACCGGCGAGTCCTGCGGCCGGTTCGACGTGCTTGCCGCCGGCGTCGGCCCAGCGGCAGCCGCTGCTAGCACAGCTGCCGCGCTGGCCGCAGCCCCGGGGGCATACGGCCTCGTGATCAGCGCCGGCATCGGCGGTGGCTTCGCCGGCTATATCGGCCTGGGCGGGCTGGCCGTGGCGGGCGAGATTATCGCGGCCGATCTGGGCGCGGAGACGCCGGATGGCTTCCGCACGGTGGACGAGCTGGGCTTCGGCTCCTCGCGCGTGCAGGTCGAGGCGTCGCTTGCCTCGGCCTGGACGGCAGCACTGCAAGCGGCAGGGCTGGAGGCCCGCTTGGGCCCTGTGCTGACGGTGACCACCGTCACGGGAACGGCCGCTACGGCTGAGGAACTGGCGGCGCGGGTACCGGGCGCGCTGGCTGAGGCGATGGAGGGCTACGGCGTCGCGATTGCTGCTCAGCAGCAGGGAGTGCCCGTGCTGGAGCTCAGGGCGATCTCTAACGCGATCGGCCCGCGCGACCGGGACGCTTGGCGGATCGGCGATGCATTGAAGGCTCTGGAAGCAGCCGGAGCCGTACTCAAGGAGGTTTTATCATGAAAATAGCTTACTCTCCGTGTCCGAATGACACGTTTGTTTTCCATGCGCTGGCGCACGGTCTCGTGCCAGGCGCTCCCGAGCTGGATGTTACGTTCGCCGATATCGATATCACGAACCGTCTGGCAACCAGCGAGGAAGGGTTGGACGTGATGAAGATTTCGTTCGCCGCCCTCCCATGGGTGCTGTCCGACTATGCGCTGATCCCTTGCGGCGGCGCGCTGGGCCGGGGCTGCGGCCCCCTGGTGCTGCGCGCCGGGGGCAGCGATGACGGAGCCGCTGCGCTGTCCGGCCGCCGAGTAGCGGTGCCGAGCGAGCGCTCGACGGCCTACCTGCTGTTCCGCCTGTGGGCGGCTCAGAACGTGCCCGGAGGTGTCGGCGAGATCGTGGTCATGCCGTTCCATGAGATCATGCCTGCCGTGCGCGATGGCTTGATCGATGCAGGCCTTGTCATCCATGAGGCGCGCTTCACTTATCCGTCCTACGGGCTGTCGCTGGTGACGGACCTCGGTAGCTGGTGGGAAAGCGACACCGGGCTGCCGATCCCGCTCGGCGCGATCATCGCGCGCCGGGGACTCGACCGGGAGGCGATCGCAGGCTGGATTCGCCAGTCCGTCGAATACGCCTGGGCGCATCCTGAGGCGTCCCGCGATTACGTGCAGCGTCATGCGCAGGAGATGTCGCCGGAGGTGACGCAGGCCCATATCGATCTGTACGTGAACGAGTTCACGGCCGATCTGGGAGCAGACGGCTATGCCGCTGTGGAAGCGTTGCTCGGCCGGGCTGCCCGTGAGGGACTGGTGCCTAGCATCGATCCCGCAGCCTTGCGGTAAGACTATAGGTCGCCATCCATTGTTTTTCAGCCCGCCGGGGTTCCGGCGGGCTTTTTGTTTATGGAAGCCGAGAGAAAGGTTAGCATCAAGCCTTCATTTGGCGTAATAGCTCCACACGTATCTTTCCTTCATCTTGCATGAAAGGTGTGCTGCATCCGTCTATCTTGCAGGTGGGAAAATTTTATTCGACAAAATTCTTGACATTTACCCGAAAGATCCTACAATGATTCTATAGTTATTCAATAACTTTACTTGGTTTTATTCGTCGGTAGATGACATTCGTAAGGCGCCAAAATGTTATCTCGTTTATGTACAAGGGAGGGATTGTGCGTTTACTTTTAAACGCCGCATTTCATCGTAAAGCCTATAGCTCTGTATAAACTTTAGGAGGTCCTCTCACATGAACCAAAAAACATTGATCATTACGCTAGGCGCGCTTGCGGTCGCTATCAACGTGATTGCCGGAACCGTCATCGGCAGTTTGAAAATTCCGTTTCTGTTCCTGGATACGATCGGAACTATTTTTATCGCAGTCGTGTACGGCCCCTTCTGGGGGATGCTCGTCGGCATCCTGACGAACTTAGTGCTCGGCGTGACGAAATCCTATACCTCGATTCCATTCGCTGTTGTTAACGCGCTGGTCGGATTGATCGTCGGCTATATCGCCGTCAAACGCCGCTATACATTATCCTCCTCTGTCATTGCCGGCCTGATTCTGGGCGTTGTCTGCCCGGCGGTCGGTACGGTAATCGCCGTCGCCGTATTCGGCGGGTTGACAGGCGGAGCACAGGATATCGCCGTTCTGTGGCTGAAGAAAGCCGGCTCCAGCGTATTTACAGCTACGTTCCTGCCTAGATTGTTCGACAACCTGATCGACAAGGTGCTGTCTGCGGTGCTGATCTACTATGTGGTCAAAGGCATCCCGCAGTCGCTGCTGAAGCGTCCCGATCGCTCCATCAAAGGTTGAGGTGATACACGATGAAGCGGAGTAAACAAATTTTGGTGGCTTCCCATTGTGTATTGAACCAGAGCGCGGTCGTAGCGGGCGAAGCCCGCAGTCCCGGCGTGATGAAGGCGGCCGTCGACTGGGCCCATGAGCAGGAGTATGGCATCGTGCAGCTTCCCTGCCCCGAGTTTACCTTTTTAGGACCCGAGCGTCCTCCGATGACCGTAGAAGAGTACGATACGCCTGAGTTTCATGCGCATAACCGTAAGATCCTGGCCCCAGTGGTCGAGCAGCTCAAGGTTTATCAGGATCACGGCTATACGATCGTCGGCGGGCTTGCCATCTCTGGCAGCCCCTCATGCGATCCGGGCCGCGGTGTCTTCATCCAGGACTTCCTGGCTCTATCGGCTGAGGAAGGCGTGCGCGTCGATTTCTTCTGGCAAATCCCGAATACGGATGAAGGGCATTTCGATCCTTCGGACGAGAAAAGCGTCTTTGGGCCAGTCCATACGTAAGGCGTGATGGACAGCAAGCTTACGAGCTTTTGTACCAAACCATTTGGAAAAGGCTGTGAGACCTTATGATATCCATACGCGATACTTCGTTCTCTTACTTCGGGAACGACTCCGACCGTTGGGCGCTCCGGGATATCGATCTGGACATCGCGCCGGATGAATTCGTGGCTTTTCTTGGACCCAACGGCTCGGGCAAATCCTCCCTGACGCGGCTGCTGAACGGCATCGAGCAGCCTACGAAAGGAAGCATTACGGTGGACGGCCTCTCGACGTCGGACCCGGCCAGTCTCGCGGCCATTCGCCGCTCCGTTCAGATCGTCTTTCAAAATCCGGAGAACCAGCAGGTCGGCGTATCGGTAGGCGAGGACATTGCTTTCGGACTGTCCAACATCGGCTGGCCGCAAAGCGAGATGCAGAGCCGCATCCGCTGGGCGCTGGATGTCGTGAAGCTGGATGCGGGCGAGGATCGGCTCGTCACGCAGCTTTCCGGCGGCGAGAAGCAGAAGCTGGCGCTAGCCTCCGTGCTGGCGCTTGCACCGCGGTACCTGATCCTGGACGAATCGACCTCGATGCTGGACCCGATCGCGCGCAAGGAATTCGTCGAGACGCTGCGCGCTGCGCGTGAGGCGCACCCCTTCGCCATGATCTATATTACGCATCATCTGGAAGAAGTACTGGAGGCGGACCGCCTGGTGCTCTTTCAGGAAGGGCGCGTTCGGCGGATCGGCAAGCCGGAGGAGCTGCTGCAGGACGAAAAACTCCTGGTCTCGTGCGGGCTGGAGCTGCCTTTTGAGCGAAGCATAACCCTCGCTCTGCGCCGTGCAGGCTTCCCTGTTTCGTTGTCGGCAGACCTGCAGGAATTGAGGGGTTGGCTATGAATACATCACTGAACGAAGTAGCCTTCTCCTACGAGAGGCGCCGGAGGAAGTCGCGTCCCGCGGACCTCACGCTGATCCTGAAGCAGGTGAAGCTCGATATTCCGAGCGGGGAGATGCTGGCCGTGGCCGGCAAGTCCGGCTCGGGCAAGTCTACGTTTATGCAGCTGATCAAGGGCTTCCTGAAGCCGACCTTCGGTCAGATACTGCTGGAGAATACGGACCCTTACGGCGCCAAGCGCCCCGAGCTGTTCGATCGGGTCGGGTTTATCTTCCAATACCCGGAGCATCAGCTGTTCTCGTCGACGGTCGAGGAGGATATCGCCTTCGGCTTGCGGCAAAGCCCGTATACGCCGGAGGAGAAGCAGGCGAAGGTGAAGCGCGCAATGGAGTCGGTTGGCTTGGACTACGAGACGTTCGCGTCGCGCAGCCCGTTCGAGCTCAGCGGAGGCGAGAAGCGGCGGGTCGCCATCGCCGGAGTCGTCGTACTGGAGCCAGAGCTGATCATCCTCGATGAGCCGACGGCCGGACTCGATTATCCGTCAAGAACGGCGCTGTTCGAGATGCTGCATGGGCTCAACGCCGAGCAAGGTACGACGATATTATGGGTCAGCCACCAACTGGAGGAGATCCTGGAGCATGCGTCGCGCGTGCTGGTGCTCAAGGAGGGTGACTTCATCGCTGACGGGCCTCCGAGGCAGGTGCTGTCCGACCGGTCGCTGCTCGGCGCGATGGGCTGGGAGCTGCCTGCGGCCCTGGCGCTGGCGGAGCTGCTGGCGGAGACGCATGGCGTCTCCCTGGACCGGCCTTGGGATCTGCGGGAGGTTGTCCCTGAGCTTATCCGGCTGTGCGGCCGGAAGCAGCCATCCGCGAAGGGGGAAAGCCCATGGCTTCAGTAGCCAGCTATTTAATTTATCAGAAGAAGAATTCCCTGCTGGAGCGCTGGGACCCCCGGATGAAGATCGTGGCGGCACTGCTGTACACGCTGGCCCTCCTGCTCACCCAGCACTTGGGGCTGAAAAGCTTCCTGGTTGTGCTGCTGTTCGGGCTGTGGGGGGTAGCCAAGCTATCCTGGCGCATCCTGGCCATCACGGTGCTTTCGCTGGTATTATTCTTTGTGTTTACGATGATCTACCAAGCTACGCTGCTCACGGCGCCCGGGGAGACGCTGATCCAGTGGGGCTTCATGGAATTCTCTTATGAAGGGGCGATTCGAGGGGTCAAGATGTGCGAGCAGATCCTGGGGATTGTGCTCGTGCTGTCCCTGGTGGTTCGTACCACCTCCCCGGTCGTCCTGGCTGAGGGACTCGAACTGCTGCTTGGCGGGCTGAAAAAGTGGAAGGTCCCCGTTCATGAAGCGGTGATGATGTTCTCCATCGCGCTGCGGTTCCTTCCGCTGCTGCTGGAGGAATTCGATAAGATCCGCAAGGCGCAAACGGCCCGAGGCGGCGGGTTTCACCGCAAGGGTGTTCTCAGTCGGTTCGGCGGCGTGCTGCCGATGCTGCTGCCTCTGTTCGTGCTCTCGATCCTGAGAGCGAAGGATTTGGCGACGGCGATGGAATCGCGCTGCTACACCGGGGACGAGGGGCGCACACCGATCCGGATCTACCGGCTGCAGCTCCGGGACTACCTGGTGCTCGCGTCGACGGTGCTTCTGCTAGGATTGATCCCTTTCTTCTCAACGTGGTAAAAAGCTCAATAGATCGCCCTGCCCGGTCGTTTTCGACCTGGTGGCGGCGGTCTTTTTGCTGTTCCGCTGGCTTGCGGCGGCAGTTGCTTGCGGCTGAGGGTTGGTCTATCCTAGAGAAGGCGTTACTATGGGTTGCGCAGGTAGTTTGATATCAGGGGCAGGCTGCAGGAGCGGCTAGACATGATCCGGGAGGTTGACTATGGTCGCAACGATCGTTATTTTTTTACTGGCAGGACTCGCTGAGATTGGCGGAGGCTATCTCGTCTGGCTATGGCTGAGAGAGGGGAAGCCGTACTGGTACGGCATCGTCGGCAGCCTGGTGCTGGTGGCTTATGGCGTGCTGCCTACGCTGCAAAGCTTTCCGAGCTTCGGCCGTGTGTACGCGGCCTACGGCGGCGTCTTTATCATCATGGCGGTGCTGTGGGGCTGGCTCGTCGATAAGAAGATGCCTGACCTGTATGACTGGGTGGGGGCAGCTGTCTGCATCGTCGGCGTATCGATCATGCTGTGGGCTCCGAGAGGGTGAGGTCTATCCTTATCCTAAGGCCATGTTTAGACCGAAGAGCGGTCGGTTGTCTGGAAATGACGGCAGATGTGAAGGAAATTGGAGTGGAAGGGGAGGAGACTTGCCGAAGCTCCAAGGGGACTGGCAAATGGCAAGTGTAGGGTAGTGAAATGTAAGTGTAGTGAAATGTACATGGAGTGTATTGTAAATATAGTAAAATTTAGTCGAGTAAATTAAAGTGTAGTGTAGTGTAGCAAACCAATTAGAAGCACAGATAGGTGAAAGACATAGCCTATAGAAATAGCCGCAAAAATTGCATCAGAAACAGAGCAGGGCGCCGCTCAGCGCCCTATTCTGCTTTTCGCTCGTTTTCCTGCCGCTGCAAGGCCACGTAATGCGACGGCGGGTAGCCCATGATCCGTGAGAATGCCTTACTGAACGACTGAACGGTCTCGTACTGCAGCCGGTTCGCGACCTGCGTGATCGAGATATTGCCGTATTTGAGCAGCTCCAGCGCCTTCTCAACCTTCTTGTGATTGATGTACCGTTGCAGGGTCATGCCCGTCTTGTCCTTGAAGGTGTGGGACACATAGGTGTAGCTGTAGCCGAGCTGCTCCGCAATCTCGCGAATACTCTTCAGCTCGAAGATATGATTCTCCACATACCGGATGACGGAATACACCGTGTAGCCGACCGAATGCGTCGATTTGGCTGGCGCGTAGCGGGGGGCGGGGCCGTTCTTCTCCGCGAAGGTCCGGTAGGCCAGCACGATGATTTCCTCCAGATAGTTTTTGATCATGATCCGCGAATGCGGCTTCTGTGAGTAGAACTCATCAATATTGCGGAAGAACGGCATCATCAGATTGTACGTATCTCTGGCATGGTAGAAGGGGGAGGCCTGGAAGAACTTATGCATCGCTGCAAATTCCGGGTGCGCCTCCTCATTAAACATAAAGCCCAGGTACACGAAACGCAGTGGTCCGGACGCATTCGTCCGGATCGCGTGCATATGGCCGACGGCGTTGAACAGCAGATCCCCTTCGCGGACAGGGACCTGCTTATCGTCGATGATAAAATATCCGCTGCCGGACACGATACAGCTCAGCTCCAGACAAAATTGCAGATGCGGAGCGATCTCGTACCCGCTCTCGCAGCAAATTTCGCCGATCTGGTACAGGTCAATTCCCCCGTAGGTGGACTGGCCCTTGGCAAATACGTTGTCGAAATGGAAGTGGCAGCCTGCGGTTTCTTTATCCTTCATGCATCAAGCCCTCGCGATTCATAGCTATTGTGTGTACTTGATCTGACGCGTCCCTAACTCGGCAGGTCCACCCACTCGAAGGGAGTTTCCGCCGCCTTCAAGCCGTACTCGATCAGGGTGATGACGGTGACCGTCTCGGCGGGCTCGACCACCGGCTGACCGGTTTCGAAGAACCGGACCAGATCTTGAATGAACAGCTGGAAGAAATTCGATGCCGGAGACAGCACAGCGCTGCCGGTAGAACCATAATTGACGGCCAGCTGGAATGGCGCATCCCCGCTCAGATGACGCACGGCGGCCTGTCGTCCGCCGGAGAACTCGATCAGCAGCGCAGGCGAGGCCTGGGTACCGGTGAACATCACCCGCTGCGCTTCGCTGCCCAGCAGAGAGACGATAGGCTCGATCTGATGGATCGAGTAATTGGCGTATGAGCCCGGGCCGATGCTGGCGATCGCATCGATCCCTTCGCGCGCGGCCTCCTGGTACTCTGTCGCGTAGCGCAGCGCCGAGGAGGAGTACATCGGCGTTCCATGCTGCCGAGCCAGCTCGAACAGCTGCAGAGCAGTCTCCCGGTCCGGCGCGAACGTCTTGTCGATATAGGTCGGTTTGCCTGACTGCAGCGGCAGCCGGGCCAGCTCCTCGTGCTGCTCCGGGTGGTCGGGCGACAGCACGATCAGGTAGTCGCTGCGCTCGACGACTTCCTCGATCGTGGCGCACAGCTCGATGCCCTTCTCTGCGCACCAGTCTGCGTTGCTGAGCCCCGTCTCCGCGTCCTTCTTGCCGTAAGCATAAGCGACCTTTAGGGTGCCGCCGGAAGCCTCCGCTATCCACTCGGGATATTTATTAGCATGCCACTCGTCCAGGAAATAGTCGATGAATCCGATCGTTTTCATACGCGCCCCCCTTATTCGAACGTAACTTCTGCCCGCTGATCGGACGAATCATAGATCGCCTGGATAATCTGGGAGGACAGGATGACCGTATCGATGTGCGAAGGAAGCTTCTCACCGGTCCGGATGCAGCGCAGGAAGCCGTCGATTTCATTCTGGAACATATCGGTCGAATTGAACTTGGGTGTCGTCTCGAGGAGTGCTCCGTTCTGCGCGCTGTACAGCTTGAAGTCTTGGCCGTACTGCAGACGGATGCCGGCCTTGTCGCCGAGGAAGTCAATATACATCTCCTCCACGCCGATGTTCTGCGCCCAGGCTCCGTTGACGGTGATGCTCGGACCTGCGGTACGGACCATCGCCGTAACGAAGTCATCCACGTCGTAGGTGCCGCTATAGTTGGGAGGACCTGCCCACATATTGATGTAGGAGTAGTTCTCCATATCGCGCCCCAATTTGCTGTAGGCCTGACCGGTTACCGTGAGCGGCTTAGGATCGCCGGAGCAGTACATGACGATGTCGAGGAAGTGAACCCCCCAATCGATCAGCGCGCCGCCCCCGGCCACAGCCTTGGTCGTGAAAGCTCCGCCGAGGCCCGGGATTGAGCGCTGCGAACGGAAGCTGACGTAGACATGATAAAGCTCGCCGAGCTCGCCGTTTTCGATCATTTTCTTGATAATATTGACACCCGTATTGAAACGGTTGACGACACCGATATTCAGCACCTTGCCGGTCTCATGCTGAACCTTCTGCATCTCTAGCGCCTCTGCATAGGTCCGGGCCGCAGGCTTCTCGCACAGCACATGCTTGCCTGCACGCAGGCAGTCGATGGAGATTGAGGCGTGCACGTCGTTGGGTGTGCAGATCGAGACCGCTTCAATCTCCGGATCGTTCAGGATGACCTGATAATCCTGGATGGCCTGGCCGCAGCCGTAATCCTGGACGGCTTTCTCGGCTCTTTCGATTAGTTTATCACAGAAATAGACGATCTCGGCATCGGGATTGGCCAGATAAGCTTTGATATGCGCATTGTTGGCGATCGTGCCGCAGCCGATAATAGCGACCTTGATTGTACTCATTTCGAATCCCTCCAAAGGAAAATGATAACGATTCCAATATCCGGCCATAGCTGCAGCCGATAGGTTCATTGTAGACTCATACCACAAATAAAAACATAGACAGGTTCGAGGATAAACTTATCTCAATTTGTCTTTTTGGCGTACAGGGCAAGTTCTGTTAGAATGAGGGGAGAACTTTCCATGCAGGGAGCGATACAGATGACGACGATAACGGCTGAACAGGTGGCCCAGTGGATGCTGGACGAGGTAAAAAACGCAGGGATTTTACACCAGACGCAGGCCGTGGCCTACATTCGGGAGAACTTTGGCGAAGGCTTTATTTATATCAACGACAACGGGCATGAGTCGATCGATAAAGAGGTCAAGAAGCTGTTCAAAAAAATGCACAAAGGCCGGGTGGCCTGGGACCGCGATGCTTTTTTCTGGGGCTGGACCTAGGCGGTCTGCTGAGGCTGCCAGGAGCGGGCTGCACGGGTGCGTGATAGATTGCTGAAGCAGTCGGAGCAAGGCTCCGAGCAGGCAGGGCCGGGAGATACCGGAGGTCAGGCCTGTTTGGCGCGAACGAAAGTTGCCGATTGCGGGGCACGGGCGGTGACGGAAGCGGGCGAACGGACCGTCGCTCTGCCTAAAAAACGAGTAGCCAGACCTGCTCAAAAATAAAATGTCTAGACCAGTTGAAAGTGATACAGGTGTACGATATAATAACCACAGTAGCTCGTTAAACCGGTTTAATCATTGCTAAATTTTTACGGAATGTTACACGATTTGACGATTTTCCTGATCATCTGTTCAATAAATTACACAGGGGGAGGGATCTATGGCTAATATTGATGATGTGGCAAAAATGGCAGGTGTATCAAAGGGGACGGTTTCGAACGTTTTTAGCAAGAAGAGGCCGATAGGTCCGAAGGTAACGGAACGTGTCTTGTCCGTAGCCAAGGAGCTTGGATATTATCCGAATCATGTCGCCCGCAGCTTGGCAATCAAGAAAACAATGATTATCGGATTAAAGATGCCGTTGTTTAAGAAGCGGGAAATGTCTGGTTTGGAGGTACAGATGATCACAGGCGTCATCAAAGAATGCTCGATGCTGGGGTACCGGGTACTGCTGGATACACTGCCAGAGCATGATGATGTCACACAATTTTCAGCTGACCCCGTAGATGGGGTGATCTTACTTAATCCGCGGGAGAACGATGTCAGAATCGAGAGATTCCGGCAGATGGGAATACCGCTGGTACTTGTGGGAAGGCCCGAACCGAATCTGGGAGATATTTCTTATGTAGATAACAATAATACCGAGATGGCTTTCCAGGTGGGCGATTACTTATTGAATATGGGTCACCAGTCGATCCTGTTTCTGAACGCTTCCTCGGACATGACGGTATCCAAGGACAGAGAGAATGGGTTATCCCAGGCATTCAGACAGCGGGGGCTTGAGCTGCAAAGCGATTATGTCATTAACTATTCGCGCATGCTGCATGCTAGCGCTTCTGAGTACGGTTACATGGTTGTGGCGAGTACGTACAAGTCATTGAAGTATACGGCGGTAATTGCCGATACGGACCGGGTAGCTCTGGGCGCCATGAGAGCGGCGAGAGAGCTCGGACTTGAAATTCCGGAGGATCTGTCCATCATAGCGTTAAGTAATGATGCTGCGCTGGCCCAAGAAACAACGCCCCGGCTTACTTCGGTGGAGCTGGAAGCCGAGCAATTGGGTGCTGAAGCAGCCAAGCTGGTGATGCAGATGATTAACGATTCCAATGCCCTTTCACAAAAAATTGTGAATACCCGTCTGATTGTTCGTGAATCTTGCCGGGCGTACATCGGTGCCGAACGGTAGGTATCGTTAGGGATAGCGCTTACTTTTAGTCGTATAGAAGGATGCTCTGTAAAATGAAAGCGCTCAACAAATCTTAAATGGCCAGTCGCGGCAATCGCCGGGAGGCCAAACTTTGATCCAGGAGGCTTCATATGAAATTAACCCATAAAAAAATGTTTGCATCCGCAGTTGCCGTTACTCTGCTCTCCAGCACGCTTGCCGCATGCGGCGGGGATACACCTTCAGCCCAGCAGCCATCCGATGGCAGCAGTCCGAAAGCGAATACCGAAGAACGTACCGTCCGGATGATGCTTAATCTGGTAGGCGGCAAAAAGCCTGACGAGAATCCGCTTTTCGAGAAGGAAATCGAGCGGTTGACGAAGATTAAAGCGACGATCGACAAGCCGGCTTCCGACTTCGAGCAGAAGCTGATGGCTGCAATCGCTGGCGGAGAGAAATACGACCTGCTGCAAACAACCAAGGGAACGATGAACAAGCTGATCGATCAGGGTGCTCTGACACCGCTGGACGATATGATCAAAAACTCCAAGGTGCTTTCGAACCCGGATGTGGTGCCTGCATTTAGCTGGGATACGGTTAAAGGCGAAGACGGCAAAATCTACGGTGTCACGATGAAGGACGAAGGCGGCACGCTGATTACGGTGCGCAACGACTGGCTGAAAAAATTAAACCTGCCTGATCCGAAAACGCTTGATGATTATTACAACGTGATGAAAGCGTTTGCCGAGCAAGATCCGGACGGCAACGGCAAGAAGGATACGTACGGGCTGTCTCTGGCCGGCTCGGGCAGCGCCTTTGACCTGCAGCCGTTCTTCAGCGCAGCAGGCCTGAAACAGCGCTACGTGAAGAAGGACGGCAAGCTGGATGTGCCGTACTCGACGGACGCGGCGATTCCGATCTACGAATGGCTGCACAAGCTGTACAAGGAAGGTCTGCTTGACCCGAACTTTGCCACGAATGATACGTCCAAGATGCGCAATATGATGCTGACGGATCGGGCCGGTATGGTCGTGTATTGGGATGGCTGGGTATCCGGCTTCAACAGCAACAGGAAGATCAAGGACCCGAATACGACGTTCCAAGTCAAGGGCTTGCCGGGTATCCCGGGGCCGGACGGCAAGTACATCCTCCGCCGTGGCGATCCGGACGTATGGAGCATTCCGGTGAATGCGGTGCATCCGAAGACGGCTTTTGAATTCATCGAGTTCTGGCATAGCCCAGACGGTCACATTCTGGGCAGCCTCGGCATTCTGAACGAGGACTACACGGTGAAGGATGGCAAGTACGAGCTCACTCCGGCGGGTAAAGAGCACAACGGAGACCATGGAGCTCCAGGCTGGCACGACAAAACTTTCGTCAATCCGCTCTCCAAGGATGTCGATCCGAAATCGCCTGAGGTGGAAGCTGTCAACATCATCAAGACGCACTCCACTCCGGAATATTCGCCGCCTAAGCAATGGCCGGATGCTGAGAAGATCATCAACTCCTATGGTCTGAAGGCGATTCTGGGCGAGCTGCCTGCGGCTGACGCTGTCAAGCAAATGCGCAAGGAACTGAAGGACAAAAAATTAATCGATTAAGTGCTATCGGGAGGAGGAAGCGGGCCGCAGGCTTGCTTCCTCTCCAATGAACTTTCGATCGACAGGATGGTGAGTACGGATTGAAGGCTGCTTGGAAATACAAGTCGATTTACATCATGATTTTCCCCATTCTCGCCTGGTTTGCCGTTTTTAGCTATTATCCCGTTCTGCGCGGACTGATCATCAGCATGCAGAACTACAGGCTGATCGGGAGCCGCCCATTTGTCGGGGTGGACAACTACAAAGCCGTATTGACCGACTCCAACTTCTGGGAAGTATTCGGGAATACGCTGTTGATCAGCGGCAGTGTTCTGGTCATCGGCTTCGTGATGCCGATTATTCTTGCCTTGTCTCTGACGGAAGTGGCATCGGCCTGGTTCAAGAAGGTAACTCAAACGATTGTCTATCTGCCGCACTTGTTCTCCTGGGTCGTCATCGGCGGTATCTGGATCATGATGCTTTCGCCCGACACCGGGATCGTCAACCAGCTCTTGCTCGCGATGGGAATGGAGAGGCCAATCAGCTTTATGTCCGATTCCACGCATGCCCGCTGGGTCATTATTCTGACCAATGTGTGGAAGGATATGGGGTATTACTGCATTCTGTATCTGGCTACCATCGTGGGCATCAACCCGGCTTTGTACGAGGCAGGCACGATCGACGGAGCGAACCGCTGGCAGCTGGTGCGTTACATTACGATTCCACAGCTGTTCAATACGATGAAAGTGGTTCTGATTCTCAAAATCGTAGGCATCTTGCGCATCTTTGACCAAATCGTGGTGATGAGAAACGGAGCCATAGCCAAGAAAGTCGATGTCGTGATGTACTACACCTTCCAAAAGGGCATTCTGGAGTTCAAAATCGGGTTGGCCACGGCTGCAGGTTTTTCCCTCATTGTGATGACGCTCATTTTGACCTTTGCCGTGAAGAAGATAATCCGTTTTGATGAGGGGTGATGGACGCATGACACCGAGCTTTCGCAAGAAGTCGCTAGGCAGCCATGTTTTTGATGTGATCAACGTGCTATTCCTGCTATTCCTGATGATGACCATGATCATCCCGTTTCTGAATACCTTTGCCTTGGCGTTCTCCACAGGCTTCAACTCCATGCAGCCGACCATTGTGCTGTGGCCCGAGCCGTTCAGTCTGGAGGGCTTCGCGACCATCTGGAGCAAGATGAAGCTGTATACGCCGGTGCAGAACAATACGATCGTAACCATTGTCGGTACGACGCTGCATGTCATCCTGGCCTCGCTGGGAGGTTATGTACTGGTGCAGCCGGGCTTACCGGGCAAAAAAACAATTCTTTCCTTTATATTGGTCACGATGACGATTCCTTCCGAGGCTGTTATGATCCCGCTGTATGTCGTGTACAAGGATTTTCACCTGATCAACTCCTTGTGGGCGGTCATCAACTACGGTCTGATCGGCGGCTTCAGTATTCTCTTGATGCGCAACTATTTCTCTTCGATTCCGATTGAAATGAGTGAGTCAGCACGCATCGACGGGGCCGGGGACTGGCGCATCTTTTTCACGATGTACTTGCCGCTGGCCAAGGCAGGTCTCGCTACTGTAACGCTGTTTGAATTTATCGGCAAGTGGAACCACTTCACGCCTGCACTTCTATTCATCAACCAACAAGCCAAGTATACGCTGCAAATTGCGCTTAAGGCGCTGGTCATTGATTCGGATACGTCCAGCAATCTGATGATTACGACCAATGTGCGGATGGCGGGGATTGTCATCGCCGTTCTGCCGCTGATCATTATTTACCCGTTTGTACAAAAGTATTTTGTTAAAGGGACAATGGTAGGCGCCAATAAGGAATAAGAAATAAGTATGACACCCCTTCTATATCACATAGTGGGAAAAAGCAGTTGTGAAACAAGATCTGCGCAAAATCTACGTTGTATTCAAGACACACTTTGACATTGGCTTTACCAGGCTGGGTATCGGATGTCGTGGATAGTTACAGCAACGGGATGTTAAAAGATGTGGTTCACATATGCGGCCAAACGAAGGGTAACGCCGGGCACAAGACATAACTGAGGCGGATACGCTAAGTGCTAATCATTAATCAACAAGGGAGAACATAGACATGGCAGAAAAGCAGTTAATTATTTTTTTGGACAGCGGAGACACGCTGATCGACGAATCCACCGAGATCCGGGACGAGCATGATATCGTGCTTACCGCCCAGTTGATTCCGGGTGCCAAGCAGATGCTGCAAACGCTGCATGAGCGGGGCTATACGATCGCGCTCGTCGCTGACGGCTATGCCCAATCCTTCCGGAACATGTTCCTGGAGCTGGGCATCTACGATTATTTCACCGCGATGATTAACTCGGAGAACATCAAGTTCACCAAGCCAAGCCCGCGCATGTTTAAGGCTGCGGTCGGTGCGCTGGATCTGAGCGAGAAGGACTACCACCGCATCATCATGGTCGGCAACAACCTGAGCCGCGATATCAAGGGGGCTAATGAGCTGGGCCTCACCAGCGTGTTCCTCAGCTGGACGCCGCGGTATCCGAAGGAGCCGGCCGATGCTTCCGAGCGTCCGGACTACATCATCGAAGAGCCGCTCGATCTGCTGGAGCTGGTCGAGACCTTGAATAATAAGCTGGTATAGCAGCAGGCTTAAGGTTTGCGCTTAGAATCAGGCAGCGCAAGGAGACCTCTGGTCCTGTGACGGCACTGCATCTCGATTAGTGGACAATAAAATATCCTTTTGCCCAACAAGCTGTCTCCGGTACTCGGCCGGAGACAGCTTATTTCATTTATTAGGTATGAGGCATAAAGAATCGCTATAGATGTTTTTTCTATAGGTGAGGCCTGCTGACTTCTGGTATCATCTGAACGAATAAGGTCATGAGAAGAAAGCGGGGAGAAGCATGCCATCGTTGCATCTGGCGGAATATAATCAGAAATCAACTTTGCGTAATCTTATCGAGCTATATAAATACGATTTTAGTGAATTCGATCCCGAGGATGTGAATGAATCCGGCCGTTATGAATATATGTACCTGGACCACTACTGGACGGAGGAGGGCAGGTATCCATACTTTATACGGGAAGAGGGCGCTCTGGCCGGCTTTGTGTTGGTGAGAGAGATCGGAACCATCAATGAAATCCCGGTATATTCGATCGCTGAATTTTTCGTGATGAGAAAATACAGAGGCCGGGGCATAGGGCGCCATGCCGCATTCGAATTGTTCGACAGCTTCCGTGGAATCTGGAAGGTGGCCCAGGTGGAGGCCAATAAACCCGCTCAGATCTTCTGGAGGAAGACGATTGAACAATATACCGGCAACCAGTTCCAAGAAGTGAGAGAGGATGACTGGGAGGGACCCATTCAGCTATTCTCCACGGCAATGGAGTAGATGCCTGATGTAGGCGCAGCTTAGCTTCTCTTCATCCAAACACAGACGCAGTCAGCAGCAGTCGTCCGATAGCGGCAGTGATAAGGAACCGGACCCCGAGTTAGGGGTCCGGTTTTCTGTTTATTTCCGATGGCGAGCCGAGCCGCGTCGATACTGATTAGTCCAATTTTGTTCCATCGGTCAGCGAGGTCTTTTCTTGCGGTCCTGTCGGTCCGTTATCCAGCAGCGGCTGTCCGAACAGAGAGCCTTGGGAAGGATTGCCCCAGCGGTATACAGAGCCGCTGTTCGGGTTGGTGTAGTCCTTGTTCAGCCACTCGGGCCAGGAAGTATTGAGCCCTCGTCCTGTGGATTGTGAAGGGAAATACTCGTAGTTCTTCATGTTGTTCCAGGTATCCCAGGCTGTGCCTGCGCTGCAGTCATCGGTTAATTGGGCAACGACAATGTTCTGGTATACATGGCTGCCAGGATCCTTCCACATGCCATGGGAGCCCAGTGCGGAGTAACCTACCGCATGCGTGCCGTTTACTTTGGTCACCTCATCCCACCGGTAGCCGGTTCCAAAGCTGTGTGCGCCGTAATAGACGTTCACGGGCTTCACATACAGGTTGTTATTATCGGTAAACTTGGCCAACCGGACGGTGATCCGTTCCCAGTCGCCGACATGATTGCCGAATTCGGAGCCGACCACCACCTTGCCCAGATTATACGGGCTGAACTGGAAGTAGACCAGGTCGATATTGTTGTACTCCTTCTCCACCCAGAAGGCGTACACAGGGGCATTGGCCAGGTCGCCGGCAAAGAACGGCAGCTTCGTGCTAGGTGAGCTTAGAGGCTGAACGGTTTTGTATTCATAATTGCCAGAGCTGGAATTGAGATAGCGCTGCAGATGAGGCTGGGCAAATTCAACGGATGAAGGGAAATAAGTTTCGCCTTGTGCCATCCAGATGCGGGGCGCGTACATTTGCAGCAGTGTGTTTTTCGAAGCATCATTGTACGTATTGTTAGGCACCTGCACGCTGGTAGCGTCGATAGGCGAGATCTTTTCGATCTTCAGGCTTGAGGTAACATCGTTAAAATCATCCAGATACAGCTGATCGCTAGTCAGAACCTTGGTAGAGCCGGAGAAATTGGCGTCCTTGTACAGCGTTACCTTGTACCCGGGAGCGACCCGGATGCTAGAGATGGCGTCGTTGCCGACCGTTGACAGCTGGCCTACATTATAAGAGCCGACGTCGAACTCCTGAGATGCGCCCGAGTAAGGAGCATCCTTGTAAACGGTTACAGGTAAATGATCGACGGCAAAGCTGCTCTGGGGAACAAGAAAGGCTGACAACAAGATCGAGGCCGAAAGAGAGATGGATTGAATCCGCTTACATTTCATCGTAAACATGTCTCCTTTAATATGTATTCAACTGCCGGTTGTCTTTGTGCTGCTTCAAACCGTTAAAGAGCCTCCTCCCTCCGTATGGACAGATTCAGTGCTCGATAGGATAGTGGAAGGCGATGTTGGTTGGATCACTGATATTTTTATACTAACGTATGTCAGTGATATATTCAATAGATTGTAAAAATCAGTCATTATTCTTTTTTTTAAGTCAACAGAAGCTGGGAAAAACGATCTAGGATGTCTAGATGGAGTGACGGCTGACTCAGTCCGAGTCAGTCGTCCTCCGATTCGAGGGAGCCGCGGCTTATCGAGGTGCCGTAGAAAATTTCATCCATTTCCGTCTTGAGGCGTTCGGTGATTTCCTGCTGCTCCTGCTGGCTCAGCTTGTCCTTCGTATAGCCGAATAAATAATTGTTCAGGTCGAATTGCCTTAGCTTGCACTTCGTATGGAAGATGTTCTCCTGGTACACGTTAACATCAATCATGTCGTACTGGCTTTTTACCTTATTAGGAATGTAATTCTGGATGGAACTGATATCGTGATCGATAAACAGCTTATGTCCGTGAATATCCCGGGTGAAGCCGCGGACTCGGTAATCGATGGTCATTATATCGGTGTCGAAGGAGTGGATCAGGTAATTCAGTGCCTTCAAGGGCGAAATTTCCCCGCAAGTCGATACATCGATATCCGCCCGGAATGTGCTGATACCCTCGTCAGGGTGGTACTCCGGGTACGTATGTACTGTGATATGGCTCTTGTCGAGCTGCATCACGACGGAATCCGGCAAGGGCCCTGGGGATTCCTCGAAAGAGTCCGTAGGGATTTCTACCACGGGTCCCTCCGAGACGAGAATCGTTACACTGGCCCCCTGGGGCACGTAATCTTGCTGGGCGATATTCAGTACATGGGCGCCAATTATGTTCGTGACCGCCTGGAGAATACGCTTTAGCCGGTCAGAGTTGTACTGCTCATCGATATAAGCGATGTACGCCTCGCGTTCTTCCCGCGTCTTCGTGTAGCAGATGTCGTACATGTTGAAGCTGAGCGACTTGGTCAGGTTATTGAACCCATGCAGGGTGATGCGCTGTTCGGGTGTCAATGTCATGATCATCCCTCGTTTCTAAGTGTATTCCTCCTATATTACCCAGAAATTCAAGCTAAGCATTCAATAGGCTTCTAACCGGGCTAATATCCAGCCTATCAGGGCTAACCGGCGCGTACGGGCATGGGGACTCCTGGTTGGCCTGCATGCCAAGAAGGGGACCGTTGCCGGCCCCCCCCCATACATGCTTATTATTTTGTCTTCAAATCCTCGATGGAGTCGATCTCCATATAGGCAGGAACGACAAGGCCCAGCCTGGTACCGTTCAGATTCGGTCCGAGATCCTCGAATTTGCCGGCATATTTGTCGAAATAATCCTGATGCGTCGTCGGCAGCCAGGCCGCTACCATCGCATCCGCGCTGCCATCGGCGATGCCAGCCCACATCGGACCGGCTTCCACCTGCAGCATATCGACCTTATACCCGAGCTTCTCTTCGAGTACGGCCTTCACCACATTCGTGCTGGCGATCTCCGAATCCCAGGCCACATAGGCCAGCTTCAGCTTTTTACCGGGGTCCTGAGCGAGGTCCTTTACCCATGAGTCAACCTTGTCCGCATTGTCCTTCACCCACTGTGCGGCGGCTTCCTCAGGCTTCTTCCCGTCGGTCACGGCGGACATGACGACTGCCATATCATCCGGGCTCCACTCGAACCGGTCCAGCATCTCGTGGGCGGAGGGGGCATCCTGCTTCAGGCCGTTGCGGACGATCGTATGGATCTGCTCATCCTGGCCGAAGGTCCCCTTGGGGTCCTTCAAATATTTCAAATCATACTTCGCAAACATCCAGTGCGGGGTCCAGCCCGTTACGATAATCGGCTTCTTGTTCTTATACGCTTTATCCAGGGCAGCTGCCATCGCGGCGCCCGAGCCCTCCACAAGCTTCCAGTCGGTCAGCTCGTAGTCTTTCAGCGCCTGGGCGCTTTGCTTCATCAGTCCGGCTCCTGGGTCGATCCCGATAATCTCGTGCTTAACCTGAGCTCCTATGGACGTGGTTGTGCCGCCGGAGCTGGCTCCCCCCGTGGAAACTTCCTTGGTTCCGCAGCCGGCAAGGACGAGCAGGCTGGTCAAGCTGACAAGCATGAATGATTTCAGGGCATATTTCTTCATAGAATTAAACGCTCCTTTTCTTCTTCATGATGTACTGCGTAATGCGGTCGAGCAGAATGGCCAGCACGACAATCGCGAGGCCTGCCTCGAAGCCTTGGCCAGTCTTGATCTGGGTTACGGCCCGGTATACGTCGGCACCGATGCCTTGGGCACCGATCATTGAGGCGATCACGACCATCGACAGCGCGAGCATGATCGTCTGGTTGACACCGGCCATGATCGACGGCATCGCTAGTGGGAATTGCAGCTTGAACAGCTTCTGTCCAGGCGTCGAACCAAAGGCGTCGGCGGCTTCTACCAGGTCCTCCGCGACCTGCCTGATCCCGAGATTCGTCAATCGGATCGTCGGCGGTACGGCGAAGATCACGGAAGCGATGACGCCTGGCACGACGCCGAGGCCGAAGAAGGTGACGGCAGGGATCAGATAGACGAAGGCGGGCATGGTCTGCATGAAATCGAGCAGGGGCGTGAAGATTTTCCGCACCTTGTCGTGCTGGGCGCACCATACGCCTACCGGAATGCCGATGACGATGGAGATCAGCGCCGAAGTCATGACGAGCGCCAGTGTATCCATCGTGTTGCTCCAGAAGCCGAGATTATCGATCAGCAGCAGACCGGCTGCTGCGAGAACCGCGAACGGCCAGCGGCCCAGATAATAGGCCAGCGCTGCGATCAGCGCGATGAGCACGAGCGATGGCGGAAAATGAAAGACGGCCGACAAGCCGTTCACGATCCCTTCGATGACTGCCGAGATCAGATCGAAGACGAACGACAGATTGGAGCCGAGCCAGTCAACACCGGCCTCGACCCATTCAGCTAAGGGCAGCTTCGGTATCATGTTGGTTCACCTCTTCCTGCTGGGAGACCGGATGTCCGGCCAGCGCCCCGAGCACCGCCCCGCGGACGATGACGCCGAGGATACGCCGGTTCTCATCGACTACCCCTACGGGATATTTGGAAGTCCCGCATATTTCAAATAATTCATACAGCATCTGCTCCGGCGATACGACCGGCACATCGGCAATCACGATGTCCTGCAGGCTCTTGCCGTCGCGCACGGCTGCCGAGGCATCCTCGGCTGTAATGACGCCAAGCAGCTTCTTGCCGCGGTCCACGACGAACAGATTGGATATGCCGCTCTCGCGCATAAGCTGCAGAGCGACCCGCGGCCCACGGTCTAGGCCGATCGTCTCCGGCCGGCGCATGACAGATGAGGCCGTCAGCACCTTGGACAGATCCACATCCTCCACGAACCGTTCCACATAAGCATTGGCCGGGTTCATCATGATTTCCTCCGGCTTGCCGATCTGGACGACACTCCCGTCCTTCATCAAGGCGATCCGGTCCCCGATACGCAGCGCCTCGTCGAGGTCATGCGTAATGAAGATGATCGTTTTCTTCATCGTTTCCTGCAGCTCCAGCAGCTCATCCTGCATATCCTTGCGGATGAGCGGGTCCAGTGCGCTGAAGGCTTCATCCATCAGCAGAATATCCGGATCATTGGCGAGTGCCCGGGCTAATCCGACCCGCTGCTGCATGCCGCCGCTTAATTGGGACGGCAGGCTGTCGGCCCAGTCCTGCAAGCCGACCAGACGCAGAGATTCCAGCGCCTTGTCGCGTCTTGCTTTCTTCTCGACCCCTTGGACTTCGAGTCCGTACTCGACGTTCTGAGCGACGGTCCGATGGGGGAATAGTGCGAACTTCTGAAATACCATACTGATCGTCTGCCGGCGCACCTGCCGGAGCTCCTCGGCGTTCATGCGGACAATATCCTTGCCGTGAATCTCGATCTTCCCGTGCGTAGGGTCGATCAGCCGGTTCAGCAGCCGGACCAGCGTCGACTTCCCGCTGCCTGACAATCCCATGATGACGAATATTTCTCCCGGCTGGACAGAGAAGCTGACTTCATTCACACCGACGGTGTGCTTCGTCTCTCTGTAAATTCTCTCCTTCGACCACTTCTGCTGAAGCAGCGGCAGGACAGAATCGGGATCGGGACCAAATACCTTGGTCACCTGTTGCACATCAATGATGGCCACAAGCTCACCCCTCTTTTGTATGAGTTCATCTCTCGTGCCCTTTTAAGTGTAAAGAAAAGGAACCTTAAATGTCAACGGTAAATTCCGTTCATTCGGTATGTACAGAAAAAACTGTACAAAATGAACACACTCATTTATACTCGTATCTATCCGCTTGCCGCGCCGTCTTTACTTTATAGACATTGTTTCTTACAATTAGCGATGTACACATAAAGGCAGGGTGAATAGAAACGATGGAATCCATACATGGCATTAGCTCCGAGCAGGAAATCATCATTCAAAAAGCACGTAAACGCGTCATCGAAGCCATCGGCAAAAACATGGATTTGTATGGCATTACGCAGTCCATCGGCCATTTATACGGGCTTTTATTTTTCCAGAATCACCCGATGACCTTGGATAAAATGGGCGAAGCGATGGAGATGAGCAAAACCAGCATGAGCACCGGGGTGCGTACGCTGGTGGATTTGAAGATGGTCAATAAAGTATGGGAGAAAGGCTCGCGGAAGGATCTGTACGAGGTAGAGATGGACTGGTTCCAGACCTTCGCCGATTACTTCTCGCTCAAGTGGCGCAAGGCGCTGGAAATTAATCTGAGCGCACTCCGCAAGTCGAAGAACGAGCTTCATGCTCTATGCGGTCAAAGCCAGGGCGATGCCGCTCTGCAGGCTGTGCTTCAACCGGATCTGGATAAAATAGATGAGGCGATTCGCTATTATATGTGGCTGGACCGACTGATCGATGTATTCGAGTCCGGCGAGATTTACAATCTGGTGCCGAAGGATGCTCCGCCGCCAGGCCAGTAGCAGGCGTCTGCAGGGGCTGCTGTCAGGTATGCCTGTCTTTGCCGGGCCCCTCAGACACAGCGAAAAACCTTGCCCGTAGGGGGCAAGGTTTTTTGGCATGTCTTAAGCTTCGCCCGGAGAAGCTGCGCGGAACTGAGAGAGGAACGACTTCGGGATATCCGTCTCGAATCGCATCAGCTCTCCGCTGACCGGATGCGTGAAGGCGAGCACCCGTGCATGCAGCCCGAGTCGGTTGATCGGCTTTACGCGCGAGCCGTACTTCTTGTCACCGACCACCGGATGGCCGATATCCTGCATATGGACGCGGATCTGATTCTTGCGTCCCGTCTCCAGATTGACCTCCAGCAGGGAGTACTGGGAGCTGGTCTGCAGTACCTTGTAGTGGGTGACTGCATGCTGGCCGTCGCCCGGATACGAGCTGGAGTACATCTTGAGCGTGCTGCTTTCCTTAAGCCAGGAGGTTATGGTACCCTCCAGCTTCTTGACCTTGCCCTCGACCAAGGCGACGTAGGTACGCTCGCGGACCTTCTCCTGCCAATCGTTCTGCAGCGTCTGCTGCACCTCTTCACTCTTGGCGAACATCATCACCCCGGAGGTGTCACGGTCGAGCCGGTGAACGACGAAGATGCGGGCGGAAGGGTTATTCCACCTGACATGAGCCGTCAGCTGCCGATAAGCGGTCAGCTCATTCTCCTCCTGGCCGGACGCGATGGACAGCAGCCCGGCCTCCTTGCGCACGACGATCAGATGCTCATCCTCATACAGAATGGCGAGACCGACGAGCGGGGTTTCCTCGACGATCTTCTCCTTGCTCACCGTCACCGTATGACCCGGCTCCAAGGGGAAGTTATAGGCGGTCACTGTCTTGCCGTCTACCGCGACCTGCCCGCGCGCAAGCATCGATTTCAGCGAATTCCGGCCGGTTTTGGATAAGCGGCTGAGCAGAAAGGCGAGCAGCTCAGAGGGCTCTCGGACTGCCAATACGTTGACCTTGCCGGAGTGCTCGGAAGCTGGTGTACTGACCGGACCTGCCGGTTGTCCCTTCCTTTGCCCGGTATGTGTTCCTCTGGCGTTGCCGGAAGGCGGGAGGCTTGCTTTCTTGCGGGTCGAGCCGGCCGGGCCCGTGCGAGCTGGACGGTTCTTATTCCCGGTGCCGCCTGGCGAGCTGGTTCTTCCTTGATTGTGACTGGGTTGGTTATTCCTGTTCTTGCCAATAGACATTGCGTAAGGCCTCCTGCCTGATGTATAGGACGAGTATAGCATGAGCCGGCCGATGTGCGAAACCAAGGGGCGTAGAAGAAGCGGGTGCTTGTGTGCTTTTTTCCCCGTGCTGCGCATAAATTTCCGCATAGGAATGAAGATAAATGGGAACGACTAGTTACAGTTAGCTGCATAAGATGACAAGGGAATTTAATCTAATGTTGATGTTCCCGTAATCTTGTCTTAATGTTCGCCTAGTATAATGAAGGTATAAACAATGAGACAGGATGCTTTTTTCTGAAGAAAGAGGGTGAATGATGATGATCTTGTATCAACTGGCCAAGCGGCTCGATGAGCGCAACCGGCTTCAGCGTACGATTGACGCGAGCAGCGGAGATGTGGGCGCGTTGACGACGCAGAAGGAACAGGTGGAAGAGCAGCTGCAGACGCAAGCTAGCGCGTGGAGCGCAGACGGGCAGGATGAATTCCTCCTTGAAGCGGTGGCGCCGGATACGACATGGATGCAGCCGGCAGATTCTTATTACTAGCAGGAGAACATGGACCATAGCGGCTCCATGTTCTTTTTGTGTTCACACCTTTTTCCGTGTAGAATAAGGGTACCAAAAACGCCAGAATACGAGGTTTTGATGCGCATGAACACGATCGTGTTGTCTACGTTGAATGCCAAATATATCCATACGTCCCTCGCGCTCCGCTACCTGAAGTCGTTTAGTGAGAAGGACTTCCCGGATATGCAGATCGCCGAATATACGATCAAGGACCCTGCGATGAATATCGTGTCCGATCTGTACCGCCGACAGCCGGACGTGGTCGGCTTCTCCTGTTATATCTGGAATATTGAAGAGACGATCGTCGTCATCAGCATGCTGAAGAAGATTATGCCCGAGGTTGTCATCGTGCTGGGCGGTCCTGAGGTATCCTATGACACGGACTACTGGATGAAGCGCCTGCCCGATGTCGATTACATCGTCATGGGCGAGGGAGAAGAAACCTTTCACCATCTGCTGATGGAGCTGCGCGGGGACCGGGCGTTTTACAGCGTGTTCGGAGTCGCCTACCGCAAGGAGGATCGCGTGATTCTGAACCCGCCTCGTCCGAAGCTGGCACTTGATGAGATTCCGACCCCGCACCGGTTTGCTGAGGATGTGCCGAGTCTGGCGAACCGCGTCGTTTATTTTGAGACGAGCCGGGGCTGTCCGTTTAGCTGCCAATTCTGTCTGTCGTCCATCGAGGTAGGGGTGCGGTACTTCGACATCGAGCGGACGAAGAGCGACTTGATGTATCTGATCGCCTCGGGAGCGAAGCTGATCAAGTTCGTGGACCGCACCTTCAATATCAAGCGCGAGTATGCGCTCGAGATGTTCGAGTTCCTGATCCGCAACCACCAGGGCTGTGTCTTCCAATTCGAGATTACGGCCGATATCATGCGGCCGGAAGTGCTGGATTATTTGGCGGAAAATGCGCCTCCAGGCGTATTCCGCTTCGAGATCGGCGTTCAGTCGACCAATGACCTGACGAACGGCCTCGTCAAGCGCCGTCAGAACTTCAGCAAGCTGACCCGGACGGTCACGAAGGTGAAAGAGAGTGGCAAGATCGACCAGCATCTCGACTTGATCGCCGGTTTGCCGGAGGAAGACTACAATTCGTTCCGCAAGACATTCAATGATGTATTCGAGCTGGGGCCGGAAGAGCTGCAGCTCGGGTTCCTCAAGATGCTGCGCGGTACCGGCATGCGGCTGGATGCTGAGAAGTACGGCTACCTGTACATGGATCATGCTCCCTATGAGATTCTGGGCAACAAGATTTTGCCATTCTCCGATCTGGTCCGCATCAAGCGGGTAGAGGATGTGCTGGAGAAGTACTGGAATGCCCACCGGACGGATCATACGGTCAGTTACTTGATTGAGCGCGAATTCGAGTCAGCCTTCGACTTCTTCCAGGAGTTCGGCGATTATTGGGAGGGCCGGGGCTGGCAGAAGATCGGGCATCAACTGGAAGATTTGTTCACCCGGTTGTATGCGTTTCTGGAGCACCGCGGTACGAAGGGCTTACCTGTGATTCTGGGGCTAATGAAGCTCGATTATTTCCTGAATCACAAGTACAAGCCGCGCAAGATCTGGTGGGAGTTCTCGCTTAGCCGGGGCGAGCAGAATGAATATCTGCGGCGGCTGGCCGAGCGTCCGGAAGCTGTCTCCGAGCGCTTCGCCTCGCTGGGTATCGCGGAGAAGGACATTCACAAGCATGTGATGATCGAGCGTCTGCCGTTCCTGCTGGACCACTATCTGGAGACCGGCAAACTCGATACCTCGGCTGACCAGCTGCTGATCGTTTATTTCCCGCCGGACTTGTCCGTGAAGCCGCAGGCGTATACGCTGGCATTGGCCGGAGCCGGGGCTTAGCAAGTGGTAGACCGGTAAGCCAGCAACGCTGGAGAAGATCTATGGATTGTCCACGTGGCTCTTATACAAATAAAGAAGGACCTGAACAGCCGGTGTTAACGGCGACTCAGGTCCTTTTTTTGGGGTAGATCCGTTACAGTGAAACGCAGGTTATGGCAGGTAGCTGCGCAGCACGGTCATGCTACCAGTCAGCTCGTAGCTACCCAAATTCGCAGGGAGCAGGAAACACTCGCCGCTGCGGACCGGAAGCTCTCCGTCGGCCCAACGGATCGTGCCTTCACCGTCGGCAATAATGTGAATCACGAAGCTGTCCGGTACGGTTTGCAGCTTCCATTCGCCTTCGACGCGGCCTTTCTCCGTGATGAAAAAGTCCGAGTTAGCCAGTGTCAGCCAGGTGGCCGGACCGTCGAGATCGGTTTTCATATACGTAGCGCCGGACCCCTCGTAGGCGATGACGTTCAGCGAGTCCTCGATGTGCAGCTCACGAGGCTGCCCGTCAAGTCCTAGACGGTCATAGTCGTAGAGGCGGTAGGTGCTGTCGGAGTTCTGCTGGATCTCTGCAACCAGCACGCCTGCGCCAAGCGCATGCACGGTGCCTGCAGGAATATAGAAGCTGTCCCCGGCCTGGACCGTAATTTCATTCAAGGCATCCATAATGCGGTTCTCAGCAATAGCCGCCGCCAACTGCTCGCGGTCTACGCCGTCTTTCAATCCGTATATGATTTTGGCGCCTGGCTTGGCGTCCAGAATGTACCACATTTCAGTCTTGCCGAGCTCGCCCTGAGGCAGACGGTCATAATGATCGTTCGGGTGTACCTGTACGGACAGGTCATCTTGGCAATCCAGCAGCTTGATCAGCAGAGGGAAACGGCCGGTCTTCTTGGAGAAGCCCTTGCTGCCGAACAGCTCGCTGCCGTATTGCTCGCGGATTTGATCCAGGCCGAGTCCGGCCAATTCACCGTTTTCGACTTGGGTCGTGCCGTTCGGGTGATCGCCGATCATCCAGCCTTCACCGATATGTCCTTCTGGCAGCTCGAGTCCGAATTGCTCCAGAGCCCGTCCTCCCCAGACACGTTCTTTGAATTCCGGTTTGCATTTTAATGGGTATGGCTTCGTCATGATTGGATGGTCCCCGCTTTCTGATAATCACTAAAATGGAATTGGGTCTTACGAAATTATACCAAATTGCTGCTGATTTAGGCCATAGCACAAAAGACCATGAAGGGACTCCCCTCATCAGAACTATGGCGAGGGGGTTCCTTCATAGCTTAGGGATCAGCGCTTCTCGACAGCGATCACATAGGGAGGATGATTACGCTGGTTCATGAACCGGTAGGTCATGGCCTGGTAGGCTTGCTGCGGCAGACCTGCCGCCCACGCTTCTACGGCGTCGGCCTCCAGCTCGCCGCCCGGGTGACCGGAGTAGACGACGATCGTAATGATACCGCCTGGACGCAGCAGCCGCGCGGCGGCTTCTAGCGCTCCAAGTGTAGAAGCGGGGAGCGTGATCGTCGCGTGATCATGCCCCGGCAGATAGCCGAGATTGAAGGTGACGGCTCCGATCTGTCCATGCCACTTGGCCGGTACGGCCTCAGCGAGCTCTGCATGGCTGCGGTGAAGCAGCTCGATCCCGTAGCCGGGGACCTCGCGCCTGCAGCGCTCAGCCGTACTCTCCAGCGCGCTTTCCTGGATATCGAAGGCGTAGACTTGCCCATCTGCCCCGACCTGCTTGGCGAGGAAGACCGTATCTATGCCGTTGCCTGCCGTAGCGTCGATCGCAGCTTCTCCAGGCTTCAATCGCGCTTCGATAAGCTGATGGGCGAAGCCCAGTATGGACACAAATCCCATCTTGATGACGTCCTCTCTATATTCGAATCCTTATTTACCCGGTTTGGCATCCGAAGCGGCCGGAGGGCTGCTATCGGCTTGCATGGGCGCTGTCGCTCCCTTAGGGGCCGCAGGCTTCTCCGCTGGCTTCACAGGAGGAGCGGGCTCGTCTTCAGACGTCGCCTTAGGCGGTTCCACCAGCTTGCCGGCCGTTGCTCCCGCAGGCGATGTGTTCGTACCCGGCGCAGTGGGCTGATCGGGTGCTTGCGGCTTCTCCGTCTTGGGCGGCTGCACCTGCCCGGAGGCAGGCGCCTCAGGAGGCTTCGACGCCGGTGCCTGGCCGGCCTTGGGCTTTGCCGCGGCTCCTGCCGGGGGTGTACGGCCTGCATCCGGCTTCGCAGCGCCAGTGTCTGCGGTTCCACCCATGCCGTTCTCGGCTGCCGCAGGGCTTCCTGTCACAGCTGGGGTGTGCATGAAAGCCCCGACCGGTGCTTCCTGCGCAGGCGGGATATTTCCGGGCGGGGCCGAGACGCCTGATTGTGCGTCAGCTCCCGCTGGCGAGCCAGGTGCCTCCGGCGTCGAGGGCGGCTTATCCGTACAGGCGGCCATGCCGAGCAGCGAGGCCAAGAGAATCCCGGTTAACGCAGCTGAACGGCGTGTGATGTTGATGTTCATAGCACGTCCTCCTTTCCCCTCCGAGGGGGAACCGTCCTGCTTGTTGTTCCTGGTTTTTAGCGTGTGGAGGAGCCTTCCCAGAGCTTGCCCTGCCAAGTACCGCGGCGCTGAAGCTCCTTGTCGAAGGCGTTCAGGACCTCCCATTTCCTCAGGCTCCACATAGGGCCGATCAGCAGGTCCCGCGGCGCATCGCCTGTCAGCCGGTGAACGATCATTTCGGGCGGGAGCAGCTCCAGCGTATCCACGACAAGGCTAACGTATTCGTCCTGCTCCAGAAAACGCAGCAGACCGGCTTCGTACTGCTTCACCATCGGCGTCTTGCGCATCAGATGCAGCAGATGGATCTTAATGCCCTGTACGTCCATGCGGGATACGGCGCGGCCGGTCTCCAGCATCATCTCGTGAGTCTCTTGCGGCAGCCCGTAGATGATATGGGCACAGACACGAATACCACGAGCTCGAAGCTTGGAGACCGCGTCGGTGTAGCATGTCGTATCATGAGCGCGGTTGATCAGGGTTGAGGTGGATTCATGCACGGTTTGCAGCCCCATCTCGATCCAGAGGTAAGTACGCTCATTGAGCTCAGCCAAATAATCGATGACATCGTCGGGCAGGCAGTCAGGCCGGGTGGCAATCGACAGGCCGACGACGCCGGGCTGCTGAAGAATCGCTTCATAATATTCACGAAGCTCTTCGACCGGCGCATACGTATTTGTGTAGGCCTGGAAATAACCGACATATTGCGCTTCCGGCCACTTGAGATGCTGCCGGTCGCGGATCTTGTTGAACTGCGTCACCAGATCGTCGCGCCGGCTTCCGGCAAAGTCTCCTGAACCCCGTGCGCTGCAGAAGGTGCATCCGCCGGCAGCGAGGCTTCCGTCCCGGTTGGGGCATGTGAACCCTGCGTCCAGCGTGACCTTGAATACTTTCGTGCCGAATTGCTCACGCATCTCGAAATTCCATGTATGAAACCGCTTGTCTCCCCAGAGCTGCGGCTTGGTTATGTCGCTGACCTGCATAAGCTGTACTCCTTAACGTTCAAAATGCTAGCTTGAAGCCGAAGGTTCCTAAGCTTTAGTTTACCAAAAAAGTAGGGAGAAAAGCGAACCATTTCCATAGGAATAACCTCCTCCTGGCCGCTGGCATAAGAATTTTGCGGCACGTCTATGCTATAGGAGCAAGGCCGAGACAAACCAAACTTGATTGGCGAAGGGAGCTCTCTTACAACATGAATAAGTTCGGTAAAACAGTGCTTGCACTCGCTCTGACGGCAACCGTAGGCTTCGGCGGACAGGCTATGGCCGAAAGCGCCATGGGGACAACGGGAACGACCGGATCCGGCCAGTATGGAACAGGAACGTACGGCAACACGACGGGAACCGGTACGTACGGCAACACGACAGGAACCGTTCCGGGCACCGTAACGGGTACGGACGGCACCACGGGGACACCTGCTGTCACCGGTACTGGCGTGACGGGGGCTACCAACTATGGCACCTCCCCGACATCGCCGAGCGGAACTACGCTTACCGGTACAGGAACCGGTACAACGACAGGAACCGGTACAACGACAGGAACCGGTACAACGACAGGAACCGGTTATAACGACAACCTGCTGGACCGGATGAATACCTATACCAATACGGGCGACCGTACCGGCTATGGCTATGGGGGCAATTACAGTACTTATTCTTATCGGACGAACGAAGCCGCGGCAAACGGACGCAGCTTTGACTGGGGATGGCTTGGTCTGCTCGGCTTGATCGGACTGGCAGGCATGCGCGGACGCAACCGTGAAGAAGGCGACTTCCGCAAATAAGGGCTCCTTGAGAGCGGGCCGAGGTGAACAGGCATGAATCATGAACTGCATGATAACAACCGCCGTATCTCTGTTCAATTGACGGTGGAGGAGGCGATGGCTTTGGGGGTGGGGGCAGTCTTCCACAACCAGCCGCAAGTTGCCGCTGATGCAAGAAAGAAAATCCGGAATTCGCTTGAGGCTGCCTTGTTTCATACCTCCAGGCCGGTGGACTACGAGCTTCTGCATATCTAGGACATGGAGACGCCGGCTCTGACGTCTGTGAAAAGACATCAGGGCCGGTCTTTTCTTTTGCCGGAGTTTCGGAGTATAATCGACACAAGAAAAAATGCCCGTCCGCTCATGACATGAGGGGGGCTTTGGGGCAATTAAGCGGTTGGAGGAAGCAGCATGCGTTTAAGAGGACGTAAGGGAATTAAAGAGGCACTGGAGGCCCAGCCGGAGCTGGTCGTACTGGAGCCGCAAGCGAACAAGGGACGGTGGCGCGAAGCATTCGGCAATGACCGTCCGATTCATGTCGAGCTTGGCATGGGCAAAGGGAAATTTATCAGCGAGCTGAGCGCCCTGAACCCGGAGACGAATTACATAGGCATCGACATGTACGATGAATTGATCCGCCGCGGCAGTGAGAAAGCGAGAGATTCCCGCGAGGTTCATGGCGGCGATCTGTCGAATCTTCGACTGGTCCGGTTTAACATTGAAGACCTGGAGGATATTTTCGAGCAAGGAGAGCTGAACCGGATTTACTTGAACTTCAGTGATCCATGGCCGAAGAAGAAGCATGCGCGCCGCAGGCTGACGCACCCGGCATTTATCCGCAAGTACGAGCAGGTTCTGAATGAGTGGGGAGAAATCCATTTCAAGACCGATTCGCGGAGCTTATTCGAATTCTCTCTCAACTCCTTCGCCGATCTCGGCATCCGGCTGCGCCAGATTTCGCTGGACCTGCATGCGGATGGACCGCGGACCGATCTGGTCATGACGGAATACGAGACGAAATTCTCCCAGCAGGGCATGCCGATTCACAGGCTGGAGGCATTGATCGGGCCGAAGGCGCTTCAGGCACATATCGAGCGGTTAGCCGGTGTAGATGAAGCAGCTGCTGCGGAGGAGTCTGAGCAACCGGAATAATTCTAAATCTATTCCTAATAAATAGCACCGCAAGCGCAGGGCATTGTCCTGAGAAGCTTGCGGTGCTTTTCGTTTCGATGATGATTCGGAATCACCAGAATTAGTCACTGGGTACTAAGGGCTCTTCGGTCAGCTCGCTGCCGGTTTTGACATGCCAGTCCTTAACAGACCCGCTCAGTACCTCGAGGATCGCTCTGGAGCAAGTGGCCGGGTCATATTTGCTGGCTGCGTCGCCCAGAAGCTCACGGGTCCCGTGAGTTTGAGGGTAGCGTTCGACCAGCCTTGTGAATGAACGGTCTACCGTTTCCGGAGAACGGATGGCCTCTCCCAAGCCCTGCTGCTCGAAGTACTGAAGATTTTCTTCCTCCTGTCCGGGGATCGCCGCATAGAACAGCATCGGGATGCCCTTGGCCAGCGCCTCTGTGCAGGTCATCCCTCCCGGCTTCGTAATCAGCAGATCCGACACATCCATCCACTTGTCAATTTCTTTGGTGAATCCGAGCAGGCGCACGTTCGGGTGACGGAATCTTGCATCTGCCAGTAAGGCTGCCCGACCCTTCTCGTTACTGCCCAGACAAATGATCAGTTGCAGCTTATCCCTCCAGCGCACCAGACGTTCGAGGAAGGAGCTTTCCTTCAGCAGTCCCCAGCCTCCGCCCATAACCAGCACGGTGGGCATCGCCTGCAGACCGAAGCGGGCGCGCAGCTCCTCACGGTTGTGAGGCTCCCAGAAGTTGGGGTGGACGGGAATACCTGTCACCTTGACATTGGCAGCGGTGACGCCCCGGCTCATCAGCTTCTCCCCTACATCTGGCGTAGAGACCAAGTAGGCGTTGACCTCCCGGCTGACCCAGGCTCCGTGGGCGTCGTAATCCGTAATGACCGTACACAACGGTACGTTAAGACCAATTCGCTTCAGCCGGGATACGACGGCACTGGGGAACGGATGCGTGCAGACGATCAGATCGGGCCGAAGCTGACGGATGACGAGCGCGGTCTGCGCATAAAAGATCCGGTGCAGCGCGAGCTGGGTGACGCGGTTCTGGGACTTCTTGTACTGGGACCGATACACCAGACCGTATAGCCTCGGCTGGGAAGAAACGGTCTTGCGGTAAGCGGTGAACACGAGCGGCGCCAGCGTAGGATGCAGAAACCGCCCCAGCTCCAGCACACGCGTCTGAATGTGGGGCGATAGCTTGCGCAGACTTTCGGCTAGCGCGTGCGCGGCTTGAGTATGTCCGGCGCCAAAGCCTTCGGATAGAAGCAAGATCCTTTTTTTACGCATAAGGTTCCCTCCATCTTGCTTGGAAATGACGGACTTGTCAGGACTGCGGATGTCTTACCCGATGAAGGTGACGGCTGCAGCGGCTGCCACAGTGCCGATCAGGCAGCCGGCCAGACAATCGGACGGGTAGTGCAGACCCAGATAAATACGGGATATCCCTACCAGTATGGCAAGCGGCAGCAAAAGGCCCAGCGCCCAGGAGGATACGTACATCAGAGGGACGAGTGCAGAGAAGATGGCTGTGGTATGACCGGAAGGAAACGAATGATCCGTTAACGGATTTTTGTACGTAAAGGTGTCCGGCAGCACCAGATAAGGACGGAGACGCGGGTATTTCTTCTTAATAATAGCGACGGGCACGTGGCTGACTGCCAGTGCTACGCAGGATTGAATGCCTGCCGTTCTCCACTCCCCGCCGGCGAGCAGGGCTAGACTTAATGCGGTAAAGATCGTGGCGGTGGCGCCTCCGAGATGCGTGATAAGACCGAAAAACCGGTCCAGTACGCTATGTTGAATACGCTGGTTGACGAAACAAAACATCCGATTTTCATGCTGCTGCAACCAAGTGACGACACGGCCCAAGGGTAGCGCCTCCTCGCGTTAGGATAGGCTGTTCTAAGATGAACTCTCGTATTTATTGTAGCGGCTAATTGTTAATGGAGTATCAACGAAAACCACAGAAAAATTTAATACGGAATTGACTCTGCGCTAACAGTTCCCGGCTAAGATGTCAGGGAAAGCATCTGCCGTTATGCTTCTTATTACGAAGCTCGGCTGGCCAAAGTTTCTCCGCGCTTGCATCCTTATCTATATTAGACGCTCTGTCAGCTCATGAACCCTTCATTTCACCTAACCCTTCCTTAACTTGTCAAGCCTGTCCGCCTCGCGTGAATTCTCTTGGTTCGATGCCGGCAATTCTTGGATGTTGACTTCATTTATCGGGCAAGTGATTCACCAAACCCGGAGGAGGTTATTCATGAGAGTAGCTCTGTTTACAGACACGTATGTGCCGGATGTCAACGGAGTGGCCAAGACGCTTGGCCGCTTAGTGAACGATCTGGAGTCCAGAGGCGCAGTATGCAAGGTGTTTGCACCGGACGGCGGGACCGGGGGCGACGAGGACCGCCGCAGGGTGGAGCGGTTCTACAGCATCCCGTTCTTGCTCTACCCCGAGTGCCGTATGGCGCTGCCCGGCCCTGTCCATCTCCGCAAGACGCTCCGGGCCTTCCAGCCGGATCTTATTCATCTGGCGACACCATTCAATTTAGGGCTTATGGGCTTGAGCTACGCCAAGCGCCACCGTATTCCGGTGGTAGCTTCCTACCACACTCATTTCGATCATTATCTCGCCTTTTATAAGCTCCAATGGATGGAACCTGTATTGTGGAAATATATGCAATGGTTCCATCAGGATTGCCGAAAAATTTATGTACCGTCCGAATCATGCAGGCGTCATCTGGAGGAAAAAGGGCTCGCTCCGCTCGAGATTTGGCCCCGGGGGGTAGAGACTGCGAGCTTCCATCCAAGGGGGGGAAGGGATGAAACGCTGGCATCTCGCAACATTTCCCCCGATAAATTCGTCATATTATACGTGGGCCGACTTGCGCCGGAAAAAAGCATCGATGTACTGATGGGTACATTCGACTCGCTGCCGGCTTCGATCCGGGCCTGTTCTCATCTGATCGTTGCAGGCGACGGCCCGTTGTATAAGCCGCTGACAGAGCGGTATGGAGGTGAGGCTGACATTACATTTACCGGTTTCGAGCAGGGAGAGGCGCTTCGTGAGCTGTACGCGGCCGCGGATGTCTTTCTATTTCCGTCGGCGACGGAGACGTTCGGCAATGTCGTGCTCGAAGCGATGGCCTCGGGGACGCCGGTCATCGGAGCGGCAGCCGGAGGGGTAGCCGATAGTATCGAGCATGGGAAGACCGGCCTATTGTGTGTGCCGGGCGACACCGCCGATTTTGCCCGAGCGGTTTGTCGGATTTTCTCGGATCGCGGGCTGGCAGGCGAGCTGGCCGGGCAAGCGCATAGCTACAGTCTGAGGCAGTCTTGGGACGCCATTTTCTCGCGGTTATACGCCAGTTACCAGGAGGCGGCCGGAAGCTCTTCCGGCATCGGGCAAGGGAAAGCAGCCGTTGTCAAATAGCGCTCGTTTCTCAAACGGTGAGCATGGAGAAAATATTTTCCATATCGAGCTTATAAAAAGTTTGAAAAACGATGAAAATAAGACGTAAAAAGATGGATGACGAAGAACCTGCCGGGAATTGCCGATCTTTTAACCCGAAATGACAAAGAACTGACTCAAACAAGCGGCATTGAGGTTTTGACAAATCGGGGCAAAGAGAGGAAAATCATATTCGGCAACCCACGTAATCCAATTCACACCATCGAATCCGTTTGGAAGCACGCAAGAGAAGTAACACAGACAAAAGGGGTACATACAAAAAAAGGGGGATGTTTCATGTTGGACAGTATCCTGCTTGGTCTCCAGATCTTGCTGGCCGTAACCGGAGGCTATCAGTTGATCCTGACGTTTTTCGGATGGTACCGACGCAAGAACAAAGTGACCCATGCACCGCAAAAATCATTTGCTGTATTGATCGCTGCGCACAATGAAGAGCAGGTCGTCGGGGCGCTTATCGAGAACCTCAGAACGCTTGACTATCCGAAAGAACTTTACGATGTATTCGTCATTTGCGATAATTGCACCGACCGCACGGCCCAAATCGTTCGCGATATGGGCGCAACAGCTTGCGAGCGCAGTAATCCCAAGCTTCGCGGAAAGGGCTACGCAATCGAATGGATGCTGAAGGAACTGTGGAGCATGCCGCGTCAGTACGACGCGATCGTGATGCTGGATGCAGACAATCTGGTGAACCCGGATTACCTGCACCATATGAACAACGATCTGTGCAACGGCTCTCAGGTAATTCAGGCTTATCTGGATACGAAGAACCCGCACGATTCCTGGATTACCTCCGCTTACGCGGTTACTTACTGGTACTGCAACCGCCTGTGGCAGCTGCCCCGCACGAATCTGGGACTAGCCAACTACCTGGGCGGTACAGGGATGTGCTTCGACACGAAGCTGCTCAAGGACATGGGGTGGGGAGCGACGAGCTTGGTCGAGGACCTGGAGTTCACGATGCGCTGCGTAGCGCGCGGAGTGAGCCCTACGTTCAACTACGAGGCTAAGGTGTACGACGAGAAGCCGCTCACGTTCAAGGCTTCGGCCCGCCAACGTCTGCGCTGGATGCAAGGGCACTTCGACGTCTGCCGCCGATATTTCTTCCCGCTGCTATGGGCGGGTATCCGCGACCGCAGCTGGACCAAGATCGATACGGCTATCTACGCGCTGAACGTGTACAACGTCTTCGTGTCGTCGATCATCACGGTCGTCTTGTGGATCAACCTGATCATCCCGAACGTGGAGAACTTTCCGTCCCTGTTCGAGATGGCGCCGTTTCTCTTCGCCGCTTACTCCGTCTTGTCTTACGGTCAATTTATCGTAGCGCTCGTGCTGGAGAAAGCGCCGCTTAAAACCTACAAGTATCTGATCACATTCCCGATCTACATGCTGTCCTGGTGGCCGATTACGTTCTATGCCTTCTTCACCCAGAACAACAAGCAGTGGAGCCATACGGAGCACACCCGTGTCATCCGTCTGGAGGAAGTGCAGAGCAAACAGGCCGGTTAGTCCGATTTTCTCAATATCATATTGACTTTACATTTGCACCTGTGCTATATTATTTTGGTGCAAAAGAAGAAGCGCCCGCTTCTCACCTGCCCGACTGAGGTTGGCTGGTTATGAATGAGAGTGAAACACCGGAATGCTGAATGTCCTCAGCCAGGCTGAAGATCACATCAGTTCATTCGATCACTTGAACCTAAACCGACGTGGGCGCCAGCGCCTACGTCTTTTTTTGTGGATCGGGAAGCTTAGGTAATAGCATTCGCTGCCGGTCCACCTTAATAATAACGGCATGTCCCCGTACAGGGGGCGCCATACCTTTGGAGGTGGCAGGTTATCAGTACAGAGCACATGATTAATGATGAGATTCGGGTGAAGGAAGTTCGTTTGATCGGGGCAGATGGAGAGCAGCTAGGTATCAAACCGATCCGTGAAGCGATGCAAATTGCGCAGGATCTGAACTTGGACTTGGTAAACGTTGCTCCAACGGCGAAACCGCCGGTATGCCGCGTCATGGACTACGGTAAATTCCGCTACGAATCGCAAAAGAAAGAAAAGGAAGCCCGCAAGAACCAGAAGATCGTCGAGCTTAAAGAAATCCGCTTGAGCGCCACGATCGACGAGCATGACTTCCAAACGAAGCTGCGCAATGTGACGAAGTTCCTGAACGAAGGCGATAAAGTGAAGTTGTCCGTCCGCTTCCGCGGCCGTGAGATCGCACATGCCTCGATCGGTCAGCGTCAGTTGGAGCGTATGGCAGCTGAAGTGGAAGAGCTGTGCGTCATCGAGCGCAGACCGAAGCTGGAAGGCCGGAGCATGATCATGATCCTGGCTCCCAAACAACAGCAATAACTTCACTCTTTAAGGAGGAACACCCCAATGCCAAAAATGAAAACACACAGCAGCTTGAAAGACCGTTTCAAAATTACAGGTACGGGCAAAGTAAAACGCTACAAAGCTTACAAGAACCATCTGCTGTCCGGAAAATCCGGCCGTCAAAAGCGTGTGCTCGCTACAAACCCGGTTATGGCTGCTGGCGATGTCAATCGTCTGAAGCAACAACTGGCTAACATCAAAGGCTAATCCAGCCGAACCGTTTCGGTATCCATACAACATATTCCTGGAGGTAGATTGTCATGGCAAGAGTTAAGGGCGGTTTTATCCGCACTCGTCGTCGTAAGAAAATTTTGAAGCTTGCTAAAGGTTACTTCGGCTCGAAACATAGATTATTTAAAACAGCAAAAGAACAGGTTATGAAATCCCTGCTCTATGCATACCGTGACCGCCGTCAAAAGAAACGTGACTTCCGCAAACTGTGGATCGTCCGTATCAACGCGGCTGCACGTCAAAACGGCTTGTCTTACAGCAAGCTGATGCACGGCCTGAAACTTGCAGGCGTAGAAGTGAACCGTAAGATCCTGGCTGACCTCGCGGTCAACGATATCAACGCGTTCAACTCCCTGGCAAGCACAGCTAAGCAAAAAGTAAACGCCTAGTCGGCGTCTAGTTCAAAGCCCAGCTTATTCCGCTCCATGTGGACAGGCTGGGCTTTTTTGCGTCCTTGGCAGGCTGGCTTGCTGAAGCAGATTCTTCATGGCATGAGTTAATGCTTGCTTCCTATCGGGACTGCGAACTGAGCCTCGGGAATCCACTGCCTGTGGTAGAAATCACGGCCCTTGATCTCCACCCGGTCCCGGTAAACCTCCACATAGAGGCCTTCGCTGGCATCGGCGCTGACGGGCTTCTCTCCCTCGGGCCCAAGATCGGTCAACGGTTCGCCCACTGAGGACGAGTTCACCATCGTAAATCTGTCGCGTACGAGTGTATGAGGCAGCTTCAGCTCCCAATGGGTATGGGCGGTGAACAAGATGACCTGCGGGTATGCCGATAGTATCGTCTTCAATTCTTTGTGCTGAATCACAGCCCGGGTATTCACATAGTACTGGCTGCCGGCGACCGTGTAGGGCAGCGGCTGGTGAAGGAAGACGAAGATAGGCTTGGACGCAGCTTTACGGCTTGATGACGCTTGGCTGAGCTCTTTTTTGAGCCAAGCCAATTGATCCGCTGACAAGTAGGCATCCTCCTCATTGTCCGGGTCGGACTGCCTGTACTGCTCCGAGCCGAGGAAAATAAACCGGTGCTCCCCGATGGTGTCCGCATTGTAGACGCGCTTTTCTCCTGTAAATTGAAGGAACCGGCTGATGGATGCGGAATCCGTTTCGTTGTGGGGGAAGCCTGTCTTGCTGTAGGCTCCCTTGTCATCCAGCCAGGCTTTATAAAATTCATGATTGCCGATGGTGAACCGGACCTTCTCCGGCAGTGCGGCCTGCTTCAGCAGTGACCTCAGCTTGCTATAATCGGCAGGGGTTCCATTGGTCAGGTCCCCGTTGATCACGAGGGCATCGGCTTCCGGGTTTACGTCATGCAGATCTGCCAGTGCCGCCGACAGCTTGCGCTGGGAAACCGTGTCCTTCGCTCCGACATGGATATCGCTCAAGACAGAGAAAGTGAGCAGCGGCTTGTCCGATGCTTGCGCGGGCCTGGCATCAGCGCCTTCAGCGTCGCTGGCAAGAGCAGAGGCTCCCGCCATCCATACCTTACCCGGCATCTTGCCGGATACTGTGTGGCTGGCTTCTTCTGCCAGAAGCGTAACGGCATCAGGGGAGACGGCTGACGGCCCTGCCAGGACAAGGGGAACGCTTATCAGAACCCATAGCCATTTGTACATCTGCGGCACACTCCTTCGTCATGGGGTGGGAATAAAGATGAGTCCAGGGGGACAGACTCCGGATAGGACGCAGCAGCAGATTCATCACCGGAGAAGTTCCTCGGACCCTGAGATTCTTCTCCATGACGGTAAAGCCTGCATGGCCGCGGCATGTTAGTGTTCCTCGTCCTTCCGGATGTATGTAAGCTTTACCCGGTTGGATTGGAGCTGACACATGCATCATACGGGGGATTCGATTTCCCTTGACGTGCGTTCCGATTCGTCATATAATACAAAAAAGCATAACACCAGTTAACGGCTATGAAGAGGACGAAGTGTTAAGGGCCCTTGTGTTCAGAGAGCATTCGGAGTTGCTGAAACCAATGCCACAATCCCTTGTCTACGAGCTCACCTCGGAGCTGTTTTCCTGAAAAGTACGGTGCTTTCTGCCGCGGCTAGTAGGGAGAATCGGATTGGCACACGTTAATGTGCTAAAGGTAAGTGTGACGTTTGCTAGCGACGTTCATTACCTCTTAAGGTTATTTGCCGTGAGGCATCTAACAAATTCTGGGTGGTACCACGGAAGATCAACCCCTTTCGTCCCGCAGACGCTTTAATGGCGTCTGGGATGAGAGGGGTTTTTTGCATACGTTTGAGTGTTGAGTGATGGATAATTCGAGAGGAGGACATGAACATGATCGTTCAAACCAAACAAAAGTCCAAAGAGCAGCTTCGTGAAGAGCTGCTGAAGCCGGACGTCATTACCGGTTCTGAGATTCTGCTGCGCAGCTTGCTGCTGGAGGATGTGGATTGTGTTTTTGGTTATCCGGGCGGAGCGGTTCTATATATTTACGATGCCATGCACGGCAATCCCGATTTCAACCACCTGCTGACACGGCATGAGCAAGGCGCCATTCATGCAGCAGACGGGTACGCTCGTTCCACGGGCAAGACAGGCGTTTGTATCGCGACCAGCGGACCGGGGGCAACGAACCTGGTGACGGGTATCGCGACGGCCTACATGGATTCGGTGCCGCTGGTTGTCATTACGGGTAACGTAGCAACCTCGGTGATCGGAACGGATGCTTTCCAGGAAGCGGATATCACTGGCATCACGATGCCGATCACGAAGCACAGCTACCTGGTACGCGACGTGAAGGATCTGGCCCGCACGATCAAGGAAGCCTTCCATATCGCATCGACAGGACGCAAGGGTCCAGTCTTGATCGATATTCCGAAGGACGTATCCAACGCGCTGCAGGAGTTCCATTATCCGGAGAAGGTCGATATCCGCGGATACAACCCGACGGTCAGCCCGAACAAGCTGCAGGTGGACCGGATGCTTGAGGCGATCGCTGAGAGCGAGCGGCCGATGATCATCGCCGGCGGCGGTGTGGTCTACTCGGGCGCTTCGGAGGAACTGATCGAGTTCGTGAACAAAACGCAGATTCCGGTGACTACGACGCTGCTCGGTCTGGGCGGCTTCCCGAGCGCCAGCGATCTCTGGCTCGGTATGCCGGGCATGCACGGTACGTACGCAGCCAACATCGCGCTGCAAAATTGCGACCTGCTGATCGGGATCGGCGCACGCTTCGACGACCGGGTGACGATGAAGGTAGACGGCTTCGCGCCGAAGGCCAAGAAGATCGTTCACATCGACGTGGACCCTGCTGAGATCGGCAAGATCGTCGCTACGTCCATTCCGGTCGTCGGTGACATCAAGACGGTATTGGAGCAGGCCAACCAGAAGGCGAAGCCAGCGAAGTCGGAGAGCTGGATTGCCGAGGTGCAGGAGCTGAAGCGCAACAATCCGCTGCGCTATGTCGATTCCGACATCGAGCTGAAGCCGCAATACGTGATCGAGATGCTGCATAAGACGACGAACGGCGAAGCGATCGTGACGACGGACGTTGGTCAGCATCAGATGTGGGCAGCGCAGTTCTACAAGTTCAACAAGCCGCGCTCCTGGATCACATCCGGCGGTCTCGGTACGATGGGCTTCGGGTTCCCGTCTGCGATCGGCGCACAGGTTGCCAACCCGGATCGTCTGGTCATCTCGATCAACGGCGACGGCGGCATGCAGATGTGCTCGCAGGAACTCGCGATTTGCGCGATCAACAAGATTCCGGTGAAGATCGTCGTCATCAATAACCAGGTGCTCGGGATGGTCCGCCAATGGCAGGAGATCATCTACGACAATCGCTACAGCCATATCGACCTGGCCGGCAGCCCGGACTTCGTGAAGCTGGCTGAAGCTTACGGCGTCAAGGGACTTCGCGCCACCAACAAGGAAGAAGCTAGCCGCGTCTGGCAGGAAGCGCTCGATACTCCGGGTCCGGTTCTCGTCGAATTCGTCGTTCGGAAGCACGAGAACGTGTTCCCGATGGTTACGCAGGGCTCGACGATAGACCAAATGTTACTGGGGGAATCGGAATGAACGACAAACACACCATCTCCGTTTTGGTAAATAACCAGCCCGGTGTCCTACAGCGCGTGTCCGGCTTGTTCGGACGCCGGGGCTTCAATATCGAGAGTATTACTGTGGGAGAGTCCGAGGAAAAAGGACTCTCGCGCATGGTCATCGTCACCAGCGGGGACGATAAAACGCTGGAGCAGGTATCCAAGCAGCTATACAAGCTGATCGACGTCATCAAGGTCGTCGACCTCAGCTCAAACCCGATGGTTGCCCGGGAGCTGGCCTTGATCAAGGTCAGTGCTGAGCCGAGCATGCGTCCGGAAATTCTCGGCGTCGTCGAGACATTCCGTGCAGCCGTTGTCGATATCGGGCCAAGCTCGCTGATCGTGCAGGTTGTCGGAGATTCCGACAAGATCGATGCCATGACCGAGCTGCTCAAGCCGTATGGCATCAAGGAGCTGTCCCGCACAGGCGTGACCGCGATGATCCGCGGCAAATAATGTTTTTTGGCTGCCTGGCCGCCAAGGGGTTCAGATAAATTCCGCAGACGGCTGGCAGATATGATACTATTTGAGATAAGGGCTAGGACCCATGTGAGCGGGTTCTCAAGCGTATGACTTTGCGGGCGCTTCGGACTTGCCTAGAGCAACGCTGTATAACGGTGGTGCGTTTGAGCACCCGTTCACAGGGTCTTAAATTAAAGGAGGAGCTATTATACCATGGCAGTAACTACGTACTATGAAAAAGATGCAGACCAAAGCGTTCTGAAGGGCAAGACAATCGCAATTATCGGCTACGGCAGCCAAGGCCACGCTCAAGCGCAAAACCTGCGTGACAGCGGTCTGAAAGTCGTTATCGGTCTTCGTGAAGGAAAGTCCTTCCAACAAGCGAAAAACGACGGCTTCGACGTTTACTCCGTAGCTGAAGCTACGAAGCTGGCTGACATCGTGCAAATCCTGATGCCAGACGAAACGCAAGCCCGTGTATACAAAAACGAAATCGAACCGAACCTGAAGCATGGCGCAGCGATCATGTTCTCCCATGGTTTCAACGTTCACTTCGGTCAAATCGCTCCATCCGCAGACAAGGACGTGTTCTTGGTTGCTCCGAAATCCCCGGGTCACATGGTTCGCCGTGTATACGTGGAAGGCTTCGGCGTACCTGGCCTGATCGCTATTCACCAAGATGCAAGCGGCCAAGCGAAAGAGCTGGGTCTGGCTTATGCTAAAGGTATCGGCTGCACACGCGCAGGCGTTATCGAAACTTCTTTCCGTGAAGAAACCGAAACCGATCTGTTCGGCGAGCAAGCCGTACTGTGCGGCGGCGCATCCGCGCTGGTTAAAGCTGGTTTCGAAACACTGGTTGAAGCAGGCTATGCTCCAGAGATGGCTTACTTCGAGTGTCTGCATGAGCTGAAGCTGATCGTTGACCTGATGTATGAAGGTGGCCTGGCTACCATGAGACATTCGATCTCCAACACAGCTGAGTACGGCGACTATGTAACAGGTCCTCGTATCATCACAGAAGAAACGAAGAAAGAAATGAAACGCGTTCTGACGGATATCCAACAAGGTAAATTCGCTCGCGACTTCATCTTGGAGAACCAATCCGGTAATGCCTTCATGACGGCTACTCGCCGCCTGGAATCCGAGCATCCGCTGGAGCAAGTCGGTTCCCAGCTTCGTGAAATGATGCACTGGATTAAGAAGTAATCGTTCCGCTCATAGCGGATGAGTCTTTAGGATGTCAGGAAGGTCGGCTTGACGACGTGAGCAGGACAGACCGGGGAACCGGACTGCGCCTGTCCGTTTTCGGGCCGTACCTTTTTGTGCTTTAAAGCAGGCGTTACTAAAACGGTAAAGCGCAGGTGAGACGGGCATGAGAAAAATTTACGTATTCGACACTTCACTGCGGGATGGCGAGCAATCTCCAGGCGTCAATCTGAATATTCAGGAAAAAGTGGAGATTGGATTGCAGCTGGAGAAATTGGGTGTGGACCGTATTGAAGCCGGTTTTCCGGCTGCCTCTCCAGGCGACCTGGCTGCTGTCAATGCAGTAGCCAGAGCGGTCAAGAACGCATCGATCATCGGCCTGTCCCGCTCTCGTGAGCAGGATATCGAGGCGGTACGCGAGGCGCTGAAGGGCGCTGAGGATCCGTGTATCCATTTGTTCCTGGCCACCAGCCCTATCCACCGCAAGCACAAGCTGCGGATGGAGAAGCATCAGGTGCTTGAGGCGGCAGCAGCGGCCATCACCTATGCCAAGAAATATTTCAGCAAGATCGAGTTTTCCGCTGAGGATGCGGGCCGCACCGAGCTGGACTTCCTGTGCGAGGTGACTGAACTTGCCATTCGTTCGGGCGCTACGGTCGTCAATATTCCGGACACCGTGGGATACTTGACTCCTTACGAGTACGGGAATATTTTCAAGACGCTCAAGGACAAGGTTCCGGGCATCGAGAAAATCCAGCTTAGCGCACACTGCCACGACGATCTCGGCATGGCGACCGTGAACGCGCTCGCCGCGATTCTGAACGGAGCCGACCAGATCGAGGGTACGATCAACGGCATCGGCGAACGCGCGGGCAACACGGCGATCGAAGAAGTCGCGATGGCGCTGGAGACCCGTCAGGAGTACTTCCAGGCCAAGACATCGCTTACGTTGTCCGAGATTGCCCGTACGAGCCGTCTGGTCAGCAAGCTGACCGGGATGCCTGTACCGGGGAACAAAGCCATCGTCGGTGCCAACGCCTTCGCCCATGAGTCCGGGATTCACCAGGACGGCGTGCTGAAGGAAAAGACGACGTATGAGATCATGTCCCCGGAGAAAATCGGCCTCAAGGGTGGCAAGCTGCCGCTGGGCAAGCTGTCTGGCCGTCACGCGTTCCGCGAGAAGCTCGTGGAGCTGGGTTACTCGTTGCCGGATGACCAGGTGAATACGGCTTTCGCCAAGTTCAAGGAACTCGCTGACAAGAAGAAGCAGGTTTCCGACGAGGACATCCTCGCACTGATCGAAGAGAAGTTGATCGAGACGCCAGAAGTCTTCGCACTTGAGACGATCCAGGTGTCTTACGGCAACCAGTCTACGCCAACGGCCAGCGTGCGCATCCGCACGTTGGAAGGCGAGACGCTCGACGAAGCCGCTGTGGGTAACGGTTCGGTGGATGCGATCTATAACGCCATCGACAAGGCGACGAAGGAAGACGTCGAGCTCGACGACTACTCGATCCAGTCTGTCACCCATGGCAAGGACGCGCTCGGCGAGGTACATGTGGTACTGAAGCAGGGCGATTATTCCGTTCAAGGCCGCGGCGTCAGCACCGACATTCTCGAAGCGAGCGCCCGTGCCTACGTGGACGCTATCAACCGCCTGATCGACAAGCGCAAGACTCCTGCGCGCGGACGCGACAACGTATCGTCGATCTAACGAATTTCTACAATGCACCAGGCCTTCCTACTAGGAAGGCCTGGTTTTTTTTCTTCGGGAGAAGGAAGGGCAGGTTGTAACCTTATGTAGGATAGCCACGTTTATCATATAAAAGGTAAAGGGGAGGTCACATGAGATACCGGTTATTTCTGATGGCCCTGTCCGTGGCACTTATGGCTGGCTGCGAGCATGCAGAGCGTAGCAAGTCCACAGCTAGTCATAGCGAGGGCTTAGCTCAATCGACATCCAATCCAACGGCCCAAGGCATGATTAAAAGAAATGCTGACGCAGATCTTTTCCAATGGAACGGCATCGTGTATGTCAACGCAAGCGATATCGAGTGGGTACAAGAAGCAGATCTTACGCCTGGGAAAAGTGTGGGGATTATTAAAAAGACTTATGAGGCGGGTATCGCGTTTGAAGACGGAATGGCGACCAAGCTTCCCGTTCATACCGAAGTCTTTGAACCCATTAAAAAAAACGGACTGATTTTGATAGTGAAGGTACATGACAAGGAAATCAGATATCTCGGCTTAGTTGAAGGCTGAACCCTATGCATAGCCATCCACTCCGATTTATGTCACGAGCCGTATAGCAGGCAAAAGCCCCTGTTCAGCAGACTATGGTCTGTCGAACAGGGGCTTTACTAGCCTGCATGCCAGGCTCTATCTTCAAACTTACGAGGTTACCTTGGCGGCTTCGAACCGCTTAATGGCCCGGTCCAGACGCTCGAAGGCGGTCTTCATTTCTTCGGTATCGGTATGCGTGAAGTTCAGGCGCATCGTATTGGTTTGCGGCTCGTCGGCATAGAAGCTGGCGCCCGGTACGAACGCAACACCTTCCTCGACGGCAAACTTCATCAGCTCGGCCGTGTCGATATGCTGCGGCATTTCCACCCAGACGAACATACCGCCCTTCGGCTCAATCCAGTGGACGCCTTCCCATTGCTGGGCTTTCAGCAGATCGATCATCTGACGCATCCGCAGCTCGTACTGGGTACGAATCAGATCGATGTGACCATAAATGTCGAAGTTCTCGAAAATTTCATGAATTGCCTGCTGGTCCATCGTACTGGAGTGCAGATCGGCAGCCTGCTTGGCGCGCGCGATGTGCCGGATAACCTCTTGATCGCCGACGACCCAGCCTGTACGCAGTGCAGGAGCCACGATCTTGGAGAACGTGCTGGTGTACACGACAGGGTTGCCGTTCGCTTCGCCTCCGAGCGAGTAGATCGAAGGAAGTGGCTCGCCTTCGCCGAACCGAAGCTCGCCGTAAGGATCGTCTTCGAGGATGAGCACATCGTTGCGCTTACAAATATCCAGTGCGCTTTGACGGCGCTCCAGGCTCCAGGCCTTTCCGGTCGGGTTAGCGAACGTAGGGATGACGTAAACGAACTTCGGCTGATGCAGCTTGATCTTCTGCTCCAGATCCTCCGGATTCATCCCGTGCTCATCGCCATCTACTGAGACGAGCTTGGCTTTGTGCGATTGGAATACCTGGATGGCAGCCAGATAAGTCGGCTTCTCGACGAGAATGACGTCGCCCGGATCGACATAAATTTTAGTAAGCAGGTCGATGGCCTGCTGGGAGCCTGTCGTCAGCAGCATGTTGTCGACGCCGGCTTGAATTCCCTTGCGGGCCAGGTGCTTGGAGATGCTTTCTCTCAGAGGCGTGTAGCCTTCGGTCAGGCCGTATTGCAGCACGCCGTTGCCGCGTTCGAATACGCGGGAGAAGGCATCGCGTACGGCATCGACCGGGAAGTACTGCTCGTTAGGCAGCCCGCCGGCGAGTGAGATAATGGAACGTCCTTGCGTGAGCTTGAGAATCTCACGAACGGCGGACGATTTGAAGCTGTCGATCGTCTCGGAGAAGCGATATTTCATCTGTAGGACTCCTTTGGAGGAAATAAGTAAATATCACGGTTTACCGGATATAAGGGTATTAACATTATTTTAATCCTTTACCGTGCCGATGACAACCGGGAAAGCAGCAGAATCGCTCATGCTGCAGCGTTCAGGTGCGGAGGATTCAGACCGGGCTGGCCCGCCGTTCTACGGCCGTCCAGCACTGATAATACCACCACTAACCGCGTCGATTCCATGGATCTGATGGCCGGACCCACTCTGCACGAGGGTGTACATCAGCTTATAGGGCATAGGCTTCTCTGCGGAAGCGTAGTCGGGCTTCCATTCCAGCTGGAGATCGAGGTTCTCTAGATAATGGAGGCGCGCCTGATAAGCGTCCAGGGCCGGATGGGCCGGGAGTACGGCGAGTTCCTCAGGCCTGAAGGCCGGACTCGGACTCATGAAATGAACAATCATCCCGGTAGAACGGTCAACTCCGATCCAAATAAGATCTGTTGCAACGGCTAGCTCCTGCTTGACGACGCGGAAGTGGAAGGCCTCCGTATCGGATTCCGGGTTCTCGGGCTTATCCCGCAGCTGCAAGTAAGGTTCCATGCCGGAGTTGACGGCCGCCAGGAAGTCCAGAGCCCGCTGGAGGCACTCGGCGCGGGATAAGCGAAGTGTCCCTGTACATGCCTCGAACCGGACGAGGGACAGAAGCCGCCCTGTCGCGGGCTCGATCTTCAGCTTGATGGTTTCCTCCGAACGCTCCCGCAACAAGGCACCTATGGTAAGCTCACGTTCGGCAAGTCCGTCAGTCGGAGGAGAGTCTTCACCTGCTGCAAGCTGCTGCAAGCTCTCCGGCCTCGTCGGTTTCCTCTGGCTGCCGGTCAGCCTCTGTGGAAGACCAATCCCGTCTGCGCCAGACAACCGCCAGCTCATGGTCCAGGTCGATCTCCCGCAGCTTCTCGTAGCGGGACGGATCGATTCCCGTCCAGGCGATGAACTTCTCGTTCATGTACACCAGCGGCTCGTCCGTGTCAGGGCGCAGTGGAACAGGGGTCCAGATTTCCTCCGTCTGCGCCTCGGATGCCTCTGTACTAGCAGAGAGTGTGGACATGAGGCGATCGACCTCGGTCTCCAGTTCGGCTAGATCGGCAGGAAAGCTGTGCCGGATCGGGCCGGGCTCGTAAACCAGACGCAATCCGTATGATGCAGCCTTGTAGTAGCTGCTGACGAGACTTAACTTAAGCTCCATAGTCAGCGTATCCGCAATCAGAGTGCGTATCTGGCCGGGATCTCCGAGCCGCGCCGGACATACCGGATCGGCCTGCTCTCCTACATACGTAAATCCACAGATTTCGCCGCTCTGGTGCACCTGGACCCGGAAGCCGGACCGGGGCAGCGGCAAGCCCATGGCTTCTTGCCCATAGTGGAGCGATTGGCCATCGTCGGTCGGCTTGCTGCCCAGGAATACGAAGCGCCCCCAGACATCAGGCCGGTGCTGCCGAACGAACTGCTCGGCTGCTGGGCGCTTATGGGGCGGGCCAGCGTCTTCCGGCTCAGCTTCCTGGGTATAAGACGAAGCCGGCCATGTCCTTGATGCTGAGTGGGTGCCATCGGTCGTGTCTTCCTCCGGGATATCGCGGGAATAGTCCAGCAGCCTTCCTTCGTCGTCAAATTTCAGCGTAATTCCCTCATCGCGCCCAGGCTTCGTCCAGACGAAGGAAACGGTCGCTTGGCGTCCTTCCTGCGCGGCCTCATATTCGTCAACGGTCAGCCGATAGGAGCCCGGAACGGAGAACAGAGACTTCGCCTGCTCCCGCAAGCGGAGCCGGAGCTGCGACCTTCTATGGACTTCTTCGGCAGACAATGCGGAATGATCGTGATCACGGGTAAATAACTGCAAAAAATGACGCATGCCCTCCACCTTTTCGATAAACAAATGATGCCTTGTGCTGCTGTCTAACTGACTATTTGAATCTATTATACCGAAATAAAAAGGGAGAAGGCACAACGGCTGCTTGCAACGAGGGGATGAGCATGGAGGCCTGCTAGAATTGCGGATGAGTCATTTATAGGAATTGACTATGAAGACGATAGCTTTTATATCTTTGTAAACGGTGGACAAATATGATATTAATGAGAGATGGAACCGACTACGAGTGGGAGTGAACTTAAGATGACTGAAGTGAAGAAAATCGCCGTTATCGGCGGAGACGGCATCGGCCCTGAGGTTGTGGCTGAAGCAATCAAAGTAATGAAGAAGACGGAAGAACTGTTTGGCTACCGCTTTGAATTCGAGCATGGCTTGTTCGGCGGAATCGCCATCGATGAGAAAGGAACGCCGCTGCCGCAAGAAACACTGGACCTGTGCCAAGGCGCAGACGCTGTGCTGCTCGGAGCCGTAGGCGGACCGAAATGGGACAACAACCCGAAGGAGCTTCGTCCGGAAACGGGTCTGCTGGGTATCCGCAAGGCGCTGGGCCTGTTCTCCAACATCCGTCCGGCTAACGTATTCGACTGTCTGAAGGACGCTTCCACGCTGAAGCCTGAAGTTCTGGAAGGTACAGACCTGATCGTCGTTCGCGAGCTGACGGGCGGCATCTACTTCGGCGAGAAGTTCCGCCGCGAAGGCGCTCAAGGTGAGGAAGCCGTCGATACTTGTGTGTACAATGTAACGGAAGTGGAGCGCATCGTGCGCCAAGCCTTCGATATCGCGATGACCCGCAGCAAGAAGCTGGCCTCGGTCGATAAAGCCAACGTTCTGGAAACTTCCCGCCTGTGGCGCGAAGTCGTGAACCGGATTGCACCGGAGTACCCGGAAGTCGAGCTGGAGCACGTACTCGTTGACAACTGCGCGATGCAATTGCTGCGCCGTCCTTCGAGCTTCGACGTCATCGTAACCGAGAACATGTTCGGCGACATCCTGAGCGACGAAGCTGCGATGCTTACAGGCTCCATCGGCATGCTATCGTCCGCTTCCCTGGGCGAAGGCGCATTCGGTCTGTACGAGCCGGTACACGGCTCTGCACCTGATATTGCCGGCCAAGGAATCTCCAACCCGATCGCTACGATTCTGTCTGTCGCTCTGATGTACCGCTTGACGTTCGGCTACCACGACGCAGCTAACGCGATCGAGCTCGCGGTGAAGGAAGTCCTGGATGCGGGTCACCGCACAGGCGATATCGCAGTCGACAAGAGCACGGCTATCGGTACAGTTGCTATGGGCGATCTGATCGTGAACGCAATCCGTAAATAATTCGCATGAAATAAGCAGCCAAAGGAGAAGCTCTTGAGAGGCATACTGTGCTCAGAGCTTCTTCTTGCTGCCTGTGCAAGCAGGAGGACCGGCTTGCCGCCGTCTGCTTGCCTCATGGCCTAGTGACGGCAGCTGTACCGGAACCTAGCCTTGTCACGGGGAAACTGCTCGACCTTCTTATAACAGGACTTATGAGACGGAAAGCCCTATATTCAGAGCAGGATAGGCATGGTATAATTTGGACAAGGAATCATCTCAGGATGATGAGGCTTCATCAGGACTTTAATGTTACAGATTAGAATCATTTTAATTAAATAATCATTTTAATCTTGACATTATTATCGTCTAATGATACGATTTGACTTGTGATAATAATTATCAATTGGGAGGAATTCAGATTATGGCAGAACGTTTGGTAGGTAAACCGGCTCCTGATTTTACATTGGAAACAGCACTGGGCGATGGCTCGGATTTCGGTAAAGTTTCTCTTTCGGATTATAAAGGCAAATGGCTCGTATTGTTCTTCTACCCGCTCGACTTCACGTTTGTTTGCCCGACTGAAATTACGGCAATCAGCGACGCTGCAGAGCAATTCAAAGCCGTTAATGCTGAAATCCTCGGCGTATCGGTAGACAGCAAACACTCCCACCGCGCTTGGATCAACACACCGGTTGACCAAAACGGCCTGGGCAAGCTGAACTTCCCGCTTGGCGCTGACATCACCAAGTCCGTAGCTCGTGACTATGGCATTCTGATCGAAGAAGAAGGCATCGCACTGCGCGGCCTATTCATCATCAACCCTGAAGGCGAGCTGCAATACCAAGTCGTTCACCACAACAATGTAGGCCGCAGCGTGGAAGAAACTTACCGCGTACTTGAGGCTCTGCAATCCGGCGGATTGTGCCCAATCGGCTGGAAAAAAGGCGACAAGCACCTGGTGGCGAAATAAGCCGCTGCGCCCAAATGATCCACACGACCCCTCGGTCTGCCCTTAACCGGCAGGCTTGGGGGTTTTTGCACGCTAAGCGCGTCTAACCATGAAAGGGGCTATATTCGTTGGAAATTGTGAAAGAGTATCAGTACAGTGAGAACCATATCTGGGTTCGCGTGGACGGCAACCGGGCCACGATCGGGCTGACCGACTTTGCCCAGGAGGAATTCGGCGTAATCGTCTTCATCGAGCTTCCCGCCGTAGGGGATAAGCTGACGGCAGGCGAGCCGCTCGGCAGTATGGAATCGGTAAAGACCGTCACGGAGCTGTATGCCCCGCTGTCCGGTCAAGTGCTGGATTTCAACCGGGAGCTTGGTAAAAATCCGGGGCTAATTAATATGTCTCCTTATCAGCAGGGCTGGATAGTGACTGTTGAGATCGCGGATGCTTCCGAGCTGGACAGCCTGTGGGATGCTGCCAAATATGAGCAAACGTATGCTCACGAGTAAACAGACAATGGTATACAGGCTGAGCTTAAGCCTCTACTAGGAAAGTCACTCTCATCGGGGGTGGCTTTTTTACGTGGATGCCAGTATGCTTGTCCTAGAAGATTATTTTATTCATGGGGGAGGCATACCGGCTTGAAGGAGAGGCTGAAGTATACCGCTGTTGGCGTTGTGATCGGAACGATGCTGACGGCAGCAGTTGGCGTAAGCGCCGCTGGGGGGCAACAGATCGAGGTGTACGCCAAGAAACTGCGGTTTATGTTTGACGGAAAAGAGAAGGCACTGGCAGAGGGAACGCCGTTTATCTATGAAGGAACGACGTATGTGCCGCTGCGCTTTGTGAGCGAAGCGCTCGGCAAGCCGGTTCAATATGATGGGAAGCGCGACACGATCTGGGTTGGCAGCCGCTATACGAAGCCGCCGGAGCTGGAGATCGACGCCGCCAAGACGTATACGGCAACTATCCAAACGACGAAGGGCCCGATCGTAATCGAGCTGTTTGCCAAGGACGCGCCGCAGACCGTTAACAACTTCATCAAGCTTGCCAAGGACGGATACTACGATGATGTGGTGTTTCACCGCATTATCCAGAGCTTCATGATCCAGACGGGCGATCCGACCGGTACAGGGCGCGGTGGCCCGGGCTACGCCTTCGCGGACGAGCTCGGAGGTACGCATAAGTACGAGACGGGGATCGTAGCAATGGCGAATGCCGGTCCGGACACGAACGGCAGCCAGTTCTTTATTTGTACGGGAGCCGATAGCGAGAACCTCAACCAGGCTCCGAATTATACCATATTCGGTAAGGTCAGTTCGGGGATGGACACCGTACAGACGATTGCCGCTACCCCGGTGGACAAGGACGGGAGAGGCGAGTCCAGCAAGCCGAAGGAAGTCGTTAAGATGCTCTCGATTGAGATCTCGGAGAACTAAGACTCCGAAGTTCAATCTTATAGAAAACGGCAGAAAACCGTGAATCCGAATTCAAATGACCTCGTTACCAGCATTACGGCCGAAGAGTTGGGTCATGTGGAGCTGGTCGCCCATGGTATTAACAAAGTCATGTCCGGTTCTACGCCTGGGGGCCAGCCCGGAAAAAATGAAGCCAGCGGAATCTCCGCTGGCTTCACGTATGCTTGTCATAGCCTTGTCGGTTCGTCTAGCACAGATAGGGCTACCGATGCTAGGCTCGTTCAAGACGGGCGTTTACTTGTCTGATCCGGTGACCAGCTTCTTGTACTTCTCGGTGTACTTGACGACGGCCAGCACATAGGTGGCATGGGACCAGGTCAGTGGTGCTACGGACACGGGCTCGCCGTTGAACGGATCCAGCTGTTCGGACAGGACGCCGCTCTCCATAGCATGCTTAACCACCCATTCCAGTGTACGGCGGGGAGCCTCCAGCTCCTCGAGCGTCTTCGCATATTCAATCTCCCACTCCGCGATCCACAGGGTACAGATGATCCATGGATTGCCGGGGACATTCTCAATATCGGACGAGCGCTGGAAGTAGTAATCATGGTAGTAGCGCGCTACGCCGCCGATCTCGGTCTTAATGGTCAGCTGCTTGCGGTTGGCCTGCATCGTACTGACGACGCGCGGATCGTCGGCCGGCAGCACGCCGAATTCGAAGATGCCGTACACGCTGCTCTCGTACGTACGGTCCTTGACCCATTCCCCGTTTTCCAGATGCAGACCCCGGACGAAGCGCCCTTCTTCTTCATCCCACAGATGCTTCAGGATGCCTGATTTGATCTTCTCCGCGTTGTGACGGTACCGGCTGGCCCGCTCTTCATCGCCGAACAGGCTGCAGAAGTTCGCGGCAGCGATCAGACCGCCGTACACGGCCGAGGCCGTAAAGGTAAAGATGCCGTATCGCTCCTCCCACAGATCGTAGCTGGGCTTAGGCAGCGAAAGGTCTTGATCAATATAACTGGACATGAACCGTGCTGCGCGGCGGATCAGTGTGCGATAGAGTGACTGCGGCAGCTCAATATCCTCGTGGCGGACGTAGTCCTGCCAGAGGGCAAACAGCACGAGCGCCGTCTCATCCTCCTGAATCGGGAGCTGCGTATTGCCGCCATTGAGATAAGGATGCCAGCTGGAGCCGACGGTTCCGTCCGGGTTGTATTTGTGATGCAGGTATCCTTCGGGCGACAGTGCATTCGCACAGAAATGGAAAAACGGCGTGATCATACCCTGATACCCGGCCATTGTCATCGAATAGGCGATCAACGCGCCGTCGCGCGGCCACATATAGCTGTAATGGTCCCGGTTGGAATGCATAATGTCCGAATCGTTGGCCGCGATGATCGCGCCGTTCACATCGGTCTGGGTACGGACGATCAGCAGGCTTTGCTTGTACAGGCGGACGCAGGCCTCGCTCAGGTTGCCATAGTCGCGCTCGGATTTGTTAACCCAGCGCTGCCAGTAGATTTTGGCCCGCTCGAGCAGCTTGTCGGGATGGCTGTCCTTGACGTAAGCATCCAGCTTCTTGACTTCCTCCAGATCCCGTCCGGCGGTCATCCAGTAGTACAGCGCGCCGTCCTCATTGGGCGGCACATGCAGGCGCAGCGAGATCGTGCTATCGACCGAGCCCTGCGCGATCGCATTGCCCGAGAGCAGACCGTCTTCCGCATCGCGCCACGTACCCTCGGCGTTGTAGAAGCGCTTGACGCCGGTCGTATACTGATACAGTCCTTCGGTTCCGGTCAAGCCGTTGAACATGAAGTAACGGTCTTTTTTATAATGAAATACGGTGTTGTTAAGCGGGTAATAGGCGGCGGTATCGCCGACCTCGGTTTCGTTGATGACAAGATCCTGGTTGAAGAACATCCGCACCTCACGGACGCTTTCCCAATGGTTGTGAACCACGATGCGCTTCAGATAAATATCCTCACGCTGGTGGACGCCGTCATTGATTAGCAGCGTGATGCCCAAGTGGTAATGCGATGCCCGCACCTCTGTAACCAGTGAGTCCTCTACATAGGAGAGCTCGAAGTTCCATTCGGGATCGGACAGCCAGGTGAACGTACCGTCGACCCATAAGCCGATGCGGCATTGATAGCCGCCGACGTGGTTCAGTTGCCCTACGTAGGGATAGTACAAGTCGCGCATGTAGGTATTGCGATCCAGATTGATTAAGAACTTACCGTTCCCGATGACGAGATGTCTTGGCATGCATCCACTTCCTTCTTATTCAGAATGCTTTCTCTCTTCCTAGAGTACCGTTTTCTGCCAAGGCGGTCAATCCGTGAAAATGAATGAAAACGTATACCGGTGCACTTTTTTTGTGGGGTAAAACGGGAATTGCCTCCAAGCGCTCTAGCAATCCCCCTATCAGCAGTCTGGCCTAATTCGGGCAAAAAAATAATCTCCGCCGGTTGGGGAGATTTAGGGGCTCTCGCTCGCTGGGGCGTGTTAATCCTGCTGTGGTAATCCGGGCTGTACCGCCGTCATTTTCATAATCATATCGTACCGGTTCGGAGACTGAAGCAGCAGGTGGTATTGGTCCGGTGCGACGCCGCTGCACGTGAGAGTTTGCCCGGTATAGTAGTGAATATGCATCTGCGAAGCCTGATCGTCATAGTGCACATACGGGATTTGCTTGGAACCGATGGCAATCCATTGCATAGGATGTCTCACTCCTCTCAAGAAAGCTCAAGAAAAATCACATTACTTGAAGTATATGTAGGTGTTCAGCCTTGTAGAAGCGGAAGCGGCCTTGCGGAGGGGAACAGAAAAGTTAAAAAATTTAGCGGTGACTGCTCCGGCTGCAACATCTGCACGGTTCATGGCGTTAGGGAATATGAATAGTGGGAGATCACGGAGGATAGATTGCAAGCGTATGCAAGCATATGGGAGCCGTCTTCCTTCATACAGTTGGAATAAGGCCGTTGAAATAAGCGGCTGCGAAGATAGGGTTGCGGTGAATGAGCTGGCCCAGGCACAATGTCCTGCGAGCCGGCTGCGCCTGGAGGGGGAACGCCAAGTAGGATGGGCTGCGAGGTTTTCATACGATATCGAGGCAGGGGAAATCGCTAGATATTCTGGAGGAGGATGGTTTCGGCCGGGAGTCTTAGGGACCAGGAAATATTTAACTTCTGGCGATTGATCAGAAAAAGCAGGATTATTGACGCTTTTGGTCGAATAAAAGATATCAGGGACAGAAATATGCGAAACGGGGGAGAACGTGAATGAGTTTTTGTTGCGGAGCCAGTATGCTAGGGACTAAAGGTACGCTGAAACATATCCGAACGCAGATTCATAATGTGCCTCTGTTGTTCTGCCCGGTATGTCATCGCGTTGAGGTCCATCACCTGGTGGAAAGTGAATATGAGATTTTGGCTGAGTATGCGCATGGGGACGGCGCTCCTGAGGTTGATTTCGGAGAATATGTCGAGCACCGGGATCAGACGGAGCTCTTCGAAAACTGTGTCAATCATGAGAATGAAGATCCGCTGGAGGTCGTGCGCAGTCAGGTGGATATGGCGCTAGACCTGCTCACCGTGGCCAAGGATATCGGCGATGCCGAATGGGAGCAGCAGTTGAAGAAGCGTCTTCATGTGCTGAGCCAGCGCAGACATAAGCTTAAGAGCAAGAATACGATACGCGGCCTGTCATGATCGGCGGCCTTTACGAAACGTCCCTAACTCCGTGTGCCTTGTCCTCCTTGTCTTTGTGCTGAGGAACATTCAGGCATGCGGCTGCCGGCATCGGCAGGCTGGTAGGGGCGTTTTTTTCTTGTCATGAAAAGTGCAAAATTTTCCTGAAAAATAGGTCGGAGGTGCCGGTTGGACCCCCGCAATCCCATAGAGAACAGCGAAAAATTTAGTGTGAGGTGGAACGGTTGCTGCTTGTTTTATTTAAGAAGTTTCTAGGAAAACGTCAGACACACCACCCGGCTCCCGGAGAGACTGCTGCACCGGAAGAGATCGTAATCCGTATACAAGAAGGTGATCTGCGCTTACGCAATCAATTTATTACCGATTATCAGCCTTATGTGGCGAAGGTAACGAGCCGATTCTGCAAACGTTATGTGGACCCGGCACGGGACGATGAGTTCAGCATTGCTCTCGGAGCCTTCAATGAGGCGATTAATCAATTCTCCCCTCAGGCGGGGCGATCATTCCTGGGTTTTGCCGAACAGGTCATGCGCCGCCGGCTTATTGACTATGTCCGCAAAGAGCAAAGATTTGCCGGACAAATTCCTTACAGCACGTTCGATGTAGAAGACGAGGAGGACCATACGGTCAATCCCGTCGAGGTTCATCAGGCTATAGAGGCCTATGAGAAACAGAAGGGGATCGAGGAACGGCGTCATGAAATTGTCGATTTAAGTCGCGCTTTATCGGAATTCGGGATACGCTTCGAGGAGCTGGTGGACGCTTCACCTAAGCATGACGACTCCAGGCAGGCATTGTTCGGCATTGGATACAAGCTCTCGGGAGATTCAGAGCTGATGAGCGTGATGCTGAGCAAGAAAATGCTGCCGATTAAGGAGCTGCTGGATCAGGTAAGCGTGTCCCGCAAGACGCTGGAGCGCAACCGCAAGTTCATCATTGCCGTCGCTCTGATCTACAGCGGGCCATACCCGTATCTGAGAGATTACTTACATATCAGAGATGATGTGGAGAGAGAGCAAGACAGCGAAAAAGAGTAGGGGGGGACGCGTCATGCATAAAGGAATTGTTATGGAAGTCACGAACAAACATCTAGTAGTCTTAAGGCCCGACGGCAGGTTCGATCGTGTCTCCCGACGGAACCGCACCTGCCAGATTGGCGAAGAGATTCAATATGCCAGGGCCGGCATCAACTGGCGGAGTCCCTCTGTTGCAGGCCGCTCGGCCTTAGCGGCGGCGGTTGTATTCAGCCTGGTGGTGTTTGCCAGCTTCAACGGCAAGCTCGGCAGTCCCGAGGTCGTCGCCTACATAACGATGGATATCAACCCGAGCGTCGAGATGGGAATCGACGTTCAAGAGAACGTATTGGAGCTGCGCGGACTGAATGATGACGGCAATATATTGATCGAACAGCTCGATTACAAGGGGAAAAATCTCGAGCAGGTGACCGAGCGGCTGCTGGACAATGCAGAGCGCGGAGCACTGGCCAAGGGTGAAGGGGAAATCGTGATTTCCAGCACGGTGATCCAGCTGGACAGCAAGGTGAATGACGAGTCGATCGCCGAGAAGATGAAACAGCAGGTTACCAAGCATATTGAAACCACTCACCCTCAACAAGTCAAGCAGTATCAAGTGGCGGCATTCGCGGCTCCTGCGGAAGTGCGTGAGGCGGCCGGTCAGAATGGCGTCTCTACAGGCAAATACTCCGTCTACTTAAATGCCAAGAACAGTGGGTCTGACGTGACCTTGGACGAAATCAAGAAGGAGTCCGTGCTGCAAATCTCCAAGTCGAAGCCTGAAGTGGCCCAGTCCATCCAGAACAAGGTTCCTTCTAAGGCTGACCTCAAGAAGCTCGTGCAGGAAGAGAAAAGCGGTGAGCTGGACAAAAAGCTCAGCGAAAGCAAGAACGCCGGTAAAAACGGAAAAGACACCAATGACAATAAAAAGAATCAGAATTCTGCGAATACCGGCAGCAAGACCAGTTCGACTGGCAACGCCTCCACGTCTAAGAATGATCCGAAGAAATCCGGCACGTCGAACGGGAAGAACAACAATAGCCGGGATGATGAAGATGACAAGAGCAGCGGTTCTACCAAGAACCGGAACGGCAAAGATGATGACAAGAAAGACGACAAGAAAGATTCAGGCAAACCATCCTCAGGCTCCGCAAAGCCGGGTACGACAGGTTCACAGACCGGTGGTGCGAAACCAGGTACTCCGGGCAGCGGCACCTCACGGGACAAGGATGATGGCAAGAACCGGAATGATGACGACGACAAGAACGACCGGGGTAAGGATGACCCGAAGCGCGTAGAGGAAACCAAGCGGGCCGAAGAACAGCGCAAAAAGCAGGAAGAGGAACGCAAGAAGCAAGAGGAACAAAGAAAAAAGCAGGAAGCTGAGCGAAAGAAGGCTGAGGAGCAGAAAAAGAAGCAAGAGTCAGATGGAAAGAAGCAAGAAGCAGATGGAAAGAGGCAAGAAGCGGATGGAAAGAAGCAAGAGTCTGACAATAAGAAACAAGAGGATGCCGGCAAGAAGCCGGGCGGTAGCGACAAGAAGCAGGAGGAAGCTAAGAAAAGCAATGATTCCGACGGTCGTTCCTGAACGGCTGGGGCTGTTCTAGGTCAGAGGACCTGGTCGGGAGTCGGGATTTGGAGAATGCCAAAGAAAGGCTTTCGTGCGAGGAGCCAGGCTGCCGGCAGGTACAGTCTGGCCTAATTGTCGCGCAAGAGGTGAACGTTCGAGCTGCAGAGGCGGCTTTACCGATCCTTGTCCAATCAAGGGGAGGGTGCTCGTTAAGAACAGCGTATGACAAGGTCCCATGAGGGCGCGATCACCCGGCAAGCTTTTCTTATAGCAAAATGAATACGTTTACATAAGAGGTAAGAAATTAAGTAAACGAGACTCTTATAAAACAAAAGGCCTAGCCTATTCAGAAGCCAGTTTCGTCACAATCACGGTGCAACCTTCCTTCATTCTCCTCCGTTAAGAGGTTAGCATATAACGGGTGGTGTGGAAATGATTAGGGTTGCGGCGGTTATGTTGGCAGGTATGCTTCTTGTGTCATCCAGCTCATCTATGGAGGGATCCTTGTCAGCCTACTCCAAGGATACTTCCGATTCGATCAAGGACGGGGCTGGCTATAAGCTGGTGGTGCCGATGAAGAGAGAGTCTGCCGCTAGCGAGCTAAGCAGCATCAAGCAGAAGATAGGGGAGCATCTAGGCGACTTGATGGAGAAACACAAAGTGAAAGTCTTGATGTTGGGAACAGATTCGGATCAAGTATTCATACAGGTCCGGCACGCGGAGGATGTAGAGCATAGGCTTACGGAGGAAGAACTTACTAAGCTGCGGCTGGCGTTGTACGAGCTGGCAGGCAGGGAGTTTCCGCTGTCGCTAGGCCAGTCTGAATGCTGTTCAGTCCCTACCCTGAGCGGCGTCATTACCAGGATTGATGGAGAACGGGTACTTATCGTAAATGAGGATAAGAGAAACGGCGATACAAGCGATCCCGAAGCAACCTTTATCTCACTGGCTGCGGAGGGAAAGATCAGGAAGGCCGGGAGCAGCGAACCGCTATCCTTCGATCAGCTCAAGATTGGCCAGCAGCTCCATGTCTGGACCACGGGACTCATGCTGCAGTCGTATCCCGGGCAGGCATCGGCGCTTAAGATTGAGATTATAGCCGAAGCCGGAGAGGCTAAGCCGCAGGTCTTGAACGGGTCTGTGAAGGAGCGGCTTGAACTCATAGGTGGCGCAAAAGGCGGGAAGAAGGCGCCCGTGCCGGCAGAGGGCTTGTTCGAGACGGAGCTGGGTATCTCGCGGGAAGCGGGCGGGTTCGTGCTGGACTTTGCCCTGCGTAATAAGTCGGGGGTCAAGCAGCCCCTCGTCTTCGGCTCGGGTCAGCAATTCGAGATCAGGGTCGTCAATGAGCAGGGGAAAGAGGTCTACCGCTGGTCCAGTGACAAGAGCTTTACGATGGCGATTCAGTCGCGCGTACTGGAGGCGGACGACAGGCTGTCATTTACGGAACGGTGGATGGGGACCGATGAAGAAGGACGTTCTCTCCCAGGCGGTCTGTACACGATATATATCGAAATCACGGCAGGCCTGGGCGATACCACGAAAGGAAAGGCGATTGCTCCGGCCGAACGTTCAGCCAAGCAGGAAGTACGTCTTTGAGGTACGATTCAGAGCTACGCAGGGGTGTAGTGCACGGTCAAATGAGTTCGCTGATGCCATGCACACAGTCAAGAGATTTAGTTGTTGTATGCATACGGCAAAAAAAATTTCCAGCTGACAGGAACTTCGCCTATGCGGATGGAAATAGTGTAGGTACGGTTACCGCCGGACACGGAATTGCATACAAGTGAAGCTGTAGGAGGAACCTGTTGTGAACGCGATTGAGAAGCGAATCGATGGTTTGTACCACTTTATGGCCGATTCTACGGCCCGGCCGGATTTGGAGGCGTATTGGGAGCAGACGCTCCGGTTGAATGCCGATGGCGTCCCCTACCGCAGGACGGAAGAGCAGACGCCGATGCAGGCAAGCGTCAGCAGGCTCACGTACGAGGCTCATGACGGAACGCCGATTCATGGATGGTATCTGCTGCCTCCGCAGCCGATTCGCACGCCTTGCCCCTGCATCGTCATCTATCACGGGTACCAGGGCTCCAAGAATGAGCCGGAAAGCTATGCCTCCTGGCTGCTGATGGGATTTGCCGTGTATGCGATCGATGTACGCGGTCAAGGCGGGGAGACTGGGAATCTGGCTCCGCAAAACTATGGCATGACCAAGGGGTGGGTCACTCAAGGGATTCTGGACAAGCATGAATGCTACTATAAGCATATCACGCTGGATGCGCTGCGAGCCGTTCAGGCAGCATCAGAGCAGCCGGAGATTGATGCGGAGCGTATCTTCGTGATGGGGACCAGCCAAGGAGGCGGGCTAGCGCTGATCACGGCGGCGCTGAGCGGACGTGTGCGCGGGGCGGTGGCCAATGTGCCGAATATGTGTCATATGGATTTCGGTATCCTCAACTCCACGAGCTCGCTGGCGGAGGCCGCCCAGTTCGTTACGGTGTTCCCTGACAAGCTGGAGCAGGTGCTGCAGACGCTCAGCTACTTCGATATCATCAATCTGGCGGACCGGATTACGGTGCCTGTGCTCTGCTCGGTAGGGCTCAAGGATATGATCTGCATGCCGGAGACGATCTTTGCAGCTTACAACCGTCTGCCGGTCAAGGACAAGACGATGGAAGTGTACCCGTTCATGGGCCATGCGCTGGGCAGAGACATGGACCGGAAGGCTTATGCATTTATGAAACGGCTGCTCTAGCAGAGCGAAGAACACCCTGAATTGGGTGTTTTTTTGCATGGGCTTGGACTATAATTGACGAGAAAGCTATCGACAGCGATTGGGGAGGAGCTTGACAGATGCGTTACACGACATTCGGCAAGACCGGTTATCGCGTATCTTCGCTCGGATTCGGCGCGATGAACTTGCCTGGAGTTCCATTGGAGCAGGCGAGGGAGGCCTTGAATTATGCGCTCGATGAAGGCGTAAACTATATTGACACAGCAGCGGCTTACCGCAACAGCGAAGAGATCATCGGGGAGTGTATTTCCCACCGAAGATCGGAGTATTTTCTGGCGACCAAGACGGGGAAGCGGGACTACGCCTCGGCCAAGGAAGAGATCGAGCGCAGCCTGACGCGGATGAAGACTGACGTGATCGACCTGCTGCAGATTCACTATGTGAACAAAGTTCAGGAATTTAAAGCGGCAATGTCCGAAGATGGGGCGTACCGGGCTGCGCTGGAAATGAAAGAAAAAGGGTATATCCGGCATATCGGCATTACCGGGCATCGGCCCGATCTGCTGACCAAGTGGATCGGCAAGGAGCAGTTTGATCAGGTGCTGTTTCACCTGAATCTGGCCCAGCCTTTCGCCCTCGATGAATTGATTCCGGAGCTGACTCGTCTGGGCATGGGGAAGGTGGCCATGAAGCCGTTGTCCGGGGGATTTATCCAGCCGGTGGACAAAGCGATCCGGTATCCGTATAGCCAGGATGTTAACGTGATCATCTCGGGGATGATCAGTGTGGACGAGGTCAGGGAGAATATTGCGGCGATGCGAGAGGAAGTCGGGGAGGCTGAGCGTATGGAGCTGGAATCCTTGGCAGTCCAACTGGGCGCACATGATTGCCGGCGCTGCAACTATTGCTCCTGTCCGGTTGAGATTTCGATCCCGGACATCCTGATCTCCAGCCAGGTGCGGACGACGTTCGGTCTGCTGCCGAAGGGTGACGGGTTCTACCAGCGGAACAAAGAGAAGATTCTGTCCTGTGCGGATCACGATCCCTGTAAGGAGAAGCCGGTCTGCGAGCCGATGTGTCCGTACAACCTGCCGATGCGCAAGGTTGTGATGGAAGCGGCCGGCTACTATGCGACCTCTTTAACCTAGTTAAACGGAAGAAAAGGAGTGGAACGATGGACCCGTTGAAGCAATATGTGACGCAGGAGCTGCCGCTTGCCATAGCGTTCGAAGAGGGAGAGGCTTCGGGAGTAGGTGCTGACGCGCTGATCCTGTTCGTGACGCCGGAGGAGCTGGCGTCGGGCGAATGGACGGATCAGGCAGGCGTAACCCTGCCTGATCCGCTGGTGGAGGCGGTCCGCGGGCTCGCCGGGCGCGGACGGTTCGCCGCCGGCCTCGGGGAGACCGAGGCCGTGTCGACACTGGGCCTGATGCCGGGCTATCAGGCCATCCTGCTGTGCGGGCTGGGCGAAGCCGCCCGCGCAAGTGCCGACGCCTGGCGTGACGCAGGCGTCTATGCGGCCCGCGCCGCGCTCGGCCTGCGGCTCGAGCGCCTCGCGGCGCCGCTGCCGCGCGCGGACGCCGGGCGCGCGGGAGAGCTGGGCGCGCGCGTGCAGGCGCTCGCCGAAGGGCTCTGGCT